>JAGWNK010000053.1 GCA_028871345.1 Alphaproteobacteria bacterium | reverse complement strand
CTCCTCGTCCGTCAGGTCGGAGGGGTAACGCTTGGTCTTCTTGGCGATCTTGGCCATCCGGCCACGGCTTTGCTCGGTCCACATCCCAAGCTTGAATCACAATCGGCCGTCCCCTGGAATCCCTAATCGTGAATTTCCAAACGGCCTCTGAGGCCGATTCCCGTAAAGTCGCGGCGGGTGTCAGCGTGGATGCGTTATGGTGCAGCCGTACTTGCCTTACCTCATTGCGCTGCCCTTTCTGGCGCTCGTCGTCTGGCGGCTGTCGCGCGCCGCGAAAGGACGCCCAGTGAAGCCTTCGCGCCTGTGGATCAGGCCGGCGGTCATCGGCTTGCTGATGATTGCGCCTTTTGCGGCCTCGCCGCGCCCGGACGTTACAGCGCTCGCCATCTTCACGGCCGCCGCGGTGGCTGGCCTTCTGCTTGGGTTTGTTCTGGCCCGCCACCAGGAGTTCTCGATCGATCCGCAGACCGGGGCGATCACCAGCCGAATGTCACCGGTCGGAATTGCCCTCTTCGTGGGCCTTATCGTGGTCCGGATGGCCTTTCGAGTCGCAATCCAGGGCGGGCAGCCGCCGGCGCGCCTGGCGGCGCATTCGGCTCAGGTCATGCTTTACACGGAGGCCGCACTGCTCTTTGTATTCGCATTGATCCTGGCGCAGGCGGTGGAAACTTGGAGGCGGATCAAGCCGCTACGAGCGGAACATGAAGTGCGTACCGCCGCAGAATAGGCCTTGCTCGCGGGGGACGTTTCTTATAGGTTCCGCCCCCTTCCACGACCGTCTAAGGACTGCCCATGGCTCGCGTTACCGTCGAAGACTGCGTCGACAAGATTCCCAACCGGTTCGATCTTGTGCTCGCTGCATCGTTCCGTGCACGTCAGCTTTCGGGCGGCGCCGAGACGCTGGTCGACCGCGACCGCGACAAGAACCCGGTGGTCGCGCTGCGTGAGATCGCGGCAAAGCTTCTGAAGCCGGAGGACCTCAAAGAGGATCACATCAAGTCGCTGCAGAAGCACGCCGAGGTCGACGAGCCGGAAGAGCAGCGCCCGGACACCGACGAGGGCCGTGAGGATCCGCAGTTCCGCCAGGTAACGGAAGAAGAGCTGTTGCGTGCCCTCACCAGCGAAGCCCAGCGTCGTGCCGAGCCGCAGCCTGAGCCGGAGGCGGACTACGAGGAGTAGCCGCCTGTCCAGGCTCGAGCATGCGTCCGTCGACGCGTCATGGCCGGCCGCGAGCCGGCCATTCCGCTTCTGCTGTCTGCATTTCCGATTTCCGAAATCCGCGCCTATATAATGCTGGCCATGACGGCCGCTTCACCATCTGCCGACAAGACCAACGTGGTGCCGATAGCGCCTCCCAAGGCACGCGGCCGCCGCAAGCTGATGCGCCAGACCGAGCTGGTCGACCGCGTGAAGGCCTACGACCCCGGCGCCAACGAGGCTTTGCTGAACAAGGCCTACGTCTTCGCGATGAAGGCGCACGGCAAGCAGTTCCGCGCTTCCGGCGATCCCTATTTCGCGCATCCCCTGGAAGTCGCTGCCATCCTGACCGAGCTCAAGCTCGACGAGGCGACCATCGCCACCGCGCTGCTGCACGATACGATCGAAGACACGCTGGCGACTTACGACGACATCAAGGTCAATTTCGGTCAGGAGATCGCCGATCTGGTCGATGGCGTCACCAAGCTGACGGGCCTCGAAGTCTTCTCCGAGCGCACCAAGCAGGCGGAGAACTTCCGCAAGCTGATGCTGGCGATGTCGAACGATATCAGGGTACTTCTGGTGAAGCTGGCTGATCGGCTGCACAACATGCGGACGCTGCAGTTCATCAAGGAACCGGAGAAGCGGCGCCGCATCGCCCAGGAAACCTTTGACGTCTATGCGCCGCTCGCCGGGCGAATCGGCATGCAGCACATGCGCGAGGAACTCGAGGACTTGGCTTTCGCCGAGCTGCATCCCGATGCCCGCAATTCGATCATTACGCGCATCGAACGTCTCGACACCTCGCGCGACAAGCTGATCGATCGCGTCGCCGACCAGATCAAGCGCAAGCTTGCCGAAAAGGACGTTGACGCCTGGGTCTACGGCCGTTCCAAGCGCCCCTATTCGATCTGGCGCAAGCTCCAGGACAAGAAGGTCAATTTCGAACAGCTCTCCGACGTCATCGCCTTCCGCGTCATCGTCAAGAGCGAGCTCGACTGCTACCGCACGCTCGGCGTGCTGCACACGAGTTGGCCGGCGGTACCGGCGCGCTTCAAGGACTTCATCTCAACGCCCAAGCCGAACGGCTACCGCTCGCTGCATACGACGCTCATCGGCCCCGAAAAGCAGCGCGTGGAGGTGCAGATCCGCACCGAGGAGATGCACGATGTCGCCGAGCGCGGCGTCGCAGCCCATTGGCGCTATCGCGATGCCGGCGGCGAGGCGCCCAAAACACCCGAGAACCGCGCCTACGAATGGCTGCGCGAAATGGTGGACCTGCTCGAACAGGGGAATACCGCCGAGGAGTTCTTCGAACAGTCGCGCCTCAACCTCTACCAGGATCAGGTATTCTGTTTCACGCCCAAAGGTGACCTGATTCCGCTGCCGCGCGGTGCGACGCCGATCGATTTCGCCTATCAGGTTCACACCGATCTCGGTCACCGCACGCTGGGCGCCAAGGTCAACAGCGTGCCGGTACCGCTGTACACCCCGCTGCGCAATGGCGATCAGGTGGAGATCATCGCCGGCAAAGACGAGACGCCGTCCCCGCTATGGGAGCAGTTCGTGGTCACTGGCCGGGCCCGCGCCGAGATCAAACGCTTCCTCCGCCAGCAGCAGCGCGGCGAGCACATCAAGTTCGGCCGCAAGATTCTGGAGAAGGTCTTCGCCGAAGAAAAGTTCGAGCTCACCGACAAGGCGGTGGATGGCGTGGCCAAGAAACTGGGGCTCAACAAGGCTGACGACGTGCTTGCCCAGGTCGGGCAGGGCTCGTTGCGCGGCCGCGAAGTCCTTGAAGCCGTCTATCCGGAGCTCAAGCGCGATCCGGAACGCCGCAAGCGGGTTGTGCTGGAGGAAACTCCCGGAGACAAGCGCATCTCGATCCGGGGCCTTACGGCAGGCGTCGCCTACCGCCTCGGCACCTGTTGCCATCCTCTGCCCGGCGACCGCATCGTGGGCCTCATGGTGCCGGGGCAGGGCGCCGTCATCCACACGATCGACTGCGCCGAGCTCGAAAAAGCGCAATCGACCATGGACGACTGGCTCGACGTCGCCTGGGGAAGTCATGCCGCCGAAATCGGTCCGTCGGTGGCGCGTCTCAAGGTGCGCGTGAAGAACGCCGCGGGCTCCTTGGGCGCGGCCATGACGGCCATCGGCAATTCCGGCGGCAATATCTTCAACATGAAGACGACCAACCGGAACCCGCTGTTCTTCGAGTTTCAGGTCGACATCGTGGTGCGCGACGTGGCCCATTTGCAGAACGTCATCGGTGCGCTACGGGTATCGGAAGTGGTCGAATCGGTCGACCGCGTCCGCGAGCCGGAAGGGACGCCGCAGCCGCCAGCAGCGTGAAATGGCGGTCGTTGTGCCGTCCGCTCCCGCTTCGGCGCGGACAGTGGCGAACGAGCGTAGCGAGGCATAGGGGGCATGACACCACAGCAAGTTCTATCCGAATTTGAAAAGGCGGGCGCCCTGCTCAAAGGCCACTTCATACTGTCCAGTGGCCTGCACTCCGACACGTTCCTGCAAAAGGCGCTGGTCTTCCAGGACGCGCGCCGCACGGCCAAGCTGTGCAAGGCGCTGGCACAGAAGGTGCGCGAGGAGGTGACGGCGGAATTCACGGCCATCGTCTCGCCGGCCGTGGGCGGGATCGTGCCGGGCTACGAGATGGGCCGGCAGCTCGGCCTGCCGGCAATGTATGTGGAGCGGCAAGACGGGAAATTCCAGCTGCGTCGTGGTTTCGTGCTCGCCAGGAACCAGCCGGTCGTGATGGTGGAAGATATCGTCACGACGGGACTTTCCTCCCGGGAATGCTTGGATGCCATCCGCGCTGCAGGCGGCAAACCTGTCGCTGCCGCCTGTTTGATTGACCGCTCCGGAGGCAAGGCGAAGATTGGCGTCAAGCTGGTGGCGCTCGCCACCCTAAAGGTTCCCGCCTGGGAGGCCGACAAACTTCCTCCACACCTGCGCGGTACACCCGCTGTGAAACCGGGGAGCCGGGGCTTGGCGTGAATGATCGTGTCTTGACTTTCCCCGTCGGGGATAGGTGCGGAACACCTGCCGGATGGGTTGTCATCGTCACGGTGCTACTGTCGTGTGCTGCAGCCCGTGGCCAGACGGACGAGATCCAGGTCTACGACGCAACCATTGCCGCGCCCGGCTCCGTCAATCTCACCTTGCATAGCAATTACACGTTCGCCGGTCGCAAGGTGCCTGACTTTCCGGGCGGCGTGAGCCCTGACCGGACCCTGAACGGCACCGCCGAGTGGGCCTATGGCGTGACGGATTGGTTCGAGGCCGGGTTGTACGCGCCGTTGTACAGCATCGAGCCGAACGGTGATACGCGCTTCAATGGCGTCAAGCTGAGAGGTTTGTTCGTGTCGCCGGGTGCCGCCGATCGCACCTTCTTCTACGGCATCAATTTCGAGTTCAGCTACAACCAGACGGGCTGGGACAGGAAACGGTTCACCTCCGAGATACGCCCGATCTTCGGTTGGCGCCTGGGACAGTTGGATCTGATCTTCAACCCGATTCTCGACAATTCCTATGAAGGCTTGTCGCGGCTCGACTTTGCGCCGGCCTCCCGTCTTGCTTGGCACTTTTCGGACACCTTGGCGGTGGCTGCCGAGGAATATGACGATTTCGGTCCGTTACGCCGATTCCTGCCGCTGGCGCAGCAGTCGCACCAGCTCTTTGCAGTCGTCGACTACGCTGGGCCGGTCAGCGTCGAGGCAGGATTGGGCTGGGGGATGACGCGCGCTTCGGATAATCTGATCGCAAAGCTGATCCTTTCGAGCGACTTGAACTGATGGAAAGACTGCGACTGGGCGTGAACATCGATCACGTGGCAACCGTTCGGCAGGCCCGCGGTGGCACCCATCCGAGCCCGCTGAGGGCTGCTGTGGTGGCCGCGAAGGCCGGCGCCGACGGCATTACGGCCCATCTCCGCGAAGACCGCCGTCACATTACCGATCGCGACATCGAGCAATTGCGGCTGGAGATCGCCTTGCCGCTCAACTTGGAGATGGCTGCGACGCAGGAAATGAAATCCATTGCGCTGCGCCATATTCCGCATGCCTGCTGCATCGTCCCCGAGAACCGGCAGGAGCGCACGACCGAGGGCGGCATTGATGCCATGGGCCAGCAGGCGCGGCTTGCTCCGATTGTGCGCGAGCTGGTCGATGCCGGGATCCGCGTCTCGATTTTCGTCGAACCGGACAAACAACAACTTGATGCCTCGCGCGCCATCGGCGCACCGGTTGTGGAGTTGCACACCGGCGCCTACAGCGAAGCGCGCGGCGATGAGCAGAAGCGCCTGCTCGAGAAGGTGCGCTACGCGGCCCGTTACGGCGCCTCCATCGGGCTCGAGATTCACGCCGGCCACGGCCTTACCTACGAGAACGTCGCGCCCATTGCCGCTATTCCCGAGATCCGCGAGCTCAACATCGGTCATTATCTGATCGGTGAAGCGATCTTCGTCGGCCTTGAGGCCTCGATCCGCAAGATGCGGCAGCTGATGGATGGGGCGAGGTCATGATCCTGGGGCTCGGGTCCGACCTGATTGATATTCGCCGGGTGCAGGAGAGCATCGACCGGTTTGGCGAGCGCTTCCTCAACCGCATCTTCACCGACGTCGAGCGTGCCAAGTCCGATCGGCGCGCCAACCGTGCGGCCAGCTATGCCAAACGCTTCGCCGCCAAGGAGGCCTGTTCCAAGGCGCTGGGGACCGGCCTTCGCGCCGGGGTGTTCTGGCGGGATATGGGGGTCGTCAACCTCCCAGGGGGCAAGCCGACTTTGCGTCTCACGGGCGGTGCCCTGAAGCGCCTGGAGGAGATCACACTCGCGGACCATAAGGCTGTCATCGATCTGTCGATCACCGACGATTTTCCGCTGGCCCAGGCCATCGTCATCATCTCTGCGGAACCGGTGTCACCGACAAGGTAAACGCCCATTTGCCTTGACGGCTCGCCCGCCATCCGGTTCCCTGCCGCCCGCATGAACGAGATTTCACCCATCGCGCCCGCGTCGGTCGAGCCTCAAGCCGAGGTTTCGATTGAGGAAACAGGCGCCGACCAAGCGGCAGACGAGGCGGCCGCGGACGTCGAGTCGCCTGTTGCGAATCCCGCGGAGCCCAAGTCACAAAGTGACTGGTTGGAGTTGACCAAGATCCTGGTCTTCGCGCTCCTGATCGCGCTGTTCGAACGCACCTTCTTCTTCCAACCCTACAACATCCCGTCGGGCTCGATGGAAGACACGCTCCTCGTCGGCGATTACCTCTTTGTCCAGAAGTTCTCCTACGGCTACAGCCGTTACGCCTTCCCGTGGGGCCGCTTCCTGCCATCGTTCGGTCGGGTGATGGCGCGAGAACCGGAACGCGGCGATGTGGTAGTGTTTGCCCTGCCGTCTGACCCGTCGTCCGACTTCATCAAGCGTGTCGTTGGCCTGCCCGGCGATCGTATACAGATGCTCGACGGCGTGCTCTACATCAACGACAAACCCGTTCCAAAAGTGCGCGTCGGCGATTTCATCGAGAGCGACAACGGCTACGAACATCACATTGCGAAATACCGGGAGACCCTGCCCAACGGCAAGTCGTACTACGTCCTCGACACCGTTGCCGACGGTCCGCTCGATACGACGCAGGTCTATGTCGTGCCGCCGGGCCACTATTTCATGATGGGCGACAACCGCGATGATTCGGACGACAGTCGCGGCATAGTGGGCTATCTTCCGGGCGAAAACCTGATCGGCAAGGCCGAGTTCAAATTCGTCTCGATCGATGAAACAAAAACGCAGTGGTGGAGCTTCTGGACGTGGCCGTGGGCGATCCGCTACGAACGGCTCTTCACCCTCATTGACTGAGTTCGAGGAACGCCTCGGATACCGCTTCAAGGACCCTGGACTCCTGAAGAGGGCGCTGACCCACGCCAGCGCGCGCTCCGAGCGTTCCAACGAGCGTTTGGAGTTTCTGGGCGATCGCGTGCTCGGACTTATCATTGCCGAGAATCTGCACACGCTTTATCCGTCCGACAGCGAAGGTGCGCTTGCGCTCAAGTACAACGCGCTGGTGCGCGGCGAGGCTTGTGCCGCCGCGGCCGAGGCCGGCGGCGCCGCCGATCACATCATATTGGCAAGCTCGGAGGCGGGCAGCGGCGGGCGTCGCAAGGTCGCGATTCTGGCCGGGACCTGCGAGGCCTTGATCGCGGCGCTCTATCTCGACGGCGGACTGGAGGCAGCGCGCCGGTTCGTGGATCGTCTATGGGCGGATCAATTTGCGCAACTCGGTTCCGACATGCGCGATCCCAAGACGGCCCTGCAGGAATGGGCTCAGGGCCGCAAGGGCGACAACGGAGCTCCAGCCTACACGCTGGTGGGACGCGACGGGCCCGACCATGCGCCGCGCTTTGCCGTCCAGGTCAGCGTCTCGGGCAAGGGGTTCGAGACGGGAACCGGCGGCTCCAAGCGCGAAGCGGAACAGGATGCTGCCCGGAAGATGCTGGCGAGACTGGGACTAGCTCCATGACTTTGCGCTGCGGCTTCGCCGCGATCATCGGGGCTCCCAACGCCGGCAAGTCCACGCTGGTCAACGCCCTGGTCGGATCCAAGGTCGCAATTGTCAGCCCGAAGGTGCAGACCACGCGCATGAACGTGCGCGGTGTCGCAATCCGTGACGAGGCGCAGATCGTCTTCGTTGACACACCCGGTATTTTCGAGCCGCGCCGTCGCCTCGATCGCGCGATGGTGGCAGCCGCCTGGACGGGGGCAGGGGACGCGGACGCCGTCGTGTTGCTTGTCGATGCCGCCGACCTTGCCGCGGATCCGCAAGGTCATGCGGCACGCGACAGCAATGCCATCATCGAAGGCCTGAAGGCGGCAAACCGTCAGGCCGCGCTCGCGCTCAACAAGATCGACGCCATGAAGCGCGCCGATCTCCTACCCCTGGCGGAAAGGCTTAACGCGACAGGCGCGTTCGAACGGGTGTTCATGCTGTCAGCCCGCAATGGCGACGGTGTAGGCGATCTTGCCGGCTGGTGCGCCGCGAAGATGCCGGAAGGTCCCTGGCTTTATCCCGCCGATCAGGCTGCAGACATCCCGTCGCGCCTGCTCGCCGCTGAGATCACCCGCGAGAAGCTCTATCTGCGCCTGCACGACGAACTGCCGTACGCGTCCGCGGTGGAGACCGAGAAATGGGAGGAGCGCAAGGACGGTTCGGTGAAGATCGACCAGACAATCTATGTCCAGCGGGACGGCCAGAAGGCGATCGTACTCGGAAAGGGCGGGGCCGCGATCAAGACTATCGGCGAATTGGCGCGCAAGGAGATGGAGGACACCTTCGGCCGCCGTGTGCACCTGTTTCTGTTCGTCAAGGTCCGCGAAGACTGGGCCGAAAAGCGCGAACATTATCGAGCGATGGGCCTCGAGTTTCCGGAGGAGTAGTTGACTCGAACCCGGCCTGAATTGCTCGCTGCATTTCCGGGGATCGGAGCGGATCGAGATACCTCGTTTCACCCCTGCGAATGGTGGAGCTGCCCAGCGACGTGGAGCGGAGGAAGACGTCTTGGAGTGGTCTGACACCGCCATCGTTCTGTCCGCCAGGCCACACGGCGAATCCGGGTCAATCCTGGAGGCACTGACGAAGTCGCACGGTCGCCACCTGGGCCTCGTGCGCGGCGGAGGGTCACGGCGGTCGAAACCGATCCTTCAGCCGGGCAATGGTGTGCGTCTCAACTGGCGCGCGCGTCTCTCCGAGCATCTCGGCAATTACAGCACGGAACTCGATCAGTCCCGCGCCGGCGAATTGATGGAGCACCGCACCGCTCTGATCGGGCTCAACGCCCTCACCTCTGTTGCAGGTGCGGCTCTGCCCGAACGCGAGCCGCACGAGGCGGTATTCGTCGCCGCCAATATCCTGCTCGACGCCATGATGGAGGACGGCCTGGGACACTGGGGTCCGCTCTACATCCGGTGGGAGGTGGGGCTCCTGGAAGGCCTTGGCTTCGGCCTCGACCTTACGCAATGCGCGGCCACGGGTGCGGTCGACGACCTTCGCTACGTGTCTCCCAGGTCGGGCCGGGCGGTCTCAGGAGGAGCGGGCGCCCCTTATGCGCGCAAGCTTTTTGCTCTGCCTGCCTTCTTGCTCGCCTCCCAGAACAGCGATGTGAACACCGCAGACATCGTGGCAGGCCTTGCTCTGACCGGCCATTTCCTCCTGGAAAGGGTTTTGCGCCCACAGGGAAAAGCATTGCCGTCCGCGCGCTTGCGTCTCGATGCTCTTGCAGCGCATGAGGATAGCGAATCGCGGTAGATGTCGTTCGCCCCGATCCCGGGAGACCCGATGCGCCGCCAACTCCAGTAGACGTACCCGCATGACCGCCACGCCCGTCAAAGACGACATTCGCCCCGAACCGCTGGCCAGCGCGCTAAGCGAGCGCTACCTCGCTTATGCGTTGTCCACGATCACGCAGCGCGCACTGCCTGATGCGCGTGACGGTCTCAAGCCGGTTCACCGCCGACTGCTGCACGCCATGCGCCTGCTGGGCCTCAACCCGCAGGCGGGGTTCAAGAAGTGTGCGCGTGTCGTCGGCGACGTCATCGGCAAGTATCATCCGCACGGCGACCAGGCGGTCTACGACGCCATGGTACGGCTGGCGCAGGACTTCGCCGTCCGTTATCCGCTGGTCGAGGGCCAGGGAAACTTCGGCAACGTCGACGGCGATAATCCCGCCGCGATGCGGTACACCGAAGCGCGCCTGACGGAGATTGCCCAGACCCTCCTGCAGGGGCTCGACGAGAACGCCGTCGATTTCCGTCCCACCTATGACGGCACGGAAGAAGAGCCCGTCGTGCTTCCGGCGGCCTTTCCCAACCTGCTCGCCAACGGTTCCAGCGGCATCGCCGTGGGCATGGCGACCTCGATTCCGCCGCACAATCTCGGTGAGCTCTGCGCCGCCACGATCGCGCTGATCGACAATCCGAACACCCGTGACACCACGCTCCTGAAATACGTCAAGGGACCAGACTTCCCGACCGGGGGCATTATCTTCGACGAACCGGAATCCCTGGCCGAGGCCTATAAGACCGGCCGCGGCTCGTTCCGTGTCCGCGCCCGCTGGAGGAAGGAAGAGGGTACGCGCGGCATGTACCAGATCGTGGTCGATCAGATCCCGTATCAGGTGCAGAAGGCCAAGTTGATCGAACGCATCGCCGAGCTGATCGAACAGAAGAAGCTGCCGCTGCTCGACGACGTGCATGACGAGTCCGCCGAAGATATCCGCATCGTTCTGACACCCAAGAGCCGCGTGGTTGAGCCCGAGCTGTTGATGGAGCAACTGTTCCGCCAGACCGACCTCGAGGCCCGCATACCGCTCAACATGAACGTGCTCGACAAGGGCCTCGTGCCGCGTGTGATGAGCCTCAAGGATGCGCTTCTTGCCTTCATCGATCTCCGGCGCGAAGTCCTGGAGCGCCGCACCCAGCACCGCCTGGAGAAGATCGCTGCCCGCCTGGAAGTGCTGGAAGGTTATCTCGCGGTCTTCCTCAACCTCGACAAGGTCATCAAGATCATCCGCACCGAGGACGAGCCGAAACCGGTCCTGATGAAGGCCTTCAGGCTCACCGATAATCAGGCCGAAGCAATCCTCAACATGCGCCTGCGCAGCTTGCGCAAGTTGGAAGAAATGGAAATCCGCGCCGAGCACGACGGGCTGACCAAGGAGCAGAGGGACCTGAGAAAGCTGCTGGGCTCCGACAAATTGAAGTCTGAGCGCCTTATCACCGAGTTGAAGGAGGTCGACGCAAAATTCGGGATGAGGACCGCACTCGGCAAACGCCGGACCCAGATCGCCGAAGCCAAGCTCATCGAGAAGATTCAGGCCGTCGCCGAGGAGGCGGTCGAACTCGCCACCCAGGTCGAGCGCGAGCCGATCACCATCGTCTGCTCCGAGAAAGGATGGCTGCGCAGCTACCGGGGCCATCAGGAACCGTCGGATGCGGTCAAGTATCGTGAAGGCGACCGCGGTCGCTTCTGGCTGCACGCCGAGACCACCGACAAACTGATGATGTTCTCAACCGACGGCCGCTTCTTCACGCTGGACTGCTCGAAACTGCCAGGCGGGCGCGGCAACGGTGAAGCTATCCGCACGTTCATCGATCTGGCGCCCGAAGCTGATCTGGTGACGATGTTCGTGCATCAGGAAGGGCGCAGGCTCCTCCTGGCCGCCTCCACGGGACACGGGTTCATCACCGGCGAGGACGACGCGGTGGCCATGACCAAGGCCGGCAAGCGCGTGATGAACGTGAAAATGCCCGGCGAGGCAGCGGTGTGCCGCTTCGTCGACGGCGACAGCGTCGCGGTCATCGGCGACAACCGCAAGCTTCTCATCTTTCCCTTGGCGGAAGTTCCGGAGATGGCGCGAGGCCAGGGCGTTCGCCTTCAGAAGTATCACGATGGCGGCCTGCTCGACGCCACGGCATTCACGTGGAAGGACGGCCTGATCGACAACAACAACCGCACATTCGAGCCGTCGGAACTCAAGGCCTGGAAGGGTCTGCGCGCCCAGGCCGGCCGCCTGCCGCCGCGCGGCTGGGCGAAGTCAGGGAAGTTTGCGTAGACCTTCGGGGAATCGCCCGCACGCATGACGCAGCGCCAAGCAATTGGTCGGTGCCGTCAGCGATGTCCGCCGCAGGAACATTTGCAACCTTCATCCTCGCCCGCGGGTTCGAGCGTTCCGGCGAAATACGCCTTGATCGCCGTGCGGGGGTCGGTCTCGGAGGTAGTCACGGCTGTGATCCCGCGCGCCTTCATCTTGGCGATGAAGCCCGGTCCGGCACTGCCCGCAATGAGGACCTGAACTTCGTCCAGCGGATGCATCCCTCCGCGGAACTCGTGCATCGACATTTCCATCGGCAGGTCCAGCCGCGCGGTTTCCACCGCTTCGCCGCCGGCATCGATCTCGTACACAAGAAACCGCCGTGCCTTGCCGGCGTGTGGCGTGATCGTCTGGAAGTTCTGGCTGGTGACGGCGACTTTCATGATGAGCTCTCGATATCGGCGTGGAGGCATGTTGATGCGCCGACTGTAGATCGGACTTGTGGGAAACTGCGCTGCGGCGTCCGGGCGCAGCACATTCGCGGGCGGATGTGATCGCTGCGGCCGTCGTACCGTGTTCAATTCCTGGGATCGCATGTGGCCTCTCTTCACCTTCCTCGGGCCCTTGTCATGGGCCGCCTCGACGCGGATGGACAAGTACCTTTGCAGCGCCGCGCTTGTGGCACGAGGACATTTCGCCGACCAATTTCATTCGCAAGGCTGTGAGCGCTGCCATCGTGACGGGGTTGTGCCGCTCGCGCAGACGTGAAATCTACCACGGGAGTGTGGTGAAGCGGTTCATCCATTGATATGATAAATGTGAATCGTTTGCGACCGGGGAAATGGCATGGATCGACGCGATTTCATCAAGACGACGGGAACGGCGGTGGCCGGCGCCGCGCTGGGGCGAGGTGCACGGGCGCAGACGGAAATCGATACATCGGAACGACTGATCTTCCCCGTCAATCGCGGCTGGCGGTTCAGCCCGTCCGTTGTGGCCGGCGGCCACGATGTAGGCTTCGATGACTCCAAGTTCGACCGCGTGGTCATTCCGCATACCAACAGACCGTTGCCCTGGCACGGCTTCGACGACAAGGATTACGAGTTTGTGTCGCTGTATCGTCGCCGCTTCCGGTTGCCCGGGCATGCGCACGGCCGACGAATTTTCGTTGACTTTGAAGGTGCGATGACGGCTTCGACGGTGTGGATCAACGGCACCAGGTTGGGTGAATACAAGGGCGGCTATACTCCATTCTCGTTCGAAATTACGCCGCATGTGAAATTCGACAGTGACAACGTGCTCGCTGTCGATGTCGACTCCACCGAACGTCCTGACATCCCTCCGTTCGGCAACCAGATCGATTATCTGACATTCGGCGGCATCTATCGCGAGGTGTCTCTGCGCGTCGTGCCGCAGACCTTCATCGAGAATGTCTTCGTGCGACCTAAGGACGTGCTGACCGGCAGGCCGGGGCTCGACGTGCTCTGCTACCTCGAAGGCCCGGCAGGAGCCGGATTGTCGCTGGAGGCTGTTGTCCTCGACAAGGAAAAGGTAATCGGTCGTGCGGTCCAGACGGTTGCTGTGGCTGGTGGTCCCGGCGAACCAATCACGGTGACGTTCACGCCGCTGCGGGGCGTGACGCTATGGTCGCTGCAGCGGCCATACCTTTACACGGTCCGGGTCCGCCTGCTTGAGGGCAATAAGGTAGTTGACGAATTGGCTCTCCGCACGGGTTTCCGCCACGCCGAATTCACCGACCACGGTTTCGAGCTCAACGGCAAGGTCTTGAAGCTGCGCGGTCTTGACCGCCATCAGACCTTCCCCTTTGTCGGGCAGGCGATGCCCGGACGCGTCCAGCGCCGCGACGCCGAGGTTCTGCGCAAAGAGCTCAAGTGCAACATCGTGCGCACATCGCACTATCCGCAATCGCGCCACTTCCTGGACGCCTGCGACGAGCTTGGCCTCCTTGTGCTCGAGGAAATCCCGGGGTGGCAGCACATCGGCGACGCGGCATGGAAGGACATTGCCGTCGATAACGTTGCACGGATGATCGAGCGCGACTGGAACCATCCTTCGATCATCCTGTGGGGCGTGCGCATCAACGAGTCCCAGGACGACCACGACTTCTACACGCGCACCAACGCCTTGGCGCGCAAGCTTGATTCCACGCGGCAGACCGGTGGAATTCGCTATCTGTACGATTCCGAACTGTTGGAAGACGTATTCACGATGAACGACTTCGGCTGGCCGCTGAAGCCGCCGAACCATCCGCGCTATCTCAATACCGAATTCGTCGGACACACCTACCCGACCAAATCGACCGACAACGACGCGGTGCAGCGGGAGCACACCATCCGCCACGCCCGTGTCCACGATGCCCTGGCCTCCAATCCGCAGTACGCCGGCGGCATCGCCTGGTGCGCCTTCGATTACAACACGCATTTCGATTTCGGCTCGGGCGACCGCATCTGCTACCACGGGGTCGCCGATATCTTCCGTCTGCCGAAGCCGGCGGCCGGATTCTACCGCTCGCAATGCGAGCCCGAAGAAGAGGTCGTGTTGGAGCCGGCGTTCCATTGGGCGGCGGGCGACGAGCCAACGCACTTCGGGGTTGCCCTGATCTCGTCGAACTGTGATCACCTGAAGCTCTATTCGAAGAACGGCGAGGTTTGGGATCTGCTTGCCGAAGTCGACCCGGATCGGGAGCAATTCAAATACCTGAAATATCCACCATTCAGCATCGACCTGTTCGGTGCCAAGGGCTGGTGGAAGTGGGGCGATCTCAGGATCGACGGTTACATCAAGGGCAGGAAGGCCATCTCCAAGACTTATTCCGGTCGCGGTGTCGATCAGCAGTTCCTTGTCCAGCCCGATGATACCCAGCTGACTGCGGACGGCGCCGACGCGACGCGCATTGTGCTGCGCGTCACGGATGAGTTCGGTAATGTGCGGCCGTTCGCCAACGATGCCATCTTGCTGAAGCTGGAAGGGCCGGCGGACCTGATCGGCGACAATCCGTTCGTGCTGATCGGGGGTGTAGGGGCCGTGTGGGTGCGGGCGCGCGACACAGCGGGCACGGTGCGACTGACGGCAACACATCCGCGGTTTGGCGATAAGGTGATCGACATCACCCTTTTGCCGACGTCGGCGGAGGCAGTCTAGCTACGCGGCTCTGCGCGGTTTACCGGGTGTCAGACTCTCGTCGGTGACCAGGGTCTCTTGTTCCATGATGCCGACACGGCGGCGATAGACCATCTCCCAGCCGAGCCAGCCGGTCACCAGCATCCCCAGCACGGCAACCAAGGACATGATGAAGCCACCGGGAATGATGACGTCCGGACCGCCGGCGAAGCGTCGGCCCCAGTTCGCACCTTCCAGAGCCACGATCGTCAGGTTTCCGCCCATGTGGTACCAGGCGATGGTAAGCCTGCGGATGCTGTGGTCCCCGAAAAAGTCGATGAGGCCCGCGAGCCCTGCCGCGAGCCCCATGAGGGCGCCGATGCCGAGGAGCCACTCGGTCGCCTCGAAGCAGAACATGCTCCCGGACGTCTAGAACACGAGGTCGCAGACGAGTGCGGCCGTGAAGAAGGCGATGGGGAAGGGCACCAGCATCGGGTGGATGGGGTGACCTTGGATTTGTGCCGTCGATTTGGGATTCGCCATGGTGACCTCCGGGTCGCAGGCCTGTACCCAAGCAACACCCTCTGGGTTGAGTCGTTGCTCTAAAGCCTCAATTCCTAGGAAAGTCGAGGCTTTACGCCGCCATCATCCTGTCGTTTATTAACGGCAAAGTGTGCCGGAGCGAGACAAATCGCAGTGTATTTGGCTATCGTGCGATGATGCGGTCGAGGGGTTCCATCTTGGCGCTCAAGGCGTTGAGCCTCATCTATGTGATGAGTGCGTCGGCGTTCTGCGTCGCTATCGCTATGAACTCCAGCCAGCCCTGGGCCCGCACCTTCCAGACGGCCGCCAAGGTTGCCGTACCTGAGATCCGATCGGCCGCCCTGTCGGCCGGCCGCAAGTTTCGGGTGGCCGCTGCCGTCGTGAATCGCGAGGCTGTGGTTCCCGCTTGGGCCTGGATGCTCGAGAAGAACCGCGAGCTCCTGGCGCGGGTCAATGCGCCGAAGCCGGAGATCGCCCGCGCGGTTCCCAAGAAGACCACGCCCTTGGCTGTGGCGAAGGCGCCTGCGCCGCGCGCGGTGGCGCCGAAGACGCTTCCCGCCTTGCGCGGCACGATCGCGCCGTCGCTGCCGGACATGCAGCTTGCCGATCAGGAAGCTGAGCTGCCTCTGGCGCCCGCGCCGGATGCGAATCCGCCGTCGCCAGGCGAATTGTCAAGGGTTCTCCAGCACATGAAGGTCAGCCTGACGAAGGAGCTCTACGAAAATTTTGAGCTGTTCCTCTATGTCAGCAAGGCCGATCACGGCCCCTGGGCGCAGCGCATGTATGTCTTCCAGAAGCGGAGCTCCGGCGATTTGGCAATGCTCTACAGCTTCCCCGTTTCGACCGGCGCCGAGATTCCGAAGCTCGGGCCGAGTGGCACGATGCAGAACACGAACACGCCGCCCGGCTATTACCAGCTCGATCCGGATCGCATGTACCGTCGCTACCATTCGCAGGAATGGGACCAGCCCATGCCCTATGCCATGTTCTTCAGTTGGGAGCATGACGGTCTGCAGACTGGGCTGGCAATCCATGCGGCCACCGGCACCGACATCGGCGACCTCGGCAAGCGCGCCAGCGCCGGCTGCGTGCGGCTCGATCCGCGCAACGCGCAGCTGCTCTTCCAGCTCATCAAGAAGAGCTACAAGGGACTCGCGCCGCGCTTCGCCTACGACAACCGTACCGCCACGATGGCCAATGATGGGCTTTTGATGCACGACAAGGCCGGCAATCTGCAATATGCCGAGGGCTACAAGGTCTTGGTGCTTATCGAGAACAACGGCGGCGACAACATCGTCGCGGCCCTGTTCTGACCGTCACTCGCGCCGCAGCTCGTAGAGGGCAATGGCCGCCGCGTTAGAGACGTTGAGGCTGTCCATCGCGGCATCGATGGGAATGAAGGCGACGGCATCGCAGCTTTCGCGCACCAGCCGGCGGATGCCGGATCCCTCCGAGCCCAACACCAGGGCGATGTCTCCCGCATCTGCGGAGGCATCCTTGAGCGTCGTTTCGCCGTCGCCGGCCAGTGCGATGCGCCAGAAGCCGATCTCCTGCAGCCTGTCCAGGGTGCGTGAAATGTTCACGACCGACACCAGCGGTAGGGTGTCGAGCGCGCCAGAAGCGGCCTTGGCAAGGGCGCCGGTCTCCGGCGGAGCGTTACGGTCCTGGATGACGACGGCCGAGGCAGCGAAGGCGGCCGAGGTGCGCAGGATGGCGCCGACATTGTGCGGATCAGAAATCTGATCAAGCACCAGGACGATGCGGCGCCGGGGCGCCGGGGCGAGGGCATCCTCGATATCGATTCGGGGTAGGGGCTCGCATAGCAACGCCACACCCTGGTGGACAGCGCCGGCGGGCAGCAGTCGCGCCACCGCGTCACCGTCCACGATTTCGTGGCGGACCCGGCCCAGGAGCTTGGCACCGATCTCGTCCCGGGCTCGGTTGCTCAGCACGGCGCGATGCACCTTGCGGCGTGGATTTGCCAGAGCGGCACGGACGGCGTGCAGGCCGTAAAGCCATAGACCATCTGAGGATTTCGGGTCCGGGCGGGGGTAGAAATGGCGGCGGTCTTTGGATGACATTTGTTATCTATAGCTCAGCGGAGCCGCTGACAGTGGCTTTCCGACGCTTGCCTTTCGCGGCGGCCCGTGTCTAGCCTTCGCCCGGTCGCTCGTGGGGGCAATTTTTCGCCTTTTCCGCGTTAATGCTCTATTGACACACCTAAGCATTTGACCAATAACCCCCGGTCCGCAGCGCGACTCCCGGAGGCAATCTTACGTTCTGACCCAGACGGGCGGGCGAGGCCCTTGCGCCGACCGGTGATCAGTACCAACCACTTGAAAATGCTACGAAAACCGGTTTAACGGGGGAGTGTCCCGAGCGGCAAAGGGGGCGGACTGTAAATCCGCTGGCTAAGCCTTCGTTGGTTCGAGTCCAACCTCCCCCACCACCGGACGTTCGAAAAGTTGGAAGTCAGAGGCGGGGACAGAAATTTAATGAGGAAGGTCACCCAGTCAGGAAAGGTCGGTTCTGGTTGCGGGTTCCGAATGCTGATTTCCGAAACGCGGGTGTAGCTCAATGGTAGAGCAACAGCCTTCCAAGCTGATGACGAGGGTTCGATTCCCTTCACCCGCTCCATATTCCGCATGGCGGAAGTGTCGCGGCAGAGCCCAGGGGAAGTTGGGCGGCCAGTGAAGACAGTCAACACCGCGAAAGCGGCAGAAGAGGCAAGACAAGGAATACTACGATGGCGAAGGCCAAATTTGAGCGGACGAAGCCGCATTGCAACATTGGGACGATTGGACATGTCGACCATGGCAAGACGACGCTGACGGCTGCGATTACGAAGATTCTGGCGGAGTCTGGGAAGGCGCAGTTCACGGCGTACGACCAGAT
>JAGWNK010000089.1 GCA_028871345.1 Alphaproteobacteria bacterium | reverse complement strand
ATCGATGCCAACCTGCCGAAGGGCGAGCTGGCATACGTACGCAACGTTTCGGCAGATCCGAACTGCGAAGGCCTGCTGTTCGCCGGCACGGGCGAAGGGCTCTATTACTCGCTCGACGACGGCGGGCATTGGACGCCACTCAAGGACAAGCTGCCGCCCTCGCCGGTCACCTGGACCGTCGTGCAGAAGCGCTTCCACGACCTCGTCGTATCGACCTGGGGCCGCGGGCTCTACATCCTCGACGACATCACGCCGCTCGAGCAGATGGCAAAGCAGCCCACGACGGCGGACGTGCGCCTGTTCACGCCACGGCCGACCTATCGGCTGTCGCGCGATCCGCACGCCTACATCAATTTCGCACTCAAGGCGGCGCCGAAATCGAAAGTTGAAATCCAGATTGCGGATTCCGATGGGCGCGTCATCCGCACCATGCACAAGAAGGGCCATCCGGGCATCAACCGCGTCACCTGGGACATGGCTTACGACGATCTGGTGCCGGTGGTGCTGCGCACGATCCCGCCGGAGGATCCGCACATCTGGGAGGAGGTCCGCTTCAAGGGCAAGGACTTCCGCCCGTTGACGCATTGGGGAATGCCCATCGTCATTTCCGGGCCGCTGGCCGTACCGGGACATTATGAGGTGCGCCTGACGGTGGACGGCAAGACCGAAACCGCGCCACTCGACATTCTGCGCGACCCCAACAGCGAAGCCGATCAGGCCGGCATGGAAGCGACCTTGAAGCTGCAACTTCGCATCGCCGACGACGTGAAGCAGGTCGCCCACAGGATCAACCTAGCCGAACAGATGCGTGCGCAACTCGAAAAACTGGAGGCCAAATACACGCACGACAGCCAGATGGAACAATCCGTCAGGGCGATGGACCAGGAGGTCCAGGGGGTCGAATATGCGCTGCTCTCGCGCTACCTGGCGCCGAGCGACGACAAGATCTACGCCTCGGCCTACAAGGACTATTACAACCTGCTGTGGCTCAACGCCGAGATCGGCACGGGCGCCGGCGACGTGGCCGGCGGCGCCGACTTCGGCCCGACCGACACGGAATCGAATCTCCTCGCCATGATCGAGCAGAACGTCCAGAAAGATTCCGCCGCCTACGACGCCGTGCTGGCGCATGACATCCCGGCGTTCAATCAGTCCCTCAAGGCCAAGGGCGCCGCGCCGCTGGACACGAACCTGCAGCCGCTGCCCGACTTGCGTAAGGCTTATGCGAAAGTCATGCGCGACGAGGCCGCCGACAGCGAGTAGGCGCGACGGAGGGCGCCGCCAAATTCCGCTTCGCCTACTCGCCGAAACCCTCGCCGGGGTCCAGTGGGAAGAAGCGGACGAGGCGGCTGTCCTCCACCGCCGCCTGGCGGTGTATCACGTGCTCGCGGTATTCGCCGTCCGTCACCATGGCGAGGAAGGCGCCGGCGTTGGGATATTGCGCGATGAAGGCGAGATCCCAGCGCTCGTCGGCCGGGCCGGTGAGCACGCCTTCAGGCCGGCCCGACCAGACGATGCGCCCGCCCAGCTTGCGGAAGATCGGCCCCGAGGTGCGGCCGTATTCGCGATAGGCATCCAGTCCCGTCATTCCCTTGCCGGCATTGGGATGGCCGGGCGGATACGCCGCCAGCGCCTTCAGCCGGATCAGGTTGAGCATGTGAATGGGCGTGTCGCGCGGCAGCGCCTTGAAGGCCTCGAACTGCGGCCGAGTAGGATCGATGGACTGAGGCATCAGTGACTCCGGAGGATGATGAATCCCCCGGAGTGTGGCGCGCGGACCGGCGCTTCGTCCAGCCCGCGCCGGTCCTCAGTCGTGCCAGCCGAAGCGGAAGCCGACATGCGGCTGCGCATAGTAGCCGCCACCGTAAACCCAGTGGCAGCGGTCGCCGTCGCCGTCGCACACCCAGCGGGCGCGCGGTCGGTCATATCCACGATAGTAGGAATCGTGGTCGTAAGAGCGGATGCGGACGCAATCGTCCCCGTCATCCTCACAACGCATCACCCAGCAATGGTCGCCGTCGGCGTCGCAGCGGGTGGTCGTGTAATCCGCGAGGGCTGCCGAACTGCCGGCCGCCAGCCATCCCAGGCTGGCGACTGCGGCCAGCGCCGCCATTTTCCATCCGTTCGAAAGCACAAATTTCATCACGATCACTCCTGGTCAGAATTCGCCCCTAGCGCGACCAAGGTGACAGGCGCGAGATGAACCGCAGCCGAACGGAATTCCGCTTCCAAGGACATTTCCGTGACAATCCGAACGCCGATGCCCGCAAATCGCTCATGGACATTCTGTCCGGGAAGCAAGCGTGCCACGGCTGCCGCGGGCGGCACGACGTCCGCTCGCGGCCGCGGAAAGGTCTACCGGTTCTGCGTGCTCATCAGGATGGCATCGAGAATGACGCCGGTGGTGATGGCGACGAGCAGATACTGATCGTTGACCCTTACCCAGCGGTAGCCGCGTGGCGGTCGGCGCAGATGGCGCGTGCGCCAGTCCGTGACGTAATAGCCTTGGCCGCGATAGGCCCGGTCCAGCCGGTCGCCGCGCGACCAATGCGGATGGCCCATCCGCGCATGCGGATAGGCGTGCGCTCCGGGCAACTGACCGTGATGCGGCGGCTGCGCCAGAGCCGGTGTTGCCAACGCCAGCGCCAAGGCCGCCACGGCGGCTGGAAGCAGAATCTTCATGTCGCGATCTCCTCGAAAGACGGCGTTCGCCCCAACCTCGGAATCCTGCGTGGAATTTATCCCGGCCGGTGCGCGCCGCTTTTGCGGATTCGCAATCTTCGCCTCAGCCGGCGATCAGCGCCTTTACCCGTTCTGGCGGCCGGCAGAGCGCCGCGCCCTTCGCCGTGACCACGATGGGCCGGTTGATCAGGATCGGATGGGCGGCCATGGCATCGAGCAGGGTGGCGTCATCGGCCCCGGCAAGGCCCAGCTCGGCATAGGCCGCCTCCTTGGTCCGCACCAGAGCGAGCGGGCCGACGCCCATCTTCGCCAGCAGCGCCGCCAGTTCGGCGCGCGACGGCGGCGTCTTCAGATATTCGACGATTCGGGGCTCCACCCCGGCCTCGCGGATCAGCGCCAGACAGGCGCGCGAGTTCGAGCACTTCGGATTGTGATAGATGGTAACAGTCATCGCCGGTCTTCTCCCGCATCTCGTTTGCAAGGTCGTGTGATCGGGCCGCACGGACAAGGCCGGTGCGCGCGCCTACATTGTAAATTTCCCGCGGATCGCGTATCAATACGGCATGCGGAGGGCGTTCCGTCGGACGAAGCGCACCGGTTCCCTACCCTGACTCGCCGTCGTGCGCGCCTGGACGAAACAGCCGGACTTCTTCTCGATGATCGCGCCATCTCTATCGCACCGGGCATGAGGCCCGGCGCGCCACGATGCCTGAGGACCTGTCGATGACTATCGGAACCGTCAAATTTTTCAACACCACAAAAGGCT
>JAGWNK010000088.1 GCA_028871345.1 Alphaproteobacteria bacterium | reverse complement strand
CGTAGAGGATTGTGTCCGTCGAGCCCGTTGTCTTGAAGAGCTGTACGGTTCCTCCGATCTGGCCCCTCCAGTAGTACGAGGCGTCGAGCCTGAAGTCGTTCAGGGAGTTGTTCAGGTTGGCCGCATTGCCGATCAGCTTGGACGCATCGAGTGCCTGCGATTCGTGGGTATAGCGCGCGTTTATCAGGTAGACATTGCTGCTGTCACCGATGAACTCATACGAGGCATCAACTCCGACATCGGAATAAGAATCGGTCTTGCCGATGAACACCGGTCCCATGCCGCCGTTGGGATCGACGCTCGGGAAGAAGCCGAAGCCCCCGATTTCCCAGTTCTGATCGCTGTAGCTTCTTTGGTAGGCGACGCGGACGTATGGCGCGCCGCCGGAGATAACGCCCGGCCCCATGCTCGTGCTCATTCCGACGGCCCGCAGGAAGCCGTTCGACGGCGAGAAATAGACACCTGCTTCGGTGTAAAGGCTTGAGTTCCAGTACGCATACGCCGTGGTGCCGAGGACCAGCATGTTGAACTGGCCACCGAACACAGGGCCGGCAGCCGGCGTCGGCGCCAGATCGCTCGTGGAATGCCGAAAGCCCCAAACGGACAACGTATCCCATATGTCTGTGATCCCGGGCATGTTGGATGCTGTGATCCCGACGATCACATCATTGCCCCAGAGCGACACATCGTCAGCGGCTCGGACTTCGAGCATGTCCCAGACGAACTGGCGTCCAACTCCGTCGTATGTCCATTGCGAGAGGTAGCCTAAGTGGTCACCGATGCCACCGCCGAAAAACACGCTCGCGTGATCGAGCGTGAAGTTGTCGTTCGTTGCGTAATGATCGGCTGGTGCTGCATCCTGTGCCTTGGCCGTGCGTGTGAACGACGATACGACCTCGGCTGATACCGGAACGGCGACCTTGCCGCCTGCGTCCATCGTGTAGCCGGTCAGCTTGAACTGACGCCCGAAGGGCGTGAGCTGAGGTCCGAAGCCCCCGAGATGACAGGCACTGCAGGGTTGGTTCATCTTGGCTGAATAGGACGGAATGGCCCACGCCGGCACGGCCATCAGCCCCGTGGTCAACGGGATCGTAGCGATAATGGCCCCAAGTTTCCCCCTCAGCTGCATTTTGCGCATCATTCGGTTCTCCTCCATTTTATCGCGTGAATGTGTTTGTGAATGGCTGCTGCGTTGTGTCTCCTCAGTAGGGCAACGGCATGAAACTGTTGCGGGTCGGTTTTCCGGCGTCGGCAGCGACCGTCCAGCCGCCGCCGAGGGCGCGGTAGAGACCCACGTCCGCCTGAAGCCGTGCAAGCTTGATCTGAACAAGCTGATCCTGAGACGAGAACAACGTCTGCTGCGCCTGCAAAAGGGTCAGGAGGTCGATCACACCCTCGTGATATTGGACTTCCGATATCCGGAATGCTTCGTCGGCGCTGGCGGCTTGTTTGGCCGTGAACCGTTCCTGATCCGCCAGGCTGGCGCTGCTGCCAAGGGCGCTCTCTACGTCGGAAAGGGCGCTCAACACCGTTTTCCGATAGCCGGCGATCATCTCTTTTTCCTGCGCCACCGCGAGATCGCGCTGTGAGGTGAGCCGGCCTCCATCAAATATGGTCTGCAGCAAAGAGGAACCCACGTCCCAAGCAAGATTGCTAGGATTGATCAGGCTCGAAATCGCGGTCGCACTATAGCCGCCATTCCCGGTCAAGCCGATAGCCGGCAAGAATGCGGCGCGTGCCGCGTCCACGTTCGCGTGAGCTGCCAGCAGGGTCGCATCTGCTTCTGCGATGTCGGGGCGCTGCTGCAACAGAGATGAAGGCAATCCTGGCGCGATCGCGGCCGCGGAAATGCCTTCCAAGGAACGCCCGGCCACGTCGAATCCTTCCGGCGCACGGCCCAGCAGAATCGCGAGCGCATAGCGCATCTCGCGTTCCTGCTCCTCGAGGGCCGGAATCTGCGCCTCCTGACCCGCCAACAATGCATTCTGCTGGGCGAGATCCAGGTTTGAAGACAATCCGTTGACCACCTTCGCGTTGGTGACTGCCAGGATGCGTTTGGCAGTTTCAACGTTCTTCTTGGCGATTGCGATACGTTCGCGCAGCGCCAGAACAGCGAAATAAGTGCTGGCCACGCCGGCATCCGTGGTCAGCTGCACGACATCCTGCGCGTAGATGGCAGCACGTGCGGAGCTGCGGGCCGCGCGCAGATTATCTTGTGCCAGACCCCAGAAATCGAGTTCATAACTCGCGCCAAGCGAGGTGCCAAACGTGTTGAACGTCGTGCCGGGCACCTTGCTGCCTTCACGTTTCGCGCCAGCGCTCAGATCAATGCTGGGAAACAGCGCGGATGTGGCGATTCCGGTCTGGGCTTGGGCTTGCTGAACCCTTGCCGCCGCTGCGGCCAAATCGAGATTGCCGGCTTGGGCCGTCTCGACAAGACCGCTCAACTCCGAGCTGGCGTAAACTTTCCACCACCCTCTTGTGACGGACTGCTGAGCGCCTTGAGTCATCGGTGCGGTGAAAGCTTTGGGTAGTTCCTCGTCCTTCATCGCCACGGGCGGTGTTGTGGAGCATCCGGCCGTCACCAGCACCAGAACCACGACAGAAGCAGCTCGAAATATCGGGTTCATCGGTTTACGCGCTCCCCGCCGGCGCATCAGACCGGTTCCTTGCCATGCGGTGACCTCGCACCAGGTAGAAGAGAACGGGGATCACGGCCAACGTCAGGGCGGTGGCCGAAACCATGCCGCCGATCATCGGCACCGCGATGCGCTGCATGATTTCGGAGCCCGTTCCGGTCGACCACAGGATCGGGAACAGACCCGCCATGATGGCGGCGACGGTCATCATCACAGGGCGCACACGATCGACGGCACCGGCCTTGATCGCATCCACCAGATCAGCGCGTCCGAAGCTTCGCCCCTCGTATTCAGCGCGGGCTTTCGCTTCCGCCAGCGCATTGTTGAGATATATGAGCATCACGACACCCGTCTCCGAGGCCACGCCGGCCAGAGCGATGAACCCCACGGCAGAGGCGACGCTCATGTTGAAGCCCATGAGGTCCATGAGCCACAGCCCACCCACCAGAGAGAACGGCAAGGCAATCATCACGATCAAGGTGTCCGAGACGCGCCGGAAGTTGAGAAACAGCAGCAGCAGGATGATCGCCAGCGTTGCCGGTACGACCACCGCAAGTCGCTGCTTGGCGTGCTCCATATATTCGAACTGGCCGCTCCAGGTGGCGTAATAGCCGGGCGGGAACTTCACCTTCTGGGCCACCGCACGCTGGGCCTCGCTTACGTAGCTGCCGAGGTCGCGATCCCGGAAGTCGACATAGACATAGTTGACGAGCAGGCCGTTCTCGGTGCGGACCATCGTCGGCCCGCGGGTCCGCTCGACCTTGGCGACCTCGCCGAGGGGAACGCCGCCGCCGTTTGGCAGCGAAACTAGAACGTTGGATGCCATG
>JAGWNK010000087.1 GCA_028871345.1 Alphaproteobacteria bacterium | reverse complement strand
GCCCGCCGGGCCGGCAAGCCGGTGGTGGTCGCCACGCAAATGCTGGAATCCATGATCCAGGCCCCGGCGCCGACCCGCGCCGAGGTTTCCGACGTCGCCACCGCCGTCTTCGAGGGCGCCGATGCGGTGATGCTCTCGGCCGAGACGGCGGCAGGTGCCCATCCCGCCGAGGCCGTGCGGGTGATGGACCGCATCGCCACCGCGGTGGAGGCCGATCCCCAGTTCGCCGTCATCATGGACGCTCAGCGTGCCGCGCCGGAGGAGACCACGCCTGACGCCATCATGACGGCGGTGCATCAGGTCACCCACACCATCCACGCCCGCGCTATCGTGTGCTGGACCAAGTCCGGCTCCACCGGCCTTCGGGCGGCACGGGAGCGGCCGGAGGCGCCGATCCTGGCGCTGACGCCGCTGGTCGAGACGGCGCGGCGGTTGTGCCTGGCGTGGGGGCTTCACTGCGTCACCACCGAGGACGCCCACGACCTCGACGACGTGGTCGAGCGCGCCGCCCGGTTCGCCTATGACGAGGGCTTCGCCAAGTCCGGCGAGCGTATCGTCATCACCGCGGGCGTTCCGCTGGGCACGCCGGGCGCCACCAACCTGTTGCGCGTGGCGTTTGTCGGCGGACGGTAGCGACCGGACGATCAACGTTTGGCTTTGGCGGTGTTCAGGTCCACAGCCGCGCGGATCAGCGCCTGCAATGCCTTCTCATCGATCCGGTCGCCCTCATGAAAATCGATGGCGCGCCGGGTGTTGCCGTCGAGGCTGCTGTTGAAGAGGTGTGACGGGTCCTTGAGCGCGGCGCCCTGGGCGAAGGTGAGCTTCACCTTGTCCTTGTAGGTCTCGCCGGTGCAGATCATCCCCGCATGCTCCCATACCGGAACGCCCAATGGGTTCGACGGCTTTCGCCATTTCACCTCCTCGACGACGTTCGGATCGGCTTGCTTGATCGTGGCCCGCAGCCGGCCGAGCAGCTCGCCGCGCCAGTCGCCCAGTTCCTCGATCCGCGCATCGATCAACTGCGCGGGAGACGGGCTGTTCTGCGCTGCGCTCTTTGCCATGCCCGCTTCTCCTTAATTTTGGATTCGTCGCATCGTCGCTAAATCCCCTGCCCTTCGACCTCGCGCGACAGCGCGCGGACGTGGCGGGCGATGTCGTCATATTGCGGATCGAGCGCCTGCGCCCGGCGGTACATTTCCAGCGCGCCTTTCTTGTCGCCGTATTCTTCGAGCTTCATCGCCAGCTCCGCGCAGGCCTCGAACTCGCGCGGATTGAGCGTCACGGTCTTCTCTAGCGAGAACATGGCGGCTTCGTCGTTGCCGGCAGCAGCTTCGATGCGGGCACGCTGGTGCCAGCCCTCGGCGTAAGCGGGCGCGATGGCGGTGATGGCGAGGAAGAGCTTGCCGGCCAGGTCCTTGTCGCCGACCGTCAGCGCCGCCGCCGCGCGCGTCATCAACAGATCGACGCTGGGGCTTTTCGATTGCAGGAACAGGACGAGGATTTTGTCCTCGATCGGCTTGGCCTGTTCGGACGACTGCGCGTTGGCCAGGGCCGCGAACAGCGCATCGATCGGCTGCTGTGGAACCGGCGCGGCGAACGCGGCCGGACAGAGCGCGAAGAAAGCGACGAAGAGAAAGATAAACCGCATGGCTGCGATGCTAGCCCGCGAAGGGCGCGTGCCGCCAGCCCTGGGGATTAGCCCAACGTTCAGCCTTGGCGGGCCTTGAAGCGCGGGTTCTTCTTGTTGATGACGTAGGTCCGGCCACGCCTGCGGATGACGCGGCAGTCCTTGTCGCGCTTCTTCAGCGAACGGAGCGAATTCCGGATCTTCATGACACGCCTTTAAAGCCTTTGGCAAAGTCCTGCGGAATGGGCGTTTTGGCCCCAAGAAGGCGCGGAACCTAGTGGGCGAACCGCGCCCTGTCAACGGCCGAAAGCCGGGCCGGCCTTGCTTTTGCGTCAGCGGGCGGCGCCATTGTGAGAATTGCTCCAGACAGCGCCGCCCGACTCTGATAAGCTCTTGAGCATACTTCGATTTCCTAATGCCGCAGGCCACGATGCGCACCCTCGCCCGCCTCCTTGCCCTCTCGCCGGCCGTCTTCGCGCTGGTGGCCTGTGCCGCCACCACCCCGACGCCCCGCCCGCCCCAGCGCGTCGCCATCGCCACGCCGGCGCCGGCGACCACCCCCGCGCCCGGCGACCTGGCGAAGTTCGACGCCTTCGTGCGCGACTTCCGGGCCACCGCCCTGGCCGCCGGCGTCAGCCCCCAGGTCTACGACCGCTCGATGGCCGGGATCTCGCTCAACACCCATATCCAGGACCTCAACCTGCGCCAGCCGGAGTTCTCGCAGGCGATCTGGGATTATCTGGCCGTGGCGGTGTCGCCCACGCGCGTGGCGGACGGGCAGGCCGCGCTCGCCGCCAACGCCGCGATGCTGAACAAGATCGAGGCGCAGTACGGCATCCCCAAGGCGGTGCTGGTGGCGATCTGGGGGCTCGAAACCAATTACGGCACGCTGATGGGCCACTACGACATGTTCGAGGCGCTGGCGACGCTGGGTTATGACGGGCCGCGCCAGGCGCTGGGCCGGCGCGAACTGCTGGCGGCCTTGAAGATGGAACAGGCCGGGCCATTCCAGCCGGAGGAGATGGTCTCGTCCTGGGCGGGCGCCTTCGGCCAGACCCAGTTCATGCCCTCCGCCTGGCTCAGTCATGCGGTGGACGGTGACGGCGACGGCAAAAAGGATCTCTGGCATTCGGCCGCCGACGCGCTGGCCTCCACCGCCTCGATGCTGGCGGAGGACGGCTGGAAGAACGGCGAGAGCTGGGGCTACGAGGTCAGGCTGCCGGCCAACTTCCCCTATGCCGAGAGCGGGCGCGACAATCCCCAGCCGCTGGCGCACTGGCGCCAGCTCGGCGTGACGACGGCGCTGGGCGCGCCGCTGCCGCCACAGCCGGCCACCGATTCGGAAGGCGGTTCCATCTTCCTGCCCGCCGGCGCGCGCGGACCCGCCTTCCTGCTGCTGCACAACTTCCATGTGATCATGCGCTACAACGCGGCCTCGGCTTACGCGCTGGGCGTGGGCCTCTTGGCCGACCGCATCAACGGGCTTCCCGGCGTGATCGGAACGTGGCCGCGCGACGAGGAACCCTTGAGCCGCGACGACCGCATGACCTTCCAGCGCGACCTCGCCACGCTCGGCTACGACCCCGGCAAGATCGACGGCATGCTCGGCCCCAAGGTGAGCGACGCCTTGCGCGCCTATCAGGTCGCGCACGGACTCCTGCCCGACGGCTTTCCGACGCACGATCTGCTGATGCGGCTCGAACGTGAGATCGCTGCCAAAGGCACGGTCAAAGGCGGCTGACGCATAGCGCGCGCGAACGCGTCGTGTGCGATACCGAAACATCCACGAGACATGCGCCTGCGAAACGCGGATGAGCCGCGCCGACACAACCGAGCACGGTATCGCAGTTTTGTCTCT
>JAGWNK010000086.1 GCA_028871345.1 Alphaproteobacteria bacterium | reverse complement strand
GCCGCCTCCAGCTTCTTCTCCGCCACTTCCTGCGTCACACCCCCGCCCAGCCACGGCCGCGACAGCGTCCCCGAGCCGAAGATGTCGTTGCCCGGCCAGTTGAACGAGTGCCAGTAGCAAACCGCAAGGCGAAGCCAGTCTCCCATCGCCCGCCCCAGAACCAAGCGGTCCTTGTCGTAGACCCGGTAGCTCAGATCGCCCCCGCCAGAACCCTCGTACCCAACCCTTCCAACCTCCGAAAAAATACTCATCTCCCATACTCCCGATAGGATTTGCGCAGGCTCTGATACAGGTTCACAAACAGGGCGCGGCGGAGCGCCAACTGTTCTCTCATCTCCGCGACCGGCTCCACCACGCGCGCGATCGCGGGCGCCGTGCAGACGGCGGAGGGCCGCTCGCCGGTCAAGGCCAGACGACCAAGGCGCGCCGCGCCGTACGCGGCACCAACTTCGCCCCCCTCGCGGTAGGTCAGCGGCAAGTTCAAGGCCGATGCCAGAATCGGGCCCCAATAGGGCAGTCGCGACCCGCCGCCCACCACGGTGACGTCCGCGATCTCGCCGCCGGCCTCCTTGAGGACGTCGAAGCCGTCCGCGAAGGCGAAGGCGACGCCCTCGAGCACGGCGGCGACCAGATCGGCGGCCGTCGATTCCGCCGTCATCCCGAAGAACACGCCGCGCGCCTGGGCGTCGTTGTGCGGCGTGCGCTCGCCCGAGAGATAGGGCAGGAAGATCGGCGTCTGCTTGTGGAGCCCGCGCTTCTCGGCGGCGGCGACGGCCTCGACGACATTGGCGAAGCCGCAGAGCTGCGTCACCCAGTCGATATTGGCGGCGGCCGTGAGGATGACCGACATCTGGTGCCACACGCCGGGCAGGCAATGGCAGAAGGCGTGTGCCGCCTTGGCCGGATTGGGACGGAATTTGTCGGTCACGACAAACAGCACGCCCGATGTGCCCAGCGACAGGAAAGCCTGCTTCGGCGAAACGACGCCGACACCGGCGGCGCTCGCCGCATTGTCGCCGCCGCCGCCCGCGACGACCGCTTCGGGGATGCCGAGGTCGCGCGCCACCTCGGCCCTCACCTTGCCCGTGGCCGCCGTGCCTTCGACGGCGCGCGGCATGGCGGACCGGTCAAGACTCGTGGCTTTGAGCATCGCATCCGACCAATCGCGCTTTGCGACATCGAGCCACAACGTTCCCGCGGCATCCGACATGTCGGAGGCTTTCTCGCCGGTCAGCCTGAGGCGGACGTAATCCTTGGGCAGAAGAACGGTCTTCGTCTTCTCGAAGACGTCCGGCTCGTGACGCTTGACCCACAGCAGCTTCGGCGCCGTGAAGCCCGGCATCGCCAGGTTGCCGGTGATTTCGCGCGAACGCGGCTCGAGCTTTTCGAGCTTGGCGCATTCGGCCTCCGAGCGTCCGTCGTTCCACAGGATGGCGGGACGCAAGGGCCGGTCCGCCGCATCCAGCAGCGTGGCGCCGTGCATCTGGCCGCTGAGGCCGATCGCCCGGACGGCACGGCGCTGCTTCTCGGGCAATCCGCGCACGGCTTCGACCGTGGCGTCCCACCAGGCCTGCGGATCTTGTTCGGACCACAGGGGATGCGGGCGTTCCACGGTCAAAGGGGTCGACGACTGACCCTCGAGGCGTCCCTCGCCGTCCAGCAGCACGGCCTTCACGCTGGACGTGCCAACATCGATTCCGAGAAACATTCGGCAACGCTCCCCACGCGGCGACAAGCGGTCAGGCTGATGTCGCGCACATCATGCGGGCCCCTGTCCAGGCCAAGTTGGTAGCGGTATCATCGCACGACTTTGAGGCGCCGTAAACGGCCAAAAAATCGCCACGGCGGCGAACGGGTAACTGCAAATGCAAAGCGATCATAACTGCCCGGCCGCAGCCGCCGGCCGCGCAACTTTCTCGCTCCCGCATGGGCGCGCGGATAACCCCCCTGCCCCCGACATGACTGCGGCGATCGGCCACCTCTCAGGCGCCGGCCCCTGCGCTCACGCCGGCTGGATGTTCATGTCGGGACGCACGGGTGCCGTGGCCAGCGAAACCGCCAGGACTTCTTCCAGAAGCTTCGCGTTGAACTGGTCGTCATAAGGGCACGGGCGCTTTGCCTTGCCGTCAGGACGCGGCGGGCTGCGCTGCAGCCAGGAATACTTGTCGGCCAAGCCCCAGCACATCACGTAGCGCAGCCGCAGATAGCCGAGCATCAGGTCGAAATAGTCGCGCGCCAGGGAAGCGATCGCACGATCGCGTGCGGCGACGTCGCCGGCGACGTCGCGGTCGTTGACGTCGAATTCGGTGATGACGAGGTCGAGACCCATGGCCGTGACCTCGTCGAGGAACTTGCTCCACTCGTTCTGCTGGATGTCGGTGAAGCGCGGCGAAGAACCGCCATCCGCGCTGGCGCCCAGGTGGCTCTGGATGCCCAGCGCATCGATCGGAACGTTGTTCTTCTTGAGCCGCTCGAGCAGCTTCAGCACTCCGGCACGATGCTTGTCGCCCGTCGGCGACCAGCTCATGAAGTCGTTGTACACGAGCTGGGCGTGAGGCGCTGCCGCCCGCGCGGTCTGGAAGGCCAGGTCGATGGCGTCCGGGCCCAGATACTTGGTGAAGACGGTTTCGGTCAGCTCGCCGGTTTCCGGGACGATCGCCTCGTTCACGACATCGTAGCTGAAGATGCGCTCGCCATAGTGGCCGCAGACCGTGCTGATGTGTTCTCGCAAGAGCTGCTCGGCGCCGGCCCACGGATTGCTTCCAAAGTTGTACTTGCCGACCCAGTCCGGAAACCACTGCGGGCGGTTCCACAGCAGCGTGTGTCCGCGCACGCTCATCTGATGACTGGTCGCAAAGTCGACAAGCATGTCGGCCTTGCGAAAGTCGAAGGTCGCCGGCGAAGGCCGGAGTGCCCGCCACTTCAGTTCGTTCTCCGGAACCAGCAGGCCGCACTGCGATACGAACAAGGCGCGATAACGTGGGTCGGAGTAGGAAGCGAGCATGTGATGGCCGTGCTCGACAAAGGGCACTGTGCAGATGCAACTGCCGAAGCGAAGCCCTCTGGCCCGGGCCAGGCCGTTCAGGGAATCCGGCGCGGTTCCCGCGGGCGCCGGTCCATGACGCCACAAGGTGCGCCGGCGCAGATAGCGCTGCTTGCGATGATGAAGCGGGGTCGCCGCTTCCAAAGGACATGCGCCCAAGGCGCCCAGTGCAAGTCCCATCCACGTCCGGCGGGAGAGGTTGCCCATGGTCACCTCCTCTTCGTCGCGACAAGTCTCAGCGCGCGCCGACCGTGCGTCAATGTCGGGTATATTCCGGGGGCGGGCGTGCTGCGAGGGTTCCGCCGGTGGCGGAACCCTCGCGCTTGCATGGCAGCATTCGGGCCCGCCGGAAGATCGTTCACTTCTGATTATAAGCGATGATATTTTCTGCGAGTTCCTGTTTTCCGGATTTTGGTTTGGGATTGAGGTTTTGGTTGAGGGCGTGGTCGGCCAGGGCTGCGAGGGTGAAGTCGCCCGACAGGATCTGCTTGCCGAACGGGCTCGACCAGCCGGCATAGCGC
>JAGWNK010000052.1 GCA_028871345.1 Alphaproteobacteria bacterium | reverse complement strand
ATCTGGTCGTACGCCGTGAACTGCGCCTTCCCAGACTCCGCCAGAATCTTCGTAATCGCAGCCGTCAGCGTCGTCTTGCCATGGTCGACATGTCCAATCGTCCCAATGTTGCAATGCGGCTTCGTCCGCTCAAATTTGGCCTTCGCCATGTCCTTCTCCTGTGGCGGTTACTTGGGTTTCAGCGTGTCGGCAATCGCCTGAGGCACGGTCTCGTAGTGATCAAACTGCATGGTGTACTGAGCGCGGCCCTGAGACATCGACCGCAGTGAGTTGATGTATCCGAACATATTTGCCAGCGGCACCATGGCCGTCACGACCTGCGCGTTGCCGCGCGAGTCCGTTCCCTGCACCTGGCCGCGCCGCGAATTCAAATCGCCGATGACGCCGCCCAGGAAGTCCTCGGGGGTCACGACCTCGACCTTCATGATCGGTTCGAGCAGCTTCGCCGCCTTCTTCTCCGCGAGTTCGCGGAACGAGGCGCGCGCCGCGATGTCGAACGTCAACGCGTTGGAGTCCACTTCGTGGAACGCACCGTCTATCAGGGTCGCCTTGAAGTCGATCACCGGGAATCCGGCAATCAATCCGCTTTCCTTCTGCGCCTTGATGCCTTTTTCGACCGAGGGGATGAACTCCTTCGGAATCGAACCGCCCACGACGTCGTTCTCGAACACGAATCCCGATCCGGCCGGCAGCGGCTCGTAGACCACCTTGACGCGGGCGAACTGACCCGAGCCACCGGTCTGCTTCTTGTGCGTGTAGTCGATCGTCACCGCCTTCGACAACGTCTCGCGATAGGCCACCTGCGGGGCGCCAACATTGGCGTCGACCTTGTAGGTGCGCTTGAGGATGTCGACCTTGATCTCGAGGTGGAGCTCGCCCATCCCCTTCAAGATCGTCTGGCCCGACTCGCTGTCGGTGGAGACGCGGAATGAGGGATCCTCCTGCGCCAGGCGCTGCAGCGCCATGCCCATCTTCTCCTGGTCGGCCTTGGTCTTCGGCTCGATGGCGACCTCGATCACGGGGTCGGGGAACTCCATGCGCTCCAGGATCACCGGATTGTTGTTGTCGCAGAGCGTCTCGCCGGTGGTGGTATATTTGAGACCCGCGAACGCCACGATGTCGCCGGCGTTGGCTTCCTTGATGTCCTCTCGGCTGTTGGCGTGCATGAGAAGCATGCGGCCGACGCGCTCGTTCTTGTCCTTGACCGAATTCAGCACGCCCGTGCCGCTTGTCACGCTGCCCGAGTAGATGCGGACGAAGGTGATCGACCCCACGAACGGGTCGTCCATGATCTTGAACGCCAGGCCCGCGAAGGGCGCCTTGTCGTCGGCCGGCCGCTCGACTTCCTGTTCCTTGTGCGGAACGATACCTTTCACCGGCGGGATGTCCAGCGGTGACGGCAGATAGTCGACAACCGCATCCAGCAGTGGCTGCACGCCCTTGTTCTTGAAGGCGGAGCCGCACATCACCGGAACGAATTTGAAACCGGTCGTGCCCTTGCGGATGCAGCGCTTGAGGTCCTCGACGCTGGGCATATGGCCTTCGAGATAGGCCTCGAGCAGCTTTTCGTCCTCTTCGACCGCCATTTCCACGAGATGCGTGTGCAACTCGCTGGCCTTGTCCTTGAGCTCGGCCGGAATCTCGATCTCGTCGTACTTCGCCCCGAGCTGTTCCTCGTGCCAAATCAGCGCCTTCATGCGGACGACGTCGACGATGCCCTTGAAGTCGCTCTCGGCGCCCACCGGCCAGGCGATCACCATCGGCCTGGCGCCGAGGCGATCGATCATCATCTGGACGCAGCGGGGGAAGTCGGCGCCCGTGCGGTCCATCTTGTTGACGAAGCAGATACGCGGAACGCGATACTTGTCGGCTTGACGCCAGACCGTCTCGGATTGCGGCTCGACGCCCGCGACGGCGTCAAACACCGCCACCGCGCCGTCGAGGACGCGCATCGATCGCTCGACCTCGATGGTGAAGTCGACGTGACCGGGCGTGTCGATGATGTTGATGCGATGGTCGCGCCAGAAGGCCGTGGTCGCTGCGGAAGTGATCGTGATGCCGCGTTCCTGCTCCTGCTCCATAAAGTCCATGGTCGCGGCGCCGTCGTGGACCTCACCGATCTTATGGCTCTTGCCCGTGTAATATAGAATGCGCTCGGTCGTCGTCGTCTTGCCGGCATCGATGTGCGCGGCAATGCCGATGTTGCGATATTTCTCGAGCGGGGTTGTTCGGGGCATCTTGTCGTCCGTTACCAGCGATAGTGCGAGAACGCACGGTTGGCTTCCGCCATCTTGTGCGTGTCCTCGCGTTTCTTGACGGCATTCCCCCTGTTGCTTGCCGCGTCCAGGATTTCCCCCGAAAGCCGACCGGTCATGGTCGGCTCGTTGCGCCCGCGCGCAGCCGTGATGATCCAGCGGATGGCCAAGGCGCGCGACCGGTCCGTGCGCACTTCGACGGGCACCTGATAGGTGGCGCCGCCGACGCGGCGCGAGCGCACTTCCAGCGCAGGGCTCACATTGCGCAGCGCCTCATGGAATACGGCGAGCGGATCCTGCTTGGTCTTCGACTGGATCACGTCGAACGCACCGTACATGATGCCTTCGGCAGCCGATTTCTTGCCGTCGTACATGAGGCTGTTCATGAACTTGGCGACGATGAGGTCGCCATATTTGGCGTCGGGGTTGATTTCGCGGCGATCTGCGCGGCGGCGGCGGGCCATGGGCTATCTCCCTCTTATTTCGGACGCTTGGCGCCGTAGAGCGAACGGCGTTGCTTGCGGTCCTTGACGCCCTGCGTGTCGAGCACGCCGCGGATGATGTGATAGCGGACGCCCGGAAGGTCCTTCACGCGGCCGCCGCGGATCAGGACCACGGAGTGTTCCTGAAGGTTGTGGCCTTCGCCCGGAATATAAGTGAGCGCTTCATAGCCGTTGGTGAGGCGCACCTTTGCCACCTTGCGCAGAGCCGAGTTCGGCTTCTTCGGCGTCGTCGTGTAGACGCGGGTGCAGACCGCACGCTTCTGAGGGCAGTGCTGCAGCGCCGGCACCTTGTTGCGCTTCGGCTTGGGGCGCCGCGGCTTCGAAATCAGCTGATTGATCGTCGGCATTCGATCTTCCGTTTCACTGCGCAGTGCCCTGCGCGACGTCACCTGCGCCGCGCGCACCATGCGCACGGCAAGAAACAAAAAAGCGGAGGTGGGGTCCTACCCACTCCGGTCAAATCGCGGAGGACTGGGGCAAGTGCCCGAGTCGCGCGGTCCAACGCTAAGAACTGGCTTTCCGGCAGCGTTTCCACACGTTTAACGGGGGACGGCCTGCCCTGAAAGGTGGCGCTATATATGCGGCGGTGCCGTGGGCGTCAATACCTGCTCAACCGCCATTTTGGCGGATTTCTGCGCCGACCAGGGCCGACCCCGAGGCCCGCGTTGCACGAGGTTACCTGCCATCCCCGGGGCCTGCCCAAAAGCTTCATGCCGTCCAACAGGTTGTGCGTCAGTTGCATATACCATTCATGGTTGTACATGGACTGTGACATTACTTGCGAGTCTCTCTTATCTACGAGGCGTCGTGCGCAACGCTCGACTTGGGCGGGCGGCAATCGCCCTGGTCGCAGCCGATTTCAGCGGAAAACAGGCGGCTCTCGCAGTCTGCTTCGAACGCTACATCAGTGCCGGCGAACGGGACAGGTCAGCGAAAAGCGCCGGTTAGCCAAAATCACAGCAAGGACACAACGTGATCGCTGCAAGTCTCCTATGGTCCCGACCACACAAGAGAGGCGCATCAAGGCCACTCCAGGACAGGAGAGACATATGGAAAGCTTCAGAATCGGAATTGCTGCCGGCGTCTTGACGATCTTCACCGCGGCGGGAGCGCTTGCAGGCCACACAACCGGCGGTGCGAGCATGGGTGCCGCAATGTCGGCCCCCAGGGCCGGAACCAGCATGAGCACGTCGACCGGATCCAACATGAATATGTCCGCCGGAACGCATTCCTCGGCGACCACCAACGTTCCGAAAGCAACCGGACAACCCAACCAGAGCTGCGGCAGCGCGACCGCGCCGAATACGCCCGGCAATTCCGCGATGGCACCGGGATCCGCCTTCAACCCGAACGGAAAGGCCGGAACCGTCTATGCGGGACAGCAGCCGCAAAACAGCGGGAACCCCGCGGCAGTCTCGCAGTATGACGTGGCGTGCGCCAACCAACCCATGCATTGAATGCGTTGCCGATGCGGTGGACGGACCCGCAGCACCCAGAGCGGGCCGTCCATCGGTCGTGCAGCTGTTTTCGATGATCAGTAGTGTTCACTTGCCATCAGCGTAAGGTCGTGGAGATCGAGGTCGGTCATCACGATCCCTGAATCAGCGTCGAACCGCAGATCGCCGTTGTCGATCCAGGCATCGCCCTCGCCGTTGCGCAACGCAACGCGCACGGCATCGACGTGGTCTGAAGGCGACAGTGCCAGCTCTTCGACGTGGCCGACATAACGTCCGTCATAAGTCTGGACTTCGGCATTCATCAGATCGTCCTTGCGCACGACGATGAGATGCTCGTAATGCGCCGGCCACTCGCCGCGATGATATCGCGCGCGCTCCGTCGCGTAGCGATCGCGTTCGGCCTCGTAGCGCGCCGCCTGTGCCGCGTAATGCTGATGGTCGGCCTGATACTGTTTCAGCTCCTGCTCGTATTCCTGCTGCTGTTGCTGGTCCTGCGAGTAATTCTGCGCCGCCTGGTCGGCGTTCTGTTGGTTTAGTTCCTGCGTCTTCTGGATTGCTGCTGGGGATTCCGGGGGCTCCGCCATTGCGGCGGCGCACAGGGCACACGGAACAAGCAACGTCAACCAGCGGGTCATCGCGGGCATGGCAAGGCTCCATCCTCGCCCCCGGTGAAAAACGCGGACTTCGCGGGCCGGTTCCACGAAGTTCCTACGCTTTGAGCAACTCGGTTTCGATGGGCAGCGAACGGATGCGCTTGCCTGTTGCGGCGAAGATTGCATTGCACAGCGCCGGGATGGCCGGCGGCAGCGGCGGTTCACCCAAGCCGGTCGGTGCGTTGTCGCTCCTGACGAAGTGCACCTCGATCGGCGCCGACTGGCTGTGCAGGAGCGGCAGGAAGGAGTCGAAATTCGCCTGCTCGACGTGCCCACCGACGATCGTGATCTTCTGGTTCAGCGCTTCGCCGAAGCCGTCGAGCATGGCCCCTTGCACCATGTTTTCGGCGGCGCCCGGGTTGATGACCTGACTGCCGATATCTCCGACCGCCCAGGCCCTGTTGATCTTCAACGTTCCGTCCCTGGCCACGGCCGCTTCGACGACTTCGGCGAAGTACCCCAGGTGACAAAAGAACACGGCGACACCCGTGCCGGTCCGTGCAGGTAGCTTGCGACCCCAGCCGGAGACCTCGCGGACCTTCTCGAGCACATGGCGGGCGCGCCCCGTGTCGAAACCGGGATTGCCGCCCTTCAGGACCTCGCTCTTGCCCAAGATGTCGATCTGGAACTGGAGCGGATCCTTGCCCGCAGCATATGCCAGTTCGTCGAGGAACGACTGATAGACGAAGGCGAACGCATTGTGCCCCGGCGCCCGCAAAGGGCCTGTCGGAATGCCGGAGGGCATCAGGCTAGCTCCGTAGAAGAAGTTGGGTACGCGCCCGGCCGGGAAGATGTCCGGCGGCATGCCACAAGATTCCGCAAACTTACCGTTGACTCCGAAACTGACGAAATGCTGCGACCAGGCGATCAACCCGCCGTCCTTGCCGAGGCCGGCTTTCAGGAAATGCCAGCCAGCCGGTCGGTAGAAGTCGTGCTGCAGGTCATCGGTGCGGTCCCACACGAGTTTCACGGGAGCGCCGACAGTCTTCGATATCCACGCCGCCTCGACCATATAGTCGTTCATCAGCCGTCGTCCGAAGCCGCCGCCGCAACGCACCATGTGGACCAGAACGTTCTTGGGATCGAGGCCGAGCGACCTGGCGACCAGCGCGCGTCCAGGCTCGGGAAGCTGGGTCGGTGCCCAGATCTCCACTCTGTCGCCTTTGACCGAGGCCGTACAGTTCATGGGTTCCAGTGTTGCATGCGCGATGAAGGGATATGAGTAGGCCGCCTCGACTACGCGAGCGGCGCCTTTGAGCGCGCCAGCAGCGTCGCCGTCGCTGCGAACCACCATTTGGGGCGGCTTGGCACCCAGTTCGGCCGCCCGTTCGCCGAATGCGGCCGTGCTTAGCTGTTTGACCGGCCCTTCGTCCCAGTTGACCTCAAGCGCCTTCCGCGCCTTTTGTGCCTGCCATCAGGACTCCGCCACGATCGCCACGCCCGGCATCAGTTCCGTGGACTGTGACGAACCCTCGGCGGCGAAGGTTTGCCGGCTTCCCGCCTCGACCACGAAGGCGTGGCGCACACCCGGCATCTTGCGGACCGTATCGAGATTGGCCTTCTCTACGCGACCTCCGAAAACGGGACACTTCTGGAAGACGGCGTACAGCATGCCCGGCACGGCAACGTCGATGCCGAACAACGGCGCGCCCTGCACCAGACGTGGTGCATCGACGTTGCGCGTCGTCTTGCCGATGATACGGAACTGCTTCGGATCCTTGAGCTTGACGCTGGCGAGCGCAGGCACCCGCAGGCTGGCGGCCGCCGTGGCCACCGAACCGTAAGTGGCGGACCTGTGTGATGCGACATGATGAACCACACCGGATGCCGTCGTGCAGTCAGAGGCCGAAACGCCCCACGATTTCGCCGCCGCGGCAACCAGGACCTGGCGCATTGCCGCGCCGATGCGGCGCATCGGTTCAAAGTTGAGCGGTGTCGCCATGCTGCCGCCGGCGAACTGACCTTCGTACAGCACGGGGTCGAAATCGGCTTGCTCGGTACGAACCTGGCTCCAGTCGACGTCGAGTTCCTCGGCGATCAGCATGGGCAACATGGTCTTCACGCCCTGGCCGATCTCCGGATTCTTGGCCACGATGGTGAAGGTGTTGTCGGGCGTAATGCGCACGAAGGCGTCGAGCCGGCTAGCCGGTGCGGCCCGGCTGCAACCTGACAGGCTGAACGTCACCAGGAGGCCGCCGCCAGCGATGGCCGCTGTCTTGAGAAAGGTGCGCCGCGATGACACCAGTTCGGGAGGATTGAGCGGACGATCCATGTCACGTCTCCCTTCCGGACGTGCCGCGGACTGCACGCTTAATGGCCTCGCGGATACGCAGATAAGTACCGCAGCGACAGATGTTGCCGTCCATGGCCGCCGTGATCTCGTCATCTGACGGCGAAGGATTGCGCTGGAGCAGCGCCGCCGCCGACATGATCTGGCCCGGTTGGCAATAACCGCATTGCAGGACGTCGACCTCGAGCCAAGCCTTCTGCAGCCGGGCGCCGAGTTCGGTCGATCCGATGCCTTCGATCGTCGTGATCCTGGAACCGGCGGCGGCCGACACCTTCAAGCGGCAGGTGTGCACCGGCCGTCCATCGATATGCACGATGCAGGCGCCGCACATCCCTTCGCCGCAGCTAAACTTGGCGCCTTTCAGGTTCAGGGTGTCACGCAGAACCCAGAGCAGCGGCGTATCGCCGTCAACATCGACAAGGTGATCGCGGCCATTGACATGCAGTTCGTACGGCATGGCCCACCTGTGTGAGGACCCAGCAAGATAAAGCTGTGTCAGACGACGCCTCAAGCCCGCATGTTGGCGCGCCGCACAAATGTTCGAGATCGCGGTCCTGGACGACCACTTGAGAATGGGTGGCGACAAGCCACGGACATACGTTCCCCGCGTGGTCGCACGCGATTCTCAGTTATGGGAACCGCCAGAAAGGAAAAAGGGCCGGTTTTCACCGGCCCTTTTGCCGTTGTCATCGACGACGGGTTTACTCCGCCGCCTGCGGTGCCGGTGTCGCCGGTCCCTCGATCTGTGCCGGCGCGGTTTTTGCCTGCTCCGCCTGAATTACACGGTCGCGCTCCACCGCGACATGACGCAGGCGCGCGATAGCGCCGCCCGTGCCGGCCGGAATGAGACGACCGACGATCACGTTTTCCTTCAGGCCTTCCAGCGTGTCGACCTTGCCCTGGACTGCAGCTTCGGTGAGGACGCGGGTCGTCTCCTGGAACGAGGCTGCCGAGAACACCGAACGCGTCTGCAACGACGCCTTGGTGATACCCAGAAGCACCGGGCGGCCTTCGGCCTCCTTGCCCGAGTTCTCCTGCGCCTTCTTGTTGGCTTCCTCCATCTCGATCAGATCGACTTGCTCGCCGGCCAGCAGAGTGGTGTCGCCGCCGTCGGTAATTTCGAGCTTCTGCATCATCTGGCGGACAATCACCTCGATGTGCTTGTCGTTGATCTTCACGCCCTGTAGCCGGTAGACGTCCTGGATCTCCTTGACGAGATAGGTTGCCAGCTCCTCGACGCCCTTGATGCGCAAGATGTCATGCGGCGACGGATTGCCCTCAACGATATAGTCACCCTTCTCGACATAATCGCCCTCACGGACGCTGATGTGCTTGCCCTTGGGGATCAGGTACTCGACGGGCTCCATCTTGTCGTTCTTCGGCTTCACGATCACACGGCGCTTGTTCTTATAGTCCTTGCCGAATTCGACGAACCCGTCGAGTTCCGCCAAAACCGCCGCCTCCTTCGGCTTGCGCGCCTCGAACAGCTCCGCCACGCGCGGCAAACCGCCCGTGATGTCGCGTGTCTTGGCGCCTTCCGTGGGAATGCGGGCCAGCACGTCGCCCGCGCGGACTTCAGCGCCGTCCTCTACCGACAGAATCGCATCCGCCGACAGCGGATAGCGGGCTTCGCCAATGTTGGGCAGCGTCATGACCTTGCCCTGCTTGTTGACGATCACGATCGACGGGCGCAGCTCCAGCGCCTTCGACCCCGTTCCGCGGTTGTCCATGACGACGCGATTGGTGACGCCAGTCTTTTCGTCGGAAACCTCCTTGATCGTGATGCCCGAGACCAGGTCATCGAAGCGGACGACGCCTTCGATGTCGGTGAGGACCGGCAGGGCGTTCGGATTCCACTCGGCGAGCCTTTCGCCGCGCTTGACCATCGCTCCGTCGTCGACCTTGAGCCGTGCACCATAGGTGATGCGATAGGAGGCGCGTTCCTGTCCCTTTGGATCGAGGATCACGACCTGCATGTTGCGGCCCATGGCCACGAGTTCGCCTTCGGAGTTCTTGACCACGTTGCGGTTGACGATCTTGATCTTGCCGTCGTAGCTCGCCTCGACCTTCGACTGGCCGGCGACCTGCGCCGCCCCGCCGATGTGGAACGTCCGCATGGTAAGCTGCGTGCCTGGCTCGCCGATCGACTGGGCGGCGATCACGCCAACCGCCTCTCCGATGTTGACAGGCGTGCCGCGGGCCAGGTCGCGCCCGTAGCACTTGCCACAGACACCGTCCTTGAGCTCGCACGACAGCACCGAACGAACGCGCACCTTCTGCACGTGCGCCGCCTCGATCTTCTCGGCAACGTCCTCGGTGACTTCCTTGCCCCGGCGCAGGATGACCTCGCCCGTGTCGGGGTGCTTGACGTCCTCCGCCGTGGTGCGACCGAGAATGCGCTCCGAAAGCGAAGAGACCACCTGTCCACCGTCGATTTCGGCCTGGACAGTGATGCCTTTCTTCGTGCCGCAGTCCTCCGCGGTGATGATGCAGTCGTTCGCCACGTCGACCAGGCGGCGGGTCAGGTAACCCGAATTCGCCGTCTTGAGCGCCGTGTCGGCCAGACCCTTGCGGGCGCCGTGCGTCGAATTGAAGTACTCGAGCACCGACAGGCCTTCCTTGAAGTTCGACAGGATCGGCGTCTCGATGATCGAACCGTCAGGGCGCGCCATCAGGCCGCGCATGCCGGCGAGCTGCTTCATCTGCTGCGGCGAACCGCGGGCGCCCGAGTGGCTCATCATGTAGATGGAGTTCATCTCCTCGACACGACCCGATTCCGGATCGATGCGAGGTTCGGAGATCTCCTTCATCATTTCCGCGGCTACCTGATCGGTGCATTTCGACCAGTAATCGACCACCTGGTTGTACTTCTCCTTGTCGGTGGTCAGGCCATCGAGGTACTGCTGCTCGGACTCGCGCACCTTGTGGCGGGTCTCCTCGATCAGCTTCTCCTTGGCGGCCGGCACGACCATGTCGTCCTTGCCGAACGAAATGCCCGCCTTGCACGCTTCGCGGAATCCCAGGCCCATGATGCCGTCGGCGAAGAGCACGGTCTCCTTCTGGCCGCAATGGCGGTAGACTTCGTCGATGACGTGACTGATCTCCTGCTTACGCAACAGCCGGTTGATCAGCTCGAACGGAATCTTGGGGTGGCGCGGCAGGTATTCAGCGATCATCATGCGGCCGGGTGTGGAATCCACGCGCCGCGTGATGGGCCTGCCCTCGGAGTCGACCGTCTTGTGACGCGCCTTGATCTTCGAATGCAGCGTCACCGCGCCCGAGAACAAGGCATGCTCGATCTCGCCAATGTCGTTGAACACCATGCCCTGGCCGGGCTCATTGTCGCGTTCCTGCGACAGATAGTAGAGACCGAGAACGATATCCTGGGTGGGCACGATGATCGGCTTGCCGTTGGCGGGCGACAAGATGTTGTTGGTCGACATCATCAGTACGCGCGCCTCGAGCTGTGCTTCGAGCGACAGCGGGACGTGCACGGCCATCTGGTCGCCGTCGAAGTCGGCGTTGAAGGCGGTGCAGACCAGCGGATGCAGCTGGATCGCCTTGCCTTCGATCAGCACCGGTTCGAAGGCCTGGATGCCCAGGCGGTGCAGCGTGGGCGCGCGGTTGAGCAGCACCGGGTGCTCGCGGATCACCTCTTCGAGGATGTCCCAGACCTCCGGCTTCTCCTTCTCGACCAGTTTCTTCGACTGCTTGACCGTCTGGCTGAAGCCCTTCGCCTCGAGCCGCGCGTAAATGAACGGCTTGAACAGCTCGAGCGCCATCTTCTTGGGCAGGCCGCATTGATGCAGCTTGAGCTCGGGGCCGACCACGATCACCGAACGGCCTGAATAGTCGACGCGCTTGCCGAGCAGGTTCTGCCGGAAACGGCCCTGCTTGCCCTTCAGCATGTCGGCGAGCGACTTCAGCGGACGCTTGTTGGCGCCGGTGATTACGCGGCCGCGGCGGCCGTTATCGAACAGCGCGTCGACCGCCTCCTGCAACATGCGCTTCTCGTTGCGCACGATGATGTCGGGCGCCTTGAGCTCGATCAGCCGCTTCAGGCGGTTGTTGCGGTTGATGACGCGGCGATAGAGATCGTTGAGGTCGGAGGTGGCGAACCGGCCGCCGTCCAGCGGGACCAGTGGGCGCAGCTCCGGCGGGATGACCGGAACGACGGTCATGATCATCCATTCCGGGCGGTTGCCGGAATCGATGAACGCCTCCACGACTTTCAGGCGCTTGACCAGCTTTTTCGGCTTCTCTCCGCCGTTGCAGCCGGCGATCTCGGTGCGCAGGTCGTCGCGCAGCTTCGTGAGGTCGATGGCCTGCAACAGGATGCGGATGGCCTCGGCGCCGATCATGGCCGTAAAGCTGTCGTTGCCGTACTCGTCCTGTGCCTTGTAATACTCGTCCTCCGACAGGAGCTGGCGCTCCTTGAGCGGGGTGAGGCCAGGCTCGATGACGACGTAGTTCTCGAAATACAGGATGCGTTCGAGATCCTTGAGCGTCATGTCGAGCATCAGGCCGATGCGCGACGGCAGCGATTTCAGGAACCAGATGTGCGCCACAGGCGAGGCCAGCTCGATGTGGCCCATGCGGTCGCGGCGGACCTTCTGCACCGTCACCTCGACGCCGCATTTCTCGCAGACGATGCCCTTGTACTTCATGCGCTTGTACTTGCCGCACAAGCACTCGTAGTCCTTCACCGGGCCGAAGATGCGCGCGCAGAACAGGCCGTCGCGTTCCGGCTTGAACGTGCGATAGTTGATGGTCTCCGGCTTTTTGATCTCGCCGTGGCTCCAGCGCAGGATCTGATCCGGGCTGGCCAGCGAAATCCTGATCCGGTCGAAGGTCGGGACCTCCTTGCCGGCCGAAAAGACGTTCATCAGCTCTTGGTTCATTCTTCTTTTCCTCGTCATGGCCGGGCGGCACGCGGGCAGGCCCGTCCAATCCAATCACTGTTCCGGTCAGCCCGGCATCGCGGGCCGCACTTCCGGACTACCCGTTCACCAACTCGACGTTCAGGCCGAGCGACCGCATTTCCTTGACCAGCACGTTGAAGCTTTCGGGGATGCCCGCTTCGAACGTGTCCTCGCCGCGCACGATGGCCTCATAGACCTTGGTGCGGCCGGCGACGTCGTCCGACTTGACGGTCAGTATCTCCTGCAGCGTGTAGGCGGCGCCGTAAGCCTCTAGGGCCCACACCTCCATTTCACCGAAGCGCTGACCGCCGAACTGGGCCTTGCCGCCCAGCGGCTGCTGGGTGACAAGGCTGTACGGCCCGATCGACCGCGCGTGGATCTTGTCATCCACGAGGTGATGCAGCTTCAGCATGTAGATGTAGCCGACCGTGACCTTGCGGCGGAAAGTGTCGCCGGTGCGTCCGTCGTAAAGCGTCACCTGACCGGACTCCGACAGGCCGGCCTGGCTCAGCATCTCGACGATGTCGTGCTCCTTTGCGCCGTCGAACACAGGTGTTGCCACCGGCACGCCATCACGAAGGTTCTCGCACAGTTCGATCAGACCGCCCTCGTCCAGCTCACCGAGACGCTCGTCAGTACCGTAGATGTGCTTCAGGTAGCGGCGCAACGCGTCGTACTTGCCGTCGCGCTTCACCTTGTCGAGCGTGTCACCGATCTTGCGCCCCAGGCCCGCGCAGGCCCATCCGAGATGGGTCTCGAGGATCTGTCCTACGTTCATGCGCGACGGCACGCCCAGCGGATTGAGCACGATGTCGACCTGCGTGCCGTCATCCAGGTATGGCATGTCTTCGATCGGCAGGATGCGGCTGATCACGCCCTTGTTGCCGTGACGGCCGGCCATCTTGTCGCCCGGCTGCAGCTTGCGCTTCACCGCCACGAACACCTTGACCATCTTCATCACGCCCGGCGCCAGCTCGTCGCCGCGGCGCAGCTTCTCCACCTTGTCGGCGAAGCGTTTGTCGAGGCGCTGCTTGGACTCGTCGTACTGCTTGCGCAGCGCCTCGATCTCGCCCATCGCCTTCTCGTTGCGCAGGCCGATTTGCCACCACTGGTGACGCGGTATCGCATCGAGCACGCTCTGCGCGATCTTGGTGTCGGGGGCCATGCCCTTGGGACCTGAAGCGGCGGTCTTGTTGAGCAGGATCTCGGCGAGGCGTGCGAAGATGTTGCGCTCCAGGATCGCGAGCTCGTCGTCGCGGTCCTCGGCCAGACGCTCTTCCTCGGCCCGTTCGATCGCCAGCGCGCGCTGATCCTTGTCGACGCCGTGGCGATTGAATACGCGCACTTCGACGACGGTGCCCGTGACGCCCGGCGGGACGCGCAGCGACGTGTCGCGCACGTCGGCCGCCTTCTCGCCGAAGATGGCGCGCAACAGCTTTTCTTCCGGCGTCATGGGGGTTTCGCCCTTCGGCGTCACCTTGCCCACCAGGATGTCGCCAGCGTTGACCTCCGCGCCGATGTAGACGATTCCAGCCTCATCGAGGTTCTTCAGGTTCTCCTCGCCGACATTAGGAATGTCGCGCGTGATCTCCTCGGGACCAAGCTTGGTGTCGCGTGCCATCGTCTCGAATTCCTCGATATGGATCGAGGTAAAGACGTCGTCGCGCACGATGCGCTCGGAGATGAGGATAGAGTCCTCGAAGTTGTAACCGTTCCACGGCATGAACGCGACCAGCGCGTTCTTGCCCAGAGCCAGCTCGCCCAACTGAGTCGACGGCCCATCGGCGATGATATCGCCCTTCTGGACCGTGTCGCCCACCTTCACCAGCGGACGCTGGTTGATGCATGTCGACTGGTTCGACCGCTGGAACTTCTTCAGTCGGTAAATATCGATGCCGGGCTTGGTGGGATCGGTCTCTTCCGTGGCGCGCACGACGATGCGCGTGGCGTCAACCTGATCGACGATACCGTTGCGTCGCGCAGCGATAGCGGAACCGGAGTCGCGCGCCACGACGTCCTCGAGCCCGGTGCCCACCAGCGGCGCCTCGGGCTGCAGCAGCGGTACGGCCTGGCGCTGCATGTTCGAACCCATCAGCGCACGATTGGCGTCGTCGTTCTCGAGGAACGGAACGAGCGCGGCGGCGACGGACACGAGCTGCTTCGGCGAGACGTCGATGAACTCCACCTGGTCGGGCGTCGTCATCATGAAGTCGCCGTGCTTGCGGCAGGACACGAGTTCGTCAGTGATGCGGTTGCGGGAATCGATCTGCGCATTGGCCTGGGCGATGGTGTATTTCGCCTCTTCCATGGCCGATAGATAGACGACTTCCTCCGTCACGTGCTTGTTGTGAACGCGGCGGTACGGGCTTTCGATGAAGCCGTATTTGTTGACGCGCGCGTAGGTCGCCAGCGAGTTGATCAAGCCGATGTTCGGTCCTTCGGGCGTCTCGATCGGGCAGATGCGGCCGTAATGCGTCGGGTGCACGTCGCGCACTTCGAAGCCGGCACGCTCGCGCGTCAGTCCGCCCGGGCCAAGTGCCGACATGCGGCGTTTGTGGGTGACTTCCGACAATGGGTTCGTCTGGTCCATGAACTGCGACAGCTGCGAGGAGCCGAAGAATTCGCGCACCGCAGCAGCCACCGGCTTGGCGTTGATCAGGTCGTGCGGCATAACGGTGTCGATGTCGACGGCCGACATGCGCTCTTTGATGGCGCGCTCCATGCGCAGCAAGCCGATGCGGAACTGATTCTCCATCAACTCGCCCACCGAACGGACACGGCGGTTGCCGAGATTGTCGATGTCGTCGACCTCCCCGCGGCCGTCGCGCAGCTCAGCCAGCGCCTTGACGATCGCAAGGATGTCTTCCTTGCGCAGCGTGCGGAACGTATCGGGCGCATCGAGGCCGAGCCGCATGTTCATCTTGACGCGGCCGACGCTCGACAGGTCATAGCGCTCCGAGTCAAAGAACAGCTGGCCGAATAGCGTTTCGGCCGTGTCCAGCGTCGGCGGCTCGCCGGGGCGCATGACGCGGTAAATGTCGATCAGCGCCTGCTCGCGCGAATGGTTCTTGTCGACCGCCAGCGTGTTGCGGATGTAAGCGCCGATTGTGATGCCGTCGACGTTGATGACCTCGATCTCGTCGAAGCCGGCTTCCGCCAGCTGCGTCAGGCTCGCCGGACTCAGTTCGTCACCGGCTTCGACATAGATTTCGCCCGTCTCGGGATTGACCATGTCGAGCGCCGAAAAGCGGCCAACCAATTCGTCGGAAGACAAGGACACGTTCTTGACGCCATCTTCCTGCCACTTGCGCAGCGCACGCTGGGTGATCTTGGCGCCATTCTCGGCGAGCACGTCGCCAGTCTTGGCATTCTTCCAGTCCGACCCGGCCTTGGCATTCTTCATCCAGGCGGCGTCGACCGGCGTCGTCCAGCTGCCGTCCTTCTGACGTTTGAACGGAATCTTGGAATAGAAGTAGCCCAGGATCTGCTCCTGATCGAGGCCGAGGGCATAGAGCAGCGTCGTCACCGGCAACTTGCGGCGACGATCGATGCGCACGTGAATGATGTCCTTCGCGTCGTATTCGAAATCGAGCCACGATCCGCGGTACGGAATGACGCGAGCCGCGAACAGGAGCTTGCCCGACGAATGCGTCTTGCCCTTGTCGTGATCGAAGAAGACGCCCGGTGAACGGTGCATCTGGGAGACGATCACGCGCTCGGTGCCGTTGACGATGAAGGTGCCGTTCTCCGTCATGAACGGGACGTCGCCCATGTAGACGTCCTGCTCCTTGATGTCCTTCACCGACTTGGCACCGGTCTCCTGATCCACATCGAACACGATCAGGCGCAGCGTCACCTTGAGGGGCGCCGCGAACGTCATGGAGCGCTGCTGGCATTCCTCGACATCGTACTTCGGTTCCTCGAAGTAGTAGTCGACATATTCCAACCGCGAGGTCTCGGAAAAATCCTGGATCGGGAATACCGAGGCGAACACCGCTTGCAGCCCCTCGTCGCGGCGCCCGCCCGCAGGCTTGTCCACCTGCAAGAACTGATCGTAGGAGGTCTTCTGGACCTCGATCAGGTTGGGCATCTCCGCCACTTCGACCATCTTGCCGAAGTACTTGCGAAGCCGCTTGCGTCCAGTGAATGAGAGAGTCATTCCGCCATTTCCTTGAGACCTTGAGGGCAAAAATCACCGCCTCTTCCGAGGCGACTTTCCGCCTCGGAAGAGCAGTGTGTGAACGAAATATGCACGCGCACGCGGTTTTTCAAGCCGCGACGCCTCCTTACTTCAGCTCGACCTTTGCGCCGGCATCTTCGAGCTGCTTCTTGATCTTGGCCGCTTCATCCTTGCTCACATCGGCCTTGACCTCCTTGGGAGCGCCCTCGACGAGATCCTTCGCTTCCTTCAGGCCCAATCCGGTGATCGCGCGGATTTCCTTGATCACGTTGATCTTCTTGTCGCCGGCGGCCGCCAGAACGACCGTGAATTCGGTCTTCTCTGCCGCCGGAGCCGCTGCCGCCGCGGGAGCCGCCGCCGCCATGGCCACCGGCGCCGCCGCCGAAACGCCCCACTTGTCCTCCAGCAGCTTCGCAAGCTCGGCCGCCTCCAGGACCGTCAGGCCCGACAAATCCTCAACCAGTTTTTCGATCTTCGACATGACTTCCAATTCCTTCGTCTCAGTACGGGTTTGAACGTTGTATTCGGCTGTCGCCTCAAGCCGCTTCTTTCTTGGAATACGCGCTGATCACGCGAGCCAGACCGCCGGCCGGAGCCTGGAGGACACCGGCAATCTTCGTCGCCGGAGCCTGCAGGAGACCCACAATCTTTCCTCTCAACTCGTCGAGCGACGGCAGGGTGGCGAGCGCCTTCACGCCCTCCGCATCCAATGCCGTCGATCCGACCGCGCCGCCCAGGACCACGAGTTTCGCGTTGTCCTTGGCGTAGGCCACCACCACCTTCGAAGCCGCAACCGGATCCTTGCTGTACGCAATGCCCGTCGGCCCTTTGAAAAGGTGGGAGATGGTCTCCACGGCCGTTCCCTGAAGCGCACGCACGGCAAGACGGTTCTTTGCCACCTTGAACGACGCACCGGCCGCGCGCATGCGCGAACGGAGATCGCCCAGTTGGGCAACCGTCATGCCGGAGTAGTGGGCGACAACCACGGAGCCGGCGTTGGCGAAGACGCTTTTCAGCTCTTCCACCACTTCCGCCTTCTTGGCTTTCTCCACTGTGCTCTCCTTCACTATCGACCTGCGTGACGATCCGCAGGTCGCCCTGTTGCCAGACCGCGATGAAAGTTGCGGTCACTCCTGCCCCAGGGGTTCAAACCCGATCAACGAAGGTCGCCCTTCGAATTTCGGCCTTCCCCCTGTCTGCGCTGGAAGTTTTAAGTGCCTAAGCACTCCAGCGGTCTCGGACAGGCTTTCGAGCCATCGCCGGCCCGAAACTCTTCAGTTCCTTTCGCACGCTCACGCGCGGCAATCGTTGCGCTATGCCTCTGCGCCGCCAGCACCGATCGACGGAAGCGCGATCTTCACGCCCGGCCCCATCGTCGAACTGATCGAAATCTTCTTCACATAGGTTCCCTTGGCGCCCTGCGGTTTCGCCTTGACCACGCTGTCGACGAACGCCTTGACGTTTTGGATGATCGCCTGCTCGGAGAAACTCGCATTGCCGACGCCGGCCTGTACGATGCCCGCCTTCTCGACGCGGAACTCGACAGCCCCGCCCTTGGCATCCTTGATCGCGTTGGCGACATCCATAGTCACGGTACCGACCTTCGGGTTCGGCATCAGCCCGCGCGGACCCAGCACCTTGCCGAGACGCCCGACGACACCCATCATGTCCGGCGTCGCGATGCAGCGGTCGAAGTTGATCTCGCCCTTCTGCACCTGCTCGGCCAAATCCTCGGCGCCCACGATATCGGCGCCCGCCTTTTTCGCCTCGTCGGCCTTCGGCCCCTTGGCGAACACGGCGACCCGCAAACTGCGACCCGTACCGTTCGGCAGCGAGACCACACCACGGACCATCTGGTCGGCATGGCGCGGATCGACGCCCAAATTGATGGCGAGTTCGATCGTCTCGTCGAATTTCGCGGTGGCGCGCGCTTTCACGAGCTTGACCGCCTCGTCGACCGAATAGGCCTTGGCGGAATCGAGCCCGTCCGAGACCTTCTTGAATCTTTTCGAGATCTTGGCCATGGCGCTTACTCCCTGACCTCGATGCCCATCGAACGCGCCGAACCCTCGATCAGGCGCATCGCCATCTCGACATCGTTGGCGTTCAGGTCCTTCATCTTGGCTTCGGCGATCTGGCGCACCTGCGCCTTGGTGACCGACCCGGCCACGTCGCGGCCCGGGGCCTTCGCACCCGATTCCACCCTCGCCGCCTTCTTGAGATAGTACGACGCCGGCGGCGTCTTCATCTCGAAGGTGAATGACTTGTCCGAAAACACGGTGATCGTCACCGGAATCGGCATGCCCTTCTCCTGGTCCTGCGTCTTGGCATTGAATGCCTTGCAGAACTCCATGATGTTCAGGCCGCGCTGACCCAGCGCAGGTCCGATCGGCGGAGACGGATTGGCCGCTCCCGCCGGCACCTGCAGCTTGACGTAACCAACTATCTTCTTTGCCACTTTGCGTCCGCCTCCTTAGCGGCTTGCGGTGCAGACGAGCCTGGCCGGCTCTCCCGCGGTTGACCTCAGACCTTCTCGACCTGAGTGAATTCCAGCTCGACCGGCGTCGCGCGACCGAAGATCGACACTGCCACCTTGAGGCGCGAACGGTCTTCGTCGACTTCCTCGACCACACCGTTGAACGACGTGAACGGTCCGTCCGCCACGCGCACCTGTTCGCCGATCTCGAAGGTGATCGAGGGCTTGGGCCGCTCGGCGCCTTCCGTGACCTGATTGAGGATGCGGTCCACTTCGCCTTGGCGCAGGGGCATCGGCTTGTTGTTTTGGCCGAGGAAGCCCGTGACCTTCGCGACGTTCTTGATCAGGTGATAGGCCTCGTCGGTCAGCCTCGCCCGTACCAGCACGTAGCCGGGCAGGAACTTGCGCTCGGAGTTGACCTTCTGGCCGCGGCGAACCTCCACGACCTCTTCCGTCGGGACGAGCACGTCCTCGATGAGATCGGTGAGGCCCTGGATCTGGGCCTGGCGTTTGATCTCCTCCGACACCTTCTTCTCGAAGTTCGAGTAGGTGTGGACAATGTACCACTTTGCGTCGGACATGGTTCCCGTTTCACTCACCGGATTACCCCACCGCTCCGACCAGGAGCCTCTCGCCCCACGACAGCACCGTGTCGATGAAGAAGAAAAAGACGACGGTCAGCGCCACCATCACAAAGACCATAAAGGTCGTCAGATAGGTTTCCTTCCATGTCGGCCATGTCACCTTCTTCATCTCTCGGACGACTTCGCCATAGAGAGCGAGGGGGCCGCCGCTGCGGCGTACCGGCGACGGCAGGTCCTTGTTATCGCTCATGGTGCCCATCGTCTTGTTGGTGGTGTCGGCCATATTGTTCTTTCGTCAGTCAAGAATGGCAGGAGTGGAAGGATTCGAACCCTCGGCCTACGGTTTTGGAGACCGCCGCTCTACCAACTGAGCTACACTCCTAAAAACATGTCATGGCCGGGCAGCAAGGCCGGGGCTCGCCCGGCCGCAGCGCGACCCGGCCACCCAGTTTCTTCATTTTGCCCGACCAACTTTCACTCACTTGCTCCTGGATCCCCTTCCCTCGCCGTGCTGCGCACGGCTCGCCGGGGATGACACGCCTTACGGCGTGTCATTTGATGATCTTTGCGACGACGCCCGAGCCGACGGTGCGGCCGCCTTCGCGGATGGCGAAGCGCAGCTTCTCCTCCATGGCAATCGGAACGATTAGTTCGACCTCGATCGACACATTGTCGCCAGGCATCACCATCTCCGTGCCTTCCGG
>JAGWNK010000085.1 GCA_028871345.1 Alphaproteobacteria bacterium | reverse complement strand
GAACCTTCGGCTGGATGATCCGCTGGCGGCGCTTGGTGCGCGACTACGAGCAGCGCATCGACGTCTCCCACGCCATGATCCTCGTCGCCATGGGCGGCAACCTACTACGAAGAAACGCCCATCCCTGAATTTCAAAACGGACTCTAAGCCCCACGCGCAACCGTCGCGAAGACCCCGCCGGCCCGCCGGCGGGGTTTTTGTTCCGTGCCGAAGCGGCAAGGCGGGTGCCTGTTATGGCGGCTCAGTGGATCATCTTGACGATCGCGTCGACCAGATAGGGATAGGCTTGGGCGCCCGTCCTGCGGTTGAACAGCCCTCCGGCGTGGTTGCCGGTCGACCCGCCGTCCCAATAGAACGGCACCAGGCCGTGCTTGTAGGCGGACCGCGTGACGTAGGCGTCCCAATAGACGCGATAGCGTTCCTGGCCCGCATATTCGGCGCGCATCATCGCCCCGTACTCGCCCAGGATCACCGCCACGCCCTTGTCGATGAAATGCGTTTTCATCTTCTCGAACTGCGCGTCGACATAGGCTTCGTTGGCCCAGGTTTCCGTGGCCTTGGGGTCGGTGGCGATCGCACCCCACTGCCAGATGTGGCTCTTCTCGTTTATCGTGAAGTCATAGGGATCGTAGTAGTGCACCTCCATCATCAGCCGGTTGGCGACCGTGTCCGCAGGCACGACGGCATTGGCGACGGTGGCGTCGATGTTGGTGTTGTAGCCTTGCACGACCAGGACACGCCTGGCGTTGTTGCCGCCGGTGGCGCGCACGGCGTTGACGAAGGTCTGGTTGAAGCTGTTCTGCACCGCCGCGTTCTCCGCGGTCGGCGGGCCGAAAACGCCTTGCACGCCGATCTCGTTGGTCCCGGCGAACAGCAGATGATCGTCGTAGTCCCTGAAGTTCACCGCGATCTGGGTCCACAGCTTGGCGAGCCGGGCGTTGACTTCGGCCTGACTGGCGGCCGTCGGCTGCTGCCAGCCGCCGTCCCAGTGCTCGTTGAGGACGACATAGAGCCCGGCCTTGCGCGCATAGCCGACCACTTCGGTGACGCGCTCCATCCAGCTTTCGCTGATCTCGTCGTCGAAGCCGGCATGGGCGGCCCAGGACACCGGGATGCGCACCGACTTGAAGCCGGCCGCCTTGACGGCGTCCATCAGTTCCTGGGTGGCGCGCGGATTGCCCCACGACGTCTCGCCGGGCAGGGCTTCCAACGTGTTGCCGAGGTTCCAGCCTGGCGACATCTCTTTGGCCATCTCGACACTTGTCAGATCGCGCATGGGCCCCGGGCCGGGCTGCGGCCCGTCGCCGGCGCCGGCCGCGGACGTCAGTATCAAGGCCGCGGCCATCGCCCCGACCCACGCCAGGAGCGTTCTCATGGTACCCCCCCCCCGTTTCCCCGAAAGATAACGCTACCATTTTTCTGAACCATAGCGGAGTGGAGGTCTTTTTCCTATCGCCAAGCGCTCGGCGGTGTCGGTCCGCGACCGATTGCCACCAACCGCCCCCGCTGGTGCCTTGTCCCGGGGCGGCTGGCAGTCATTTTGGCCGGGATGCCATGCGCGATGCGGTTGCCGGTTATCGGGCCGGGGACGGCTCACGGGCGCGCTGGTCGATGGTAAGAGACCGGCGGCCGCTGGATGACGGCCGCGCGATGGGGAGTCTCATGGACCACTACCACACCTGGTTCGATCTCAAGCCCGGCACCAAGGACATCGACTTCGCCCGCGCTATGGGCCGCTACATGGACCACCTGAAAGGCAAGGGCCTCATCGAAGGCTGGCGGTTGACGCGCCGCAAGCTCGGCTTCGGTCCCCGTGATTTGGGTGAATTCCATATCGTGATGGAAACGAAGGACCTGGCGCAGCTCGATGCCGCGTTCAGCCATGTCGCCAGCCGGCGCGAGCCCGTGGAAAGCGTGCATTTCGACGTCAACCAGCACGTCCAGAACCTCAAGATCGCACTTTATCGCGACTTTCCCGACGCGGTGCGCCACGAGGGCGAAGAGAAGTTCTGATACGCGCAAGCAGTTCAGCGGCCGGCAGTGGCCGCGCCCTGGCTTCACCGGGACCCAATGCCCTAGAACGTCCCCGCAAATCCTCGAGGCGCCACATGAGCCTGTCCATACGCGAAGCGAGGCTTCCCGCCGACAAGCCGGTGATCCTCGACTTCATCCTCGGCCTGCAACGTTTCGAGGCCGCATTCGAGCCCAACCGGCGTCTCGACGACGCCTATGTCGAGGACCAGTTCGCGGCGCTGGCGGCGAAGTTTGCGCGCGGCAAGATCTTCATCGCCGAGGCCGGCGGGGCGCCGGTCGGTTGGGCCGTGGTGCACGAAGAAGCCGGCGAGAGCTACGAATGCGCCGAAGAGCGGCGATTCGCCTATATCCGCGAACTCTATGTCAGCGAAGCCGCGCGAGGGCTGGGCGCCGGCCGCGCCTTGATCGCCGCCTGCGAGGGCTGGGCGCGCTCCCGGGGCTTCTCGACCATCCGCATCGGTCATTTGGCCGAGAACGGGCGTGCCGAAGCCGTCTACGCCAGGGCGGGCTACGCACCCTATGTCGTGCAGCGGCGCAAGAATCTCTGAACGCGGTTCCTTGGGCTGCAACCGGCAGAGCGCGCGTGGGAAGCCGTTACTACAACCCGCGCAAAAGAGTTGTAACCGGTGCACGATGTGCGGGAGACTGGCCCGTGTAGTCGGCGATTCCGGCGACGGTGCGGCGTGGAAAAAGCGGAACTGTACAAGGACCTTGAGCAACAGGCGCGCGCGCTCCTGGAAGGTGAGCGCGATCCCATCGCCAACGCCGCCAATTTTGCGGCGCTGATATGGGACACCCTTCCCGATATCAACTGGGCGGGGTTTTACTTCCGTCGCAGCGGCTGGCTGGTGCTGGGACCGTTCCAGGGCAAGCCGGCCTGCTCGCGCATCCAGATGGGCGCCGGCGTGTGCGGGACCGCCGCCGCAAAGGCCAGGACTCTCGTGGTTCCCGACGTGCACAAGTTCGACGGGCACATCGCCTGCGACGAGGCGTCGAATTCGGAACTCGTCGTGCCGCTGATGAAATTCAACATCGTCATCGGAGTGGTCGACCTCGACAGCCCTTCCTTCGACCGGTTCGACCAGGACGACGCCAAAGGCATCGAGGCGCTCGGGCGCCTGTGGATCACCGCAAGCGCCGATCTGCCGGGCTAGACCAAGTTGTGATCGGATTTACGCGGCTGCGTTGCGTTGCGGCGCGGTGAACGCCAGAGTCGCTAGCGGCAGCGTGGCGACGCGCGAAGAGCGTATCGGCAATACGGTCAAGCGCGGCGACGCCGCGGGCACCCGCCGGAACGCAACCCGAAGGGCCGGGGCCAATTGGACCGTGGGTTCGTCGAAGGGCTTGACCGTAGTGCCCGCTACGCTCTGCGCCCTTCTCCTGCCCACGTCCCAATTGGCCTCCGGCGCAGCGGGTCAATCCGATCACAACTTGGTCTAGACCGACGGCTCGGCTCGCGCTTTCACGGCGCCTTCGACACCCGTGATCTTGACGGATACGTCCCACAGCCGCTTGGCGTCGGCGTCGTTCTGGGCGGCCACGTTCGGCGTGACCGGGGCGCATTTGTAGAAGTAGCCGCCGCTCTTGCCGGC
>JAGWNK010000084.1 GCA_028871345.1 Alphaproteobacteria bacterium | reverse complement strand
ATTCTTGGTTAGTTTTCATCGGTTGCCCATTTTTGAAGCCATTTGTTGTATTTCTGGGTAGCGCCAGAGCCACACTGGTGCCCTTTAACCAAAACATCATGGGATTCTCACTTCCGAGACATTGTGAGTCCTTGGTTGCCGCGGTATAACTTGTCGCAAGTGCGAGAAGCTCGCCGACATTTCGCAATTGTGCGGATGTCACTGTCGTGTGGGGGCAGCCATGAAAATGCTCAAGGGTTTGCGGTTGGGTACCAGCGTTTCCGCTGCTGTTCTCAGTGCGGTATTGGGTATGTCGGCGGCAGGTGGCGCGCTCGTGCTGACAAGCACAGCGGCTTACGCGCAGACGGCGTTGGATAGCACGCAGCTGTCCGCCATCCAGACGGCGTTGACGACGGCTCTGCAGAATGCGCACGGCGACAGCACGGCGATCCAAGCCGCGATTTCGACCGCTCTTCAAAACGCCATTTCAATTTATGGAAGCGACGCAGCTGGATCGATTACCTCGGCAATTATGACCGACGCCGAACTGGCAGGGGTTTCGCCAAGTGATACCGGCGCCGGTTTGGCGCAGGCCGCCGCGGCAGTGGCAGCAACAAACGCGGGTGCGGCGGCGACGATCGCATCGACCGTTGCCAACGGCGGTAACGCAAGCGAAGTGGTAGCCTTTCAATCGACCGCGACGTCGCTCGGATATACGAACCTCGCATCAATCGCTGGAAGCGGCTCGACGGGGGCGACGGGTGCGGTTGGTGGTGGCCTGACCGGTGGCGGTTTTGGCAACGTATTCAGTGGCGGCTTTTCCGGCGGCGGTGGCGGCGGCGGTGGTGGCGGTTGCTTGAACCCGTCGTGCACCAAGCTCTGACGCGCTCTTATTAGTGTCGCGTAAAAAGAACAATAATTATCGGGGCAAGAGGGTTTTGGGGATTGAAGATGCGTTATCCTAAATACGCGGCAAGGTTAATTGGTTTCGCGACCCTTATGGGCGCGATGGCTGCTGTCCCTGCAAGCGCGCAAGATTATGTAACACCTACCTATGTCGGCACGACGCAGCAGGACGTCGGGGTCCTGGATCGCCCCCGCCCCGCCTATGACGCCAAAGGAATCCCGATGGGCGGGTTCCGCCTGTTTCCTACCCTCGATCTGTTTGGAAGTTATGACGATAATGTGTTCCGGCAGCCTACAGGACAATCGGATTATTTCTTCACCGTGTCGCTGACGTTACGATTGCAGTCTCAGTGGGGTCGCCATTTTCTTGAGGTCTATGCCGGTCTCAACAATTACGATTATGCAAAGCTTAGTGCCCAGAACCTGACGGACTGGAAGGTGGGTACCGACGGGCGGCTGGACATTTCACGTTCGGCGATGCTGACGGCAAACGTCTTCTATGGCGAGATGCATGAACTTTGGTCGGCGCCAAACAATGTCGTCAGATTCCAGGCGTCACCAAACCGCTATTATCAAACGCATGCTGAAGTGGTGACGGCCTACCAGCCGAACCGGCTTGGCATAGGCTTTGGTGGCAGCTTCGACCGCTATGACTGGATGAGTACGCCAGCGATCGGTGGCGGCACGCTATTCAACAGCGACCGTAACCAGGACGAATATCAAGCCTACACCAAGGTCTTCTATGACTTCTCGCCTGGCTATTCAGGTTTCGTAAAGGCCTCCTATGACGGGCGGCATTTCGATCATTTGTTTGACCGGGCGGGGTTTGATCGTTCTTCGCACGGTTACCGCTATGACGGCGGCTTGGATATGCAGATCACGCACCTGGTCAGTGGCGAGGTATTTATCGGCTATCTTCAACAGTATTATGTGCAAAGCGTGCCCACGCCGTTAAAGAACGTATCAGGCCTCGATTACGGCGTGAAGCTCGATTGGTACGCATCGCCGCTACTTACAGTTCACCTGAACGGCAGCCGCCAGCTTCAAGACGTTGTCCTTTCTGGTGCGTCTGTAAGTGACAGCAAGGGTATCAACCTGAGTGCAGACTATGAATTTCGCCCGAACATTATCTTGCAAGGTAATGTCGATTATACCAGCGCTCGCCTCGTGGGGACGACCCGGACGGACAATTATCCTGGTGCAGGAATCGGCGTTAAGTATCTGCTCAACAGCTATATGAGCGCAGACTTGAGTTATGCCTATAGCGAGCGCACGTCGAATTCGACGGGGATCAACTACACCGACAATACGGTGAGCATTGGTCTTAACCTACACATATAAAATTCGGTCCGGCGCGAGCGTGGCCGTGGTGCTGAGCGCCACACAATGTTGTATGTTTGGCACGGACCGCGGGTTCTTTCGTACAATCAGCCGAGATACTAGACGGTCTCATGAGCAACGTCCCAGACAGCAGCGTTCACATCTGGCCGTTAACTCATTGGTGTATTGGCCATTTTGTCTAGCGTGATGAGCAGCGCCACATGACAATTCTAAAGGGCATGTCTCCTTCGGAAGTCTTTTCACCCGAAATGCAAAGTGAAGGACAGTTGAGCGAGGAGCCCGGCTTCAGCCTCGTCGACTTTCTGCGCGTTGTGCGCGTACGCCACCGGATCATCCTGGGCACAGCGATTACGGTTATTGCGCTCGTCACTATTGTCGTTTTGCAGCTAACACCGCTTTATTCCTCAACCGCCGTCGTAATGCTCGACGAGCGAAAAAACAATGTCGCCGATACTGCAGCGGTCCTGTCGGGTCTGACGGACAGTCAGTCGACGATCCAAAATCAGGTGCAAATCCTGACTTCGCTTGAATTGGCAGGGCGGGTCGTAGACAAGCTGAAGCTCCAGCAAGATCCTGAGTTCAACCCCAGCCTCAGTGGGCTTGGCACGATCCTAAAATACGTGAATCCACTCAATTGGCTGCCGGCGAGCCCCAAAACGCAGGCCGACGCGCAAGGTCAGGACCTAGAGCGAGCGAAGATTATTCATAGGCTCTTGGACCATCTTTCGGTAGATCCCATTGGTCTATCGACAGCAATGAAGGTTTCTTTCGAGTCTGAAAATGCCAACAAGGCGGCACAAATTGCGAACGCAATCGCCGATGCCTATGTCGACGACCAGCTCGAGGCAAAATTCGAGGCGACCCAGAAAGCAACGCAGTGGCTATCAGGCCGCATTGCCGATCTCTCCCGCCAAGCCGAGGCCGCCGATGCAGCCGTCCAGCAGTATAAGGCAGAGCATAACATCACGACCACCGCGAACGGTGTTTCAGTTGTCGACCAGCAAATAGCGGATATCAACAGCCAGCTGATTCTTGCCAAAACGGATTTGGCTGAAAAGCAGTCGAGCTACGGGCGCTTAGCCGCGTTGGCCAAGGCCGGCCGTGCTGCGGACTCGGCCCAGGTTATGGCATCGCCGGTAATCGCGGCGCTTCGCGCGCAGGAGTCCGCTCTTAAGGCGCAGATGGCGGATCTATCTTCAAAGTATGGACCGCGGCATCCGAAGATGCTCGATCTCGAGGCGCAGAAGCAGACGCTTGACGCCCAAATTGCGCAAGAGGTTCAACGCGTAGTCGACTCGGTAAAGAACGATGCTGAAGTCGCCCAGGCTCATGTGGCGTCGCTCCAACAAAGTCTCCAAAGCCTAGAGTCACAAGGTGCCGGCCAAAACCAAGCGGAAGTGCAATTGACGGCGCTGCAATCCGCG
>JAGWNK010000083.1 GCA_028871345.1 Alphaproteobacteria bacterium | reverse complement strand
GCCGCGCTCGATTCGATCTATCTGCCGTCGGCCAACGGCGGCCAGGTGCCCCTGTCGGCGATTGCCAAGGTCGAAACCCGGACCGCGCCGCTGCAGATCGATCACCTCGGCCAGTTCCCGTCGAACACGATTTCGTTCAACCTGGCGCCCGGCGCGTCGCTCGGCGCCGCCGTCGATGCGATCAAGGCGGCCGAGACCGCAATCGGCATGCCGCGTGGCGTCATCACCGTCTTCCAGGGCGCGACGCTGGCATTCCAATCGTCGCTCACCAACGAGCTGTTCCTGATCCTGGCCGCGGTGGTCACGGTCTACATCGTGCTGGGTGTGCTCTACGAGAGCTACATCCACCCGGTGACGATCCTCTCGACGCTGCCCTCGGCGGGCGTCGGCGCGCTGCTGTTCCTGCTGGTTTCGGGCAACGGGCTGGACATCATCGGCATCATCGGCATCATCCTGCTGATCGGCATCGTCAAGAAGAACGCCATCATGATGATCGACTTCGCGCTGGAGGCCGAGCGGACCCATGGTCTTTCCCCGCGCGAGGCGATCCACAAGGCCTGCATGATGCGCTTCCGCCCCATCATGATGACGACCTTCGCCGCCATCCTGGGGGCCCTGCCGCTCGCCATCGGCCTCGGCACCGGCTCGGAGATGCGCCAGCCGCTCGGCGTCTCCATCGTCGGCGGGCTGCTGGTCAGCCAACTTTTGACGCTTTACACCACCCCCATCATCTATCTTTATCTCGATCGCTTCCGCCTCCGGGCCCGGCGGCGCTGGCTGCGCTGGGCGCCGGCGCCCGCCGAGTGACGCGGTTGCGCGAAAGCCAAAGCGCCGATATGGAACGGCGACGGAGCGCGCGATGGATGAAGCCACAGGCGAACGGCGCGGCCTCAAGGGCCGCCTTGCCGGCTTGTTTGCGGGCCGGCGCCGCGCACCCCGGCTGGAGGCGGGGATTCGCGTCTATGCCGTGGGCGATATCCATGGCTGCACCGCCGAATTCGACCGCCTCATGGACAATATCTTGCGCGACCGTGCGGGCTGGGACGGCGCCTGCCATCTGGTCTTCCTGGGCGACTATGTGGATCGTGGGCCGGATTCGCACGGCACCGTCGAACGGCTGCTCGCCCCGCCGGCGGGCTTCGAGATCACTTGCCTGCGCGGCAACCACGATCAGACCCTGCTCGATTTCCTGGGTGACGCCAGCTTTTACCGGAGCTGGAAAGATTTCGGCGGTCGCGAGACGCTGCTCTCCTATGGCGTGACGCCGCCGCGCTTCGAGGAGCCCACCGCCCTGGAAGAGACCCGGATCGCGTTCGGTTCGGCCCTGCCGCCGAGCCATCTCGCCTTCTTCCGCGCGCTGCCGCTGTCGCTGACGATCGGCGGCTATTTCTTTGCCCATGCCGGGGTGCGCCCGGGCGTCGGCCTGGAGCAGCAAGACGCCGGAGACCTGATGTGGATCCGGGACGAATTCCTGATGTCGCCCGCCGATTTCGGCAAGGTCGTGGTCCACGGCCATACGCCGGCCGCCGCCCCGATGCGCCGGCCCAACCGGATCGGCGTCGATACCGGCGCCTATGCCACGGGCCTGCTCAGTGCCGCAATACTGGAAGCCGATGCCTGTCGGTTTCTCTCGTCTTCATGAAACTATTTTGTCGTCTGGACTTGGGAAGTCGCCGTTACCATAAGAGTAAAGATGATCTGGCTTTGCTAAGATAAGATTAGATTAGAAAGAAGTCGGCGTTTTGATTTATAACCATCTTTTTTATAAGGATGAAATCTCTCAAAAATTGGAATGACAATAAAAAGAGTGACCGGGGCTGGAACTGTTGCCCGCTATTATGCCTGTTCTCTTGCTGGTTTTCTGCATCAGGGCCCTTTTCCTCGAAGTGGCGCTGACCCGATTGTCCGAAATAGGCAAGACTGTCAGCTTGTTTTCGAATCGCCGGATGGAAATGTCGGGCAGGACTGTTGGGTGGGGGGGCACAATGCGTCATTGCAGGCGATTTGCCGTTCTGGGGACGCTATGCGTCGCGACGGTTGGGCTGGTGTCTCCGGCGGCCGCTCAATACACCGCAGCGGGAGCTGGAACTCTCGCCGGGCCGCCGACTGCGGATGCCGGGCCCTATGCGCCCAAGGGTTTGCCGCTGGGCGGCTTCCGCCTGTTCCCGTCGCTGCAACTCGGCGCGAACTACGACGACAATATCTTCCGCAGCGATACCAACGCCAAAAACAGTTTCTATTTTCTCGAGCAGCCCGGCTTCAGCCTGCAATCGCAATGGGGCCGCCATGAGCTGGACCTGTACGGTTCGCTGGGCAGCTACCAGTATTCCTCCTACTCCCATGAAAACCACACGGACTGGAACGCGGGCGGCGACGGCCGGCTCGACATCCTGCGCGGCATCGATCTGATCGGCGGCGGCTCCTACGCCACCCTGCACGAGCCGCGCACCTCGCCCGACCAGTCTGTCCTCGCCAGGACGCCGACCGAGTATCACCGTTCCCAGGCCAACGCAGCGTTCGAGTACCACCCCTATCATTTCGGCTTCACGGCGGGCGGCACCTATGCGCATTACGACTACAGCGCCACGCGGCTAACCGGCCTGCCGTCGCTCGATAACACCGATCGCAACCGCGACGAATATACCGGCTACGTCAGGGCCTCCTACGAGTTCTCGCCCGGCTATGCGATGTATGTGCAAGGCACTGAACGCGATGTCCAATACCAGCTCTCGATCGACCGCAACGGCCTGCACCGTGACAATCACGGCTACAGCGTCGATGCCGGTCTCGACATGGCGCTGACCCGCCTCATCAGCGGCAAAATTTTCGTCGGATATATCAACGAACATTATAGCGCGCCGCTGAAGACCGTCTCCGGTTTCGATTTTGGCGCCGATTTGGACTGGATGCCGACGGAACTTTGGACCTTCCATCTCACCGCGTCGCGCACGCTGAACGGCACCACCATCGACAACGCCTCGGCCGAGGACGACCAGGCCGTGCGGCTGGCTGCCGATTACAAATTCCGGCCGGACGTCACGGTGCAGACCTATGTCGGCTATACCGACTCGAACTTCAACGGCTCGCCCCGCCACGACAAATACACCACGGCCGGCCTCAACCTGAATTACTTCCTGAACCGCAATATCAGCGCGCAGCTAGGGTACGACTACCAGACCCGCAGCTCGTCGCTCGCGGGCCAGAACTTCAACGATAACGTCGTCATGGTCGGGTTAAACCTGCATTTGTGACGCGCGCTGCCGCGGAATGGGCTGAATTTGACGGCAGCTTCGGTCTGGCGGCGCCCCGCTTGCACCGCCGCTGACGACTTGAGCAAAATCAAAGCGGCCGGGCCGGGCCTGCCTCTAGATGGACGGTGAGAAACTGTCTGGTGACCGGATCCATGGTTCAGGTGATATTCGTGGCGCCTGACGGCGCGCGGCGGCAGGTCGATGCGCCGGTCGGCTATTCGGTGATGGAGGCCGCCGTCGATCACAATGTTCCGGGGAGCGATGGCGATTGCGGCGGCGCCTGCGCCTGCGCCACCTGCCATGTCCATGTCGATGCGGCGTGGCTGCCAAAACTGGAGCCGATGAACGAGCTGGAACGCGGCATGCTCGATTTCGCGTTCGGCGTGGACGAGGCGAGCCGCCTTGCCTGCCAGATCAAGCTTGCGCCGGAACTCGACG
>JAGWNK010000016.1 GCA_028871345.1 Alphaproteobacteria bacterium | reverse complement strand
GCGCTATGCCGGCTGGTCGAGCCCGTTCGGCAAGCAGATCCTGTCGGGCGACTTCACCCTCGCAGCCCTGGCCGACCACGCCCTCAACCAAAACCTCAATCCCAAACCAAAATCCGGAAAACAGGAACTCGCAGAAAATATCATCGCTTCGCACCAGCGATCCTAGGTTACAGCCGCACTATCGGGACGTCCCCGTTCTGCGGTTGCCTCACCCCCTCCACAGCGTGGAGGGGGTGCTTTTTTCTTTGGGCATGACAGAAGGGTCTGGCGCGCCCGCGAGAGACATTCCATTCTGCTGGGTCTTTCCTGCAAGGAGGGAATTTTAATAAAAATGAACTAACCTGCAGGCTTAGAACGTGATTCTGCCGCCATGAGCGGCCTCTCCCCTGAGCTGTCGACGGATCGAGATCATGGTGACAATCCCATTGCCCCAACTGCCAACCGAGATCGCGGCACTGCAGTCCGTGGCCCTCGATTTGCGCTGGACCTGGAGCCATGAAGGCGACGCGTTGTGGGGAGCCGTCGACGACAAGCTGTGGGAGCGGACCCACAATCCCTGGACAGTGCTGCATGGTGCGTCGCGCGAGCGCTTGAAGCAGCTGGCGGCCGACGAGCGGTTCCTGCAGAAGCTCGCCACCTTCGTCGGCGCGCGACAGCAGTATCTGCAGAGCCCCGGCTGGTTCCGCGGCACCGATGGCGCTTCGCGTCTGGGGGGCATCGCCTATTTCAGCATGGAATTCGGGCTCGGCGCGGCACTGCCGCTCTATGCCGGCGGACTGGGAATTCTGGCGGGTGATTACTTGAAGGCCGCGAGCGATCTCGACATCCCGGTGGTCGGCATCGGCTTGCTCTACCAGGAAGGATATTTCCGCCAGCTCATCGACGCCAGCGGGATGCAGCAGGAGTTCTATCCCTATAACGAACCCGCCGCGATGCCGGTCGAGCCCGTCATCCTGCCGGAAGACGGCTGGCTGCGGATCGGCCTGGAGATGCCGGGCCGGGTGGTCCAGCTGCGCGTCTGGCAGGCAACCGTGGGGCGCGTGAAGCTCTATCTGCTCGACAGCAATGACGCCCTGAACAGCCCGCTCGATCGCGGCATCACCGCCAAGCTCTACGGGGGCGGCGCCGAAATCCGGCTGATGCAGGAGATCGTTCTGGGCGTCGGCGGCTGGCGCGTGGTCGAGATGCTTCATCCCGAGATCGAGATCTGCCACGTCAATGAGGGGCACGCCGCCTTTGCCACCATCGAGCGGGCCCGCCAACTGGCGCTCAAGGCCAACATCGATTTCTGGGACGCGCTGTGGGCCACCCGCGCGGGCAACGTGTTCACCACGCACACTCCGGTCGCGGCGGGCTTTGACCGGTTCCCCTCGAGTCTGCTGCGCAAATACCTGCCTTATGTCGAAGGGGCGCTGCACGGCCGCGGCGTCAAGATCGACGACGTGCTGGCGCTCGGAAAATCCGACCAGAACGATCCCGACGAGCAGTTCAATATGGCGTTTCTTGCCCAGCGCGGCTGCGCCATGACCATCGGCGTCAGCCGCCTGCACGGCGAAGTCAGCCGGCGCATCTTCCAGCCTCTGTTCCCGCGCTGGCCGTCCTGCGAAGTCCCGGTGTCGCACGTCACCAACGGCGTCCATATCCCGACCTGGGATTCGGCGGGCTCCGACAAGATCTGGACCAAGGCCTACGGCAAGGAGCGCTGGCGCACGCCGCCCTCCGAACGCCTTGAGCGCATCGAAGTCGTCTCCGACGAGGACATCTGGAGCATGCGCGGCGAGGGCCGCCAGCGCCTGGTCCACTTCGCGCGCTTCCACCTGGCGCGCCATCTCCGCGAAGGCGGCTTCGATCTCGAGGAAGTGCAGCGCGCCGACCACGTTCTCGATCCCAACGTGCTGACGCTCGGATTCGCCCGCCGCTTCACCGAGTACAAGCGGCCGAACCTGCTGTTGAGAGACCGCGACCGCCTCGACAACCTGCTGCGCAATGACATGCACCCGGTGCAGATCGTCGTGGCCGGAAAGGCCCATCCAGCCGATACCGTCGGCAAGGAGATGATCCAGGAGTGGATCCGGCTGGCACGGCAGCCCCGCTACCGCCGTCATGTCGTGTTCCTGGAGGATTACGATATTTCGCTGGCACAGGAGATGGTGCAGGGTGTCGACGTCTGGATCAACACGCCGCGCCGCCCCTGGGAAGCCTGCGGCACCAGCGGCATGAAGGTGCTGGTCAACGGCGGCCTGAACTGCTCGACGCTCGATGGCTGGTGGGACGAAGCCTACAATTCCGAGGTGGGCTGGTCGATCGGCGACGGCAGCGGCGGCGCCGCGGAAGATGTCGATGTCCGGGACATTCAGAGCCTGTACGACGTCCTCGAGAACCAGATCATTCCGGAATTCTACAATCGCGATGCCGATGGCCTTCCGCGGGCCTGGCTGGCGCGCATCCGCGAGAGCATGGGGCGCCTGACCCCCGTCTTCGGCGGCGCTCGCATGATGTACGACTATGTCGAGAAGGCCTACCTGCCGCTGGCCAAGCTGGTGCAGGAGCGGCGCAAGGACAACTGCGCCCTGGCGAAGTCCATGAACCAGTGGTCACGCACCCTGCACAGCCGGTGGACGAGCCTCCACATCGGCACCCCGATGGTGAACCGCACCGACGACACCTGGAACCTGGTGGTGCCCGTCTACATGGGCGAGGTGTCGCCGCGTTCCGTGCGCGTGGAGATGTTCGCGGACCAGACGGCCGAATACCCGCCCGAAGTGATCATGCTCCATCAGGAGCACGCCATCGCTGGCGCCACCAACGGCTATATCTTTGCGGGAGCGGTCACGTCGTCGCGTCCGCTCGAGGACTACACGGTGCGCGTGGTGCCTTATCACGCCAACGCGCTGCTCCCTGCGGAGCTTCCGCTTATCGCTTGGCAGCACTGAACGGCACGCCGGACGCGGTCGCGTCAGCCGGCCGCTGCGCGCGGCGTCTCGGTTCCGATCTTTTCAGCGACGCTTCTGCTCGGCGGGGTCGATATCGGCAACAAGGGGAGAACGAACGTCGTCGATTCTCCCTCCAGCGATGCCGCGCGCCACTTGGCCTCGAATTCGGCATCCAGCTCCGCCTTGGCGCGGAGCCAGTGTTCCTCCGATTTTCCTTCCGGTCGACCTTCGCGTTCCCAGATCAGATAGCTGCGGATGCGGATTTCTTCTTCTGAAGGATTGGTGTGCTTGTCATCAGGCATGACACACTCCCGCCCCTCAAGGGGCCGCCGTTCGTCTGCTCTCGAAACCGCATGATTGAGAGCCAAAACAGGCTCATGGATAATAACGCGTCAACTCGCAGCTTGTCTCGCAATTTCTAACGCGGTCTCGGCTTCATCGTCCTCTTCCGTCAGCGGCGCGCCCGTCAGGTCGCTGTACAAGGCGGCGTATTTGGCGGCGCTGGCATCCCAGCTGAAATTCTGCGACATGGCCTGGATCTGCAGGCGCCGCCATGTCAGCGGTTCCCGGTACAGAGCAAGTGCGCGCCCGACGGCCGACTTGAGACTTTCGAGATCGGCGTCATCGAACACGAACCCGGTCGCGCTGCGGTCGGCGATCGAGGTGGCGGTCGCATCGACGACGGTGTCGGCCAAGCCGCCCGTCCGGCGTACGACAGGCAGCGTTCCATAGCGCAGCGCATAGAGCTGGGTCAGCCCGCACGGTTCGAATCTTGCCGGCGCCAGGAGGATGTCGCTGGCAGCCTGAAGTTGGTGGGCCAGCGGCTCGTCATAGCCCACCGTAAGGGCCACGTTTTCGGCGTAACGCTCCCTGGTCTCGGTCAGGGCTGCTTCCAGAGACGGGTCTCCTTCGCCCACAATCGCAACCTGGGCATCCTGTTCTGCGATCCACGGCAAGGCGGCCAGGATCACATCCGCCATTTTTTGGTGCGTGATGCGGCTGACGAATCCGATCAACGGCTTGTCGGGGTCGATCGGTAGCCCGAATTCGCGCTGGAGCGCCGTCTTGCAGGCGCGCTTACCCGAAATGTCGCTTTCGCGATAGTTGTGCGCCAGATAGGGGTCGGTCGCAGGGTTCCACAAAGCATCGTCTATGCCATTGAGGATGCCGCTGAAATCGGCGCCTCGCGCCCGCACGATCCCTTCCATGCCACAACCGAATTCGGGCGTGACGATCTCGGAGGCATAGGTGGGACTAACCGTCGTGACGCGGTCGGCGTAATTAAGACCGGCTTTCAGGTACGAGACCTGGCCGTAGAACTCGATGCCGCCATCCACCAAGAACTCCGGAGACACTCCGATGCTCGGCAGGACGTCCGTCGGGAAGTTGCCCTGGAATGCCATATTGTGGGTGGTGAACACCGTCTTGGGGCGCGGCTCGGCAGATTGACGAAGCATCAAAGGCAGAAGACCCGCGTGCCAATCGTTGGCGTGAATGACGTCCGGTACCCAACCGATCTTCGTCTCCGCCACTGCCACCGCCATACCCACCCGGGCGAGGAAAGCGAAGCGCTGAGCGTTGTCGGGCCAGTCCTGGCCTTCGATGTCCTGGTAAAGGCCGCCGCCCCGCCGGAAGAGAGTCGGGCTGTCAATGAGCATTACCGGCAGGTTGGTGTCCGGGAAGACGCCTCCGACCAAGGTCGCATCCGAAATGCCCAACATGGTCGGCAGCTTGGCGACGATCCGGGGCCGTTCGATTCGGGTGTAGGCGCGGGGGTAACCGGGCAGCAGGAGGCGGACATCGATTCCCCTGTGCATCAGCGCGAGCGGCAAAGCCCGGCAGACGTCCGCGAGCCCGCCTGTCTTCGCCAGGGGGTAGGCCTCTGCCGTTACAAATAGAACCCGCATAAAACGGCCTCGCGCGCACGCCACGCGGCGTCTTGCCGGACATCTACACACTAAACTCGCGACGCCCGATTTAGTTTGTCGCCAAGCATAAAATCTTATTCAGGTAAAACTCTTATTACTGTGTAGAATCAGGACATGCGACAAATGGGCAATCTAAGCTGCGAGCCTGCCAAAAAAAACATTGGTGAGGTGGGAAAGTGAGGACTATGGGAAGCGCGACCGCCTTTGCGCAAGGACATGAGGACGATACTCAGCCCATGGATGCCACGCGTTCCAAATCACCGTCTTTGCGTCACCCCCACCTGGCCGCACTTGTGGCGGGAGAAGACTACGACCCATTCGCCTATCTCGGCATGCACGAGGAGGGGGAGGGGATCGTCGTCCGCATCTTCCGTCCCGGCGCGACCGCCGTCTCCGTCTTGGACCGGGCCAGCGGCGAAGTGGTTGCCGAATTGCCAAAGCTTCACGACGCGGGGGTCTTCGGCGGTGTGGTGGGGCAGCAGCGGTTTGCCTACAGGCTGCGCCTCCGCGACGGCCTCGACGAGGTTGAAATCGACGATCCCTACGCCTTCGCTCCCCTCTTGGGCGAGCTCGATCTCTACCTGCACGCTGAAGGCAACTATCTGCGTTCATTTGAAAAGATGGGCGCCCACCCCCTCTCCCGGGACGGGGTCGAGGGCACCAGTTTTGCCGTTTGGGCGCCGAACGCCCGTCGCGTCAGTGTCGTTGGCGATTTCAACAATTGGGACGGACGCGTCTATCCCATGCGCCTTCACCCCGGCGCCGGCATCTGGGAGATCTTTCTGCCTGGCATCGGCCAGGGCGCCCGGTACAAGTACGAAATCAAGACCCGTCAGGGCGCCATCCTCCTGAAGGCTGACCCCTATGCCTACGAGGCGGAGTGTCCGCCGCGGACAGCCTCGGTCGTGTGCGGCGATGCCAGGGTCGGGGCGTTGGCGGAGCCCGCCGTCACCGGCCCGAAGGCGGACCGCCGCTCTCCCGTCTCAATCTATGAAGTTCATCTGGGCTCCTGGCGACGCGCTCCAGGAAACCGGCCGTTGAGCTACAGCGAGCTGGCCGACACGCTGGTGCCCTATGTGAAAGACATGGGGTTCACCCATATCGAGTTGATGCCGGTGGCGGAGCATCCCTTCGCCGGATCCTGGGGCTATCAGCCGACGGCCCTGTTTGCGCCGACCAGCCGCTATGGCCTGCCGGGCGACTTTCGCGGTTTTGTCGAGCGCTGTCATGGCGCGGGGATCGGCGTCCTGCTCGACTGGGCTGCCGGCCACTTCCCCAGCGACATGCACGGCCTTGCCCTGTTTGACGGCACCCATCTCTACGAGCATTCCGACCCGCGCGAGGGCTACCATCCCGACTGGAATACGCTGATCTACAACTTCGGCCGCAACGAGGTCCGCGGGTTCCTTTTGTCGAACGCCCTTTTCTGGTTGCGCCGGTTCGGGCTCGACGGTCTGCGCGTCGATGCGGTGGCTTCCATGCTCTACCGCAACTACAGCCGCAAGGAGGGCGAGTGGGTTCCCAACATCCATGGCGGCGTTGAGAACCTGGAAGCCATCGATTTCCTGCGTCGCATGAACGAACTGGTCTATGCCAACCATGCCTCGGCGATCACGGTCGCCGAAGAGTCGACCGCGTGGCCCATGGTGTCGCGACCCACATACCTGGGAGGGCTGGGCTTTGGCTACAAATGGAACATGGGCTGGATGCACGACACGCTGCAGTACATGTCGAAGGAGCCCATCCACCGCAAGTTCCACCACAACAATCTGACCTTCGGCCTTCTGTATGCCTTTACCGAGAACTTCATCCTGCCGCTTTCGCATGACGAGGTCGTGCACGGCAAAGGCTCGCTGCTCAACAAGATGCCGGGCGACCGCTGGCAGAAATTCGCCAACCTGAGGGCCTATTACGCCTACATGTTCACGCAGCCGGGTAAGAAGCTTCTATTCATGGGCGGCGAATTCGGCCAGGAGCGCGAATGGAACCACGACGCCAGTCTCGACTGGCATCTCCTGGATGACCCTCTGAATGGCGGTCTGCAGCGCCTGGTGCGCGACCTCAACCATCTATATCGCGATTGCAGGGCCCTGCATGAACACGACTGCGAACCCGAGGGCTTTTCGTGGATCGACTGCAATGACGCGGACGCGAGCGTGATCTCCTATATCCGCCGCGGCAGCGACCCCAGCGATTTCGTGGTCGTGGTCTGCAATTTCACGCCCGTGGTACGCCGGGGATACCGCATCGGCGTGCCGCACGCGGGCCACTACAGGGAAATTCTCAACACGGATTCAACGTTCTATGGCGGCAGCGACGTCGGCAATGCCGGCGGTGTGTCGACGACCGGGCTTTCCTGCCACGGGCAGCCGGACTCCATCAGCGTCACCCTGCCGCCGCTCGGCGCGCTCGTCCTGAGGGCCTGATGTCGGGCGAATTGGGTCTCAAGGAAGGTCGGCCATTTCCGCTGGGCGCCACGCCCGATGGCCAAGGCGTCAACTTTGCGATCTTCTCCGCCAATGCCGAGCGGGTCGAATTGTGTCTGTTCGACGACGAAACCCGGGAAGTTCGGCGGATCGAACTTCCGGAATGCTCGGATGACATCTGGTTCGGGCGCCTGGACGGGGCCGGTGATGGACTGCTCTACGGTTATCGCGCGCATGGGCCCTACGATCCCGTCAACGGCCATCGCTTCAACCCCAACAAGCTTCTGATCGATCCCTATGCGCGGGCGCTAACGCGCGCGCTGGAATGGAACCCGCTGCAGTGCGGCTACGTCTTCGGGGATGGCGACCTTTCCCTTGATCCGAGGGATGATGCCGGTGTTGTTCCGAAATGCCGCGTTGTGCGGCCCGCCGGCGATACCCACGCCGCGGCGCTGCGGATTCCGCGCTCGCACAGCATTCTCTACGAGCTGCACCTGCGCGGCTACACGATGCTTCATCCGAAAGTGCCCAAGCCGCTGCGTGGAACCTGCGCCGGGCTGCGCCACCCCGATGTCATCCGTCATCTGCGGGAATTGGGCGTGACGGCCGTCGAACTGTTGCCGATCCATCCCTATGCCTCACCGCCGGCCCTGGCCAAGCGCGGGCTGAAGGAATACTGGGGTTACAACCCTGTCAGCTATTTCGCCGTCGAGCCTCGCTATCTTTCGGACGGGGATCCGGCAGACTTCCGCCTCACCGTGCAGGCTCTGCACGATGCCGGCATCGAGGTCATCCTGGATGTCGTCTTCAATCATACGGGTGAGGGCGACGAACTGGGACCGACGCTGTCGTTCCGCGGCATCGACAATGCCTCGTATTACTGCCTGAAGTCCGACAGGCGGCGCTATGGCGACACGACGGGCTGCGGCAACACCTTGAACGTGGGCCATCCGCGCGTGCAGCAAATGATCATGGACAGCCTGCGCTACTGGGCCCAGGAAATGCAGGTCGACGGCTTTCGCTTCGACCTGGCGGTGAGCCTGGCGCGGTCCCCGGACGGATTCTCGCCCGAAGCCCCCCTGTTCGCGGCCATCCTTCAGGATCCCGTGCTGGTCAAGACCAAGCTCATCGCCGAGCCGTGGGATCTCGGACCGTCGGGCTACCGCCTCGGCGGCTTCCCGCCGCGCTGGAGCGAATGGAACGATCGCTACCGCGACGACGTGCGCCGCTTCTGGCGTGGCGATCAGAATCGGGTCGGCGATATTGCCTTGCGGCTGGCCGGATCGAGCGATGTCTTCGGTCATGCCAAGCGCAAGCCCACGGCGGGCGTGAACTTCATCACGGCGCATGACGGTTTCACCCTCACCGATCTGGTCAGCTACAGCCGAAAGCACAACGAGAAGAACGGCGAAAACAACAAAGACGGCTCGGACGACAATTTCAGCGTGAATTGCGGCGCCGAAGGTCCGACGCGCGATCCGGCCGTCCTGCGGCTGAGGGCGCGTCAGAAGCGCAATCTGATCGCCACGCTTCTGTTGTCGCAGGGCATCCCGATGCTTCTGGCGGGCGATGAAATGGACCGCACCCAGTTCGGCAACAACAACGCCTATTGTCAGGACAACGAGACCAGCTGGATCGACTGGTCCCGCCGCGACCAGGCATTGCTGGGCTTCGTTCAGCGATTGGTAAGGCTGCGGTTGGAACATCCGGTCTTCCGAAGGTCGGCGTTCTTCCTGGGGGATCGCGTGGACGAAAGTGGCGTCAAGGACATCGTCTGGCTGTCGCCTGATGGCCGCGAAATGGCTCAAGCCGACTGGTCGCGGCCCGACAATCATTGCCTCGGCGTGCGTTTTGCGGCGATGGCGGAGATGGAGCCGGAGACATACAAGCGGCGGCTCGACCCGCATTCGTTCCTCCTCTTGATGAACGCGGGGCCGAGTTTCGTGAAATTTGCGCTGCCGGGGGTGCCCTTCGACCGCGCCTGGACCTGTATCATCGACACAACGGCGGATGACGGCGGCTCCGACAAGGTATTCGCGGCATCCTCGCAATTTTCACTCGAGTCCCGGTCGCTCGCGCTTTTCGCCGGTGGTGCGTGAATCATGGACGCGCCCGCCGCTCTCAGTCGCTTGGCCGAGGCATTGGGCATCGAGGCGCGCTACTGGAACATCCACGGCACGTTGCACGAGACCTCGCCGGAAACCATGCGTCTGTTGCTGCGCAACTGGGGCGTGGACGCGGCATCGCCGGCTGACGTCGAAATGGCCTGGTTTGCGCACCAGGAGGCGGCCTGGCGTGATGCGCTGCCCCCGGTCGTGATTGCGCGGGAACCTGCAGCCCTCGTCGTGCCGGTTCGCCTTCCGTCGGATACGCATGGCACGGTCCGCTGGAGCGTTCAGACCGAGGGCGGAGCGGTGCTGACGGGCGAACAGATGCTGGAGCAGCTGCCGGTCGAAGCCGTGGGTCAGGCTCGCAACCGCCAAATATCCGAGCGCCGGCTGCGGCTCGACGGCTTGCCGCCGGGCTACCACACCTTCCGTCTCGACGCCGATGAACAAGTGCAAACGCGACTGATTGTGGCGCCGGCGCGCTGTTATCTGCCGCCGTCTTGGAACAACGGCCGGTCCTGGGGCTTGGCCACGCAGCTTTATGCCCTGCGTACCGCGCAGGATTGGGGCATCGGGGATTTTGGAGGCCTGCGCGAACTGATCGATCGCGCCTCTGCCAGCGGCGTGGATGCCATCGGCCTTAATCCCCTCCACGCGCTGTTCCTGGACACGCCGCAGGACGCCAGCCCTTACTCGCCGTGCAGCAGGTTGTTCCGCAATCCACTCTATCTCGACGTCACCGCCGTGCCCGAGTTCCTCGAATGCGAAGAGGCCCGGGCGATGGTCGAGAGCGATGATTTCGCCTTGGCGTTGAAGTCTGCGCGCCTGAGCGACCGGGTCGATTACCGTTCCGTGGCGCGTCTGAAGCTTGCGGTCCTCGAGCAGCTCTATCGGCATTTTTGCGATCGCCATGGGGCCGGCGAGAGAAGCGCGCGCTTCCAGAGCTTCGTCCAACAGGGCGGTGTCGAACTCGAGTGGTTCACGGCGTTCCAGGCCTTGAGCGAACACTTCCAGACGCACTGCTGGCAGTCATGGCCTACCGCTTATCGCGACGGCGACGCAATACGATCAGCGGATTTCCATCACCGCTTCGGCCAGCGAACGTCTTTCTTCAAATACCTGCAGTGGCAATGCGATGAGCAGATCGAGCAGATCGGCGTGCTGGCGCGCTCCAGAGCCATGGGAATCGGTCTTTACAACGATCTTGCTGTCAGTGCGGATGCCCACAGCGCCGATCACTGGAATCATCGCGACCTGTTCGCCGGAGAGGCCCGCGTGGGAGCGCCTCCCGATCCGTTCAACGAAAGCGGACAGGAATGGGGTGTCGTTCCCTGGATGCCCGATCGCCTGAAGGCGACCGGTTACGACCACGTGAAAATGCTATTGCAAGCCAATATGCGTCACACTGGCGCACTGCGTATCGACCACGTAATGGGTTGGCAGCGTCTGTTCTGGATTCCGGTGGGAGCCCCGCCGTCCGCCGGCGCTTATGTCCGCTACCCACTCGACGATTTTCTGGCCATCGCGGCGCTGGAAAGCCAGCGGCACCGCTGCGTCGTCATCGGCGAGGATCTGGGGACCGTCCCGGAGGGTTTTCGCCAGCGAATGGCTGACGCCGACATTCTGTCCTGCCGGGTTCTCTACTTCGAGCGCGAGCATCATCGCTTCCACCGGCCAGGGCATTATCCCCGCCTGGCCACCGTCTCGGCTTCGACGCACGACCTGCCGACCCTGCGCGGCTTCTGGGAGGCCTGCGATCTGTCCGCCAAGGCCCGCCTCGGCCTGTTCCGGACGCCCGAAGAGGAAGCCCAGGCGCGGCAGGAGAGGGAGGGCGACAAGCGGGCCCTTTTGGCGGGGGTGGCCGAGGAGGGCTTATTGCCCGAAGGATGGTCGGTCGAGGACGCCGTCCACTCGGGCTGGGTGGACGAATTGGCACAGGCCGTCCACCGCTTCCTGGCATGTACACCATCAGCCCTGCTGATGGTTCAGCTCGACGATCTGGCGGGTGAAGCCCATCAAACGAATCTTCCCGGCAGCACGACACAGTATCCCAACTGGCGCCGGCGCTATGCGCGTGCGATCGGACCGTTGCTCAACGATCCTGGCGTGAGCGAACACGTGGTCGCGATTGCGATGGCCCGCTCAAAATGACGCAGGTTTGACGCTGCGTTCTTGACGCTCGCGCTGCCTGCTGCGCCGCATTGCGCCAAGCTTGCGTTTCTTCATAGAATGACACGTCAGACATCCGCGATGCTTTTCACCCCCTTGGCGAGCAGCGAACATCATGACAACCGACGGCGCCGGATCAGGGCCGACCGCCATCATAGAGCGGCGGGATCTTCAGGCATTGTTCGATGTGCTGTTGCAGCGCGGCTATCGCGTGGTCGGACCCACTCGCCGCGACGAAGCGATCGTCTATGATGACATCGCCGTCATCGACCAGCTTCCGGCGGGATGGACCGACGAACAGGAGGGCGGCCGCTACCGCCTCAAGCGGCGGGAGGATGCGGCCTTGTTCGGCTATGCGGTCGGGCCGCATTCGTGGAAGAAGTTCCTGCACGCGCCGATCCAGCAATTGTGGCGCGCCCGGCGCGAAGGCGACAAGACCACCGTCGAACATGAACCGCCCCGGCCCGAGCGCTTCGCGCTAGTTGGCGTGCGCGCCTGCGAGTTGCATGCCATCGCCATCCAGGACAAGGTTTTCCTGAACGGCGAGCATGCCGACCCTCATTACCGCGCGCGCCGCAACGACGCCTTCATCGTGTCGGTCAACTGCGGCAAGGCGGGCGGCACCTGCTTCTGCGTATCCATGAACACCGGCCCGAAGGTCGCCGGCGGCTTCGACCTCAACCTGACTGAGCTGTTGGACGGCGGCCAACACCGATTCCTGATCGAAGCCGGCTCTGATGCGGGTCGCGAGGTCCTGGATCAGCTCCCCAAGAGACCGGCCACGTCGCAAGATGCAAAGGCGGCCGACGCCGTGATCGCGGCCACGGCGTCGTCGATGGGCCGGTCGATGAAATCCGACGACGTCCATCAGTTGCTGCTGCGCAACCTCGATCACGTCCGCTGGAACAACGTCGCCGAGCGCTGCCTGGCCTGCAGCAACTGCACGATGGTGTGTCCCACCTGCTTCTGCACCTCGGTCGAGGAGGCGAGCGATCTGACGGGAACCGAAAGCTCGCGGTCCCGCCGCTGGGATTCATGCTTCACCATGGACTATTCCTATGTCCATGGCGGGAGCGTGCGTTCGACGACGAGGTCGCGCTATCGCCAATGGATGACCCATAAGCTGTCCACCTGGCATGACCAGTTCGGCACGTCGGGCTGCGTCGGTTGCGGGCGCTGCATCACCTGGTGCCCGGTCGGCATCGATATCACCGAAGAAGTCGCCGCTATCCGCAGCAGCGAGCCGCATTAGGAGATCGTCATGGAAGGGCTCGAACGCATCGTCCGGGAGCACCCGTTCTTCTCCGGCATGAAAGAGGAGTTCACGAACCTCCTGTCGGGATGCGCCAAGAATGTGCGCTTCGAGGCCGGCCAGTACATTTTCCACGAGGGCGATCCCGCCGATCAGTTCTATCTCGTACGCTCCGGGCGGGTGGCGCTGCAGATCTCCGCGCCGGCACGCTCGTTGTCCATCCAGACGGTGGGCGAAAGCGAGATTGTCGGGGCCTCCTGGCTGGTGCCGCCCTACCGCTGGGGCATGGATGCCAAGGCCCTCGAACTGACGCGCGCCATCGCCATGGACGCGGCGTGCCTGCGCGGCAAATGCGAGGACGACCACGCCCTCGGCTACGAATTGATGAAGCGTTTCATGCCTATCCTTATCCAGAGGCTGCAGGCCGCCCGCCTGCAGATTCTCGATGTCTATGGCGTACACAGCTGAAGCTCCGGCCATCGCGGCCGGCGACGATCCGATGGTGCCGCGTATCGGGCGGGTGCGCCGGCGCGTGCGCGAGTTGTCCGACGTCTGGACGCTGACCGTCGAAATGGAGGACGGCAGGCCGCTCGCGTTCGCTCCGGGTCAGTTCAACATGCTCACCGCCTTCGGCGTCGGTGAGGCGGCGATCAGCATCAGCGGCGACCGCGATCGTGCGGATAGCGGCCTGATCCACACCATCCGCGCGGTGGGACCGGTCTCCGGCGCCCTGACCCGCCTCGGTCCCGGCGACGTCATCGGGGTGAGAGGTCCGTTCGGCGTCGGCTGGCCGGTTGATGCCGCCAAGGGCAGCGACGTCGTCATCGTGGCCGGCGGGCTCGGTCTGGCGCCGCTGCGGCCGCTGATCTATGCGGTGCTTGCCAGCCGCAAGGATTACGGCAGGTTCGCGCTTCTGTTCGGAGCGCGCACGCCTGCCGACATCCTGTTCCGTCGCGAGATCGAACAATGGCGCCGCCGCCTCGATGTCGAAATTCAGGTCACGGTCGATACGTCCGGGGAGGATTGGTACGGCAATGTGGGCGTGGTGACCGCGCTCGTCCCACAGGCGTCCTTCGACCCGCAGAATACCATCGCCTATGTCTGCGGGCCCGAGGTCATGATGCGCTTCGGGGCGGCAGCGTTGCGCGATGCGGGTGTTCCGGACACCGCCATGTACCTGTCGATGGAGCGCAACATGAAGTGCGGTGTCGGCCTTTGCGGACATTGCCAGCTCGGCACGGCCTTCGTGTGCCGCGACGGCCCGGTGTTCCGCAACGACGTTCTCAGGCCGCTGATGGCGGTGAAGGAGCTTTGATGCCCGCCCAGAAACCCCGCCTCGCGGTTTGGAAGTTCGCGTCCTGCGACGGCTGCCAGCTGACCTTGCTCGATTGCGAAGACCACCTCCTGGCCGTGGCCGGGGCGGTCGACGTCGCCTATTTCCCCGAAGCCACCCGCGGCGAAATCAGCGGCCGCTACGATGTCTCGCTGGTGGAAGGATCGATCACCACCACCCATGATGCCGCGCGCATCCAGGATGTCCGAGCCCGCTCCAACATCCTCGTCACCATCGGCGCCTGCGCCACCGCAGGCGGCATCCAGGCGCTGCGCAACTTCGCGAACGTCAAGGAGTACATCTCCATCGTCTATGCGCGGCCCGACTACATCAGCACGCTGGCGACGTCGACGCCGATCGCGGCGCATGTGAAGGTCGATTACGAGCTGCGGGGCTGCCCGATCGACAAGCGCCAGCTCATCGAGTTGATCTCGGCGCTGCTCGCCGGACGCAAGCCGGTGACCCCGGCGCATAGCGTGTGCCTGCAGTGCAAGCTGAAGGGCAATGTCTGCGTCATGGTGGCTCACGGAAAACCGTGCCTTGGGCCAGTCACGCATGCCGGCTGCGGCGCCCTGTGCCCGTCCTACGACCGCGGCTGCTATGGCTGCTTCGGGCCAAAGGAGACGCCGAACACGGTCTCTCTGAGCCGGCAGATGGCGCATCTGGGCATGGACGAGAAGAACATCAAGCGCGTCTTTAGCACGTTCAACGTCAACGCCGAGGAGTTCCGTGCCGAGAGGCAACGCCATGACTCGTAAGACCATCAAGCTGGATTACCTCGCCCGGGTGGAGGGCGAGGGCGCCTTCAAGGTCGTGGTGCGGGACGGTACGGTCAAGAGCGCAGAGCTGCGCATCTTCGAGCCGCCGCGGTTCTTCGAGGCGTTCCTGCGCGGCCGTTCCTGCCTGGAAGTGCCCGATATCACGGCCCGCATTTGCGGTATCTGCCCGATCGCCTATCAGATGGGATCGGTCCATGCGATCGAGAAGATTCTCGGCATCAAGGTCGGCGGTCCGCTGCGCGAGCTGCGGCGGCTGATCTATTGCGGCGAGTGGATCGAAAGCCACGTGCTGCACATCTACATGCTGCATGCGCCCGATTTCCTGGGCTACGACAGCGCCATCCACATGGCCAAGGACCATGGCGACATCGTCAAGAAGGGGCTCGAGCTGAAGAAGATCGGCAACGAGATCATGACGATCCTGGGCGGACGCGAGATCCATCCCATCAATGTGCGCGTCGGCGGCTTCTACCGCGTGCCGGCCAGGCGCGAATTGGCGCCGCTGGCCGACAAGCTGAAATGGGCCAGGGACGCCGCGATCGATACGGTGCGCCTGGTCTCGACATTCGATTTTCCGGACAACCAGCGCGACTACGAATTTGTCGCCCTGCGCCACCCGGACGAGTATCCGCTCAATGAGGGCCGCCTGGTCTCGAACAAGGGCATGGATATCCCCATCGAGGACTACGACGATACGATCGAAGAGGTGCATGTCGAGCATTCGACGGCCCTGCACTCGCACATCAGGGCGCGCGGCGCCTATTTCACGGGGCCCTTGGCGCGCTACAGCCTCAATTTCGACCGGCTGACGCCGACAGCGCAGCAGGTCGCGCGCGAAGCCGGCTTGGGAGAGACCTGCAACAATCCCTTCAAGAGCATCGTCGTGCGGGCGGTAGAAGTGGTCTACGCCTGCGAAGAGGCGCTGCGGATCGTCCAGGCCTACGAGCCGCCGGACAGGCCTTTCATCGATGGGCCGATGCGGGCCGGTTCCGGCTGCCATGCCACCGAGGCCCCGCGCGGCATCTGCTATCACCGCTACACGATTGATGACAGCGGCTCGGTGACCTTCGCGCGCATCGCCGCCCCCACGTCGCAGAACCAGCCGACCATCGAGAAGGATTTGACGAGCTTCGTCGGCGACTGGCTCGACCTTCCCGACAAGGAGCTGCAGCACCGCTGCGAGCAGGCCATCCGCAATTACGACCCCTGCATCTCCTGCTCGGCGCATTTCCTGCGCCTCGACGTGGATCGGGGCCAAGGGTGACCTCGACCATCGTCGTTCTGGGCATCGGCAATCTTGAGCGGGGCGATGACGGGGCCGGCCGCGTTACCGCCCGCCTCCTGCGTCATATGCTGGCTGGCCGTGCCGAGGTCTATGAGCTCGACGGCGAGGCGACGGCCATCCTGGCGAAGATCGAGGATGCTTCTGCGGTCTTCATGATCGACGCCTCCAGGTTGCAGGCGCCGCCAGGCACGGTTCACCGTATCGATGCGGCGCAGGGTCCGCTGCCGCAATCCCGTTCCGATCTTTCCAGCCACGGTTTCGGAGTAGCGGCTGCCATCGAGCTTGGCCGTACGCTGGCTCGGCTGCCCTCGGCCGTGATCGTCTATGCCATCGAAGGCGAATGTTTCGAGGTCGGCGCGCCGCTGTCGCCGGCCGTTTCGACCGCTACAACCATCGTCGCGGATCGGATACGCTGCGAAATCGAGGAAATGGACGCATCGAGCCCTCCATGCACGAGGCGCCGGCGATGAAAATCCTGATGGACGGCGCGGCCCGCGGGCATGCCGGCGCGCGGTCCGAGACGCGGCTTCTGACGGTGGGCACGTGAACCGTCGCATCCGAGTCGACATTCGCGGCATCGTTCAGGGTGTCGGCTACCGTCCGTTCGTCTACCGCGTTGCCAGCCGCATGGGCCTTTCCGGTTTCGTCACCAACACGCCCACGGGCGTCAGCCTGGAAGCCGAAGGACCGGCGAAAATGCTCGATCAGCTTCTCGGCGCGCTGAAATCGTCGGGGCCGCTGCACGCCGTCGTCGAGGCCTTGACCGTCGAGCCGATGGAAATTCTCGGTGGCGGTCGATTCGCGATCCGCGAAAGTGCGATGCAAGGCGCGCGCTTGGCGCGGATCGTGCCGGACCTCGCGACCTGTGACGACTGCCTTCGTGAGCTGTTCGATCCCTCGGACCGGCGCCACCTCTACCCGTTCATCAATTGCACGCAATGCGGCCCGCGCTACAGCATCATCGAGGATTTGCCTTACGATCGCAGCCGCACATCGATGCGCCGATTCGCGATGTGCCCCGCCTGCGCGGCGGAGTACGCCGATCCGCTGAACCGCCGTTTCCACGCCGAACCCAATGCCTGTCCGGTCTGCGGGCCCAGGGTGGTCTTGTGCAACGCAAGGGGCGCCGAGGAAGCGCGGGATCAGACGGCCATCGTCCGGGCGGCTGATGCCATCCGTGACGGCCGCATCGTGGCCGCCAAAGGCATCGGCGGCTTCCATCTTCTCGCCGATGCGCGCAATGAGGCGGCGGTCGCGCTGTTGCGGGCGCGCAAGCACCGGCCCGACAAGCCGTTTGCCGTGCTTTTCCCCGCCTTGGCGGACGTCCAAGCGGCCTGCGCGGTCAGTCCCCAAGAGCGGGACCTTCTCGCATCCCCCGCGCATCCCATCGTCTTGGTGCGGCGGGACCGCGACGGCATTGCCCAGGCCGTGGCTCCCGGCAATCCATGGCTCGGCGCTTTTCTGCCCTATGCTCCGCTGCACCACCTGTTGTTGCGGGAACTGGGATTCCCCGTCGTGGCCACCAGCGGCAACGTGTCGGACGAACCGATCGTCATCGATGAAAGTGAAGCGCTCGCCCGTCTCGGCGCCATCGCGGATGCCTTCCTGGTCCACGACCGCCCGATTGTCCGCCCGGTCGACGATTCTGTCGCACGGATTCTCAGCGGAGAGCCGCAGGTTCTGCGCTGCGCCAGAGGTTACGCACCGGTCTCCATCGCGCTGTCCGGCGCAAAGCCCGGGATTCTCGCCCTGGGGGGGCACCTCAAGACAACCATCGCCGCGACGCTCGAGGATGCGGTTCTGGTCAGCCAGCACGTCGGCGACCTTGATACGCCGGGGGCACGGGCGACGCACGAGCGCTTGGCCGACGATCTGCTGCGCTTGCGTGGCATCGAACCGCGGACCGTCGCGCACGATCTGCATCCCGACTATGCCACCACCCGCATGGCGCCGGAACGGGCGGGGGAAACGGTCGCGGTGCAGCACCATCTGGCCCACGTCGTTGCATGCATGGCCGAGAACGGTGTTCAGCCACCTGTGCTCGGCGTGGCCTGGGACGGCACGGGTTACGGCACCGACGGCACCATCTGGGGCGGTGAGTTTCTCGTGGTGGAGAACGATTGCTGGCGACGCCTGGGACACTTGCGTCCGTTCCGCCTGCCTGGGGGAGAAATGGCGGCGCGCGAACCGCGCCGGGCAGCGCTTGGCCTTCTCTATCAGGCCTTCGGCGATCGCACCTTTGAGATGGAAAATCTGGCGCCGCTGGCCGAATTCACGCCCCGGGAGCGCGATGTGCTCCGGGCCATGCTGCGCGATCCGACGAACGCTCCCCTGACATCCAGCATGGGACGGCTTTTCGACGCCTTTGCCTCCCTCTGTGGCGTCCGGCAGCGATCCACCTACGAAGGCCAGGCCGCGGCGGAATTCGAATGGGCAGCAAGCGACCAGGCAATGATCGAGCCTTATCCGTTCCCGCTGTTGGACGGCGAAGTGCTGCTCGATTGGCAGCCCGCGCTGGAACGGTTGCTGTCAGACCTGCGATCCGGCGTGACGCTCGGCGCCATCTCCCGGGCGGTCCATGCCGGACTGGCGACTTCGATCGCGGCGGCGGCCCGACAGGCTTGCGTCGACCAGGTTGTTCTGACGGGCGGTTGTTTCCAGAACGCCAGCCTCACGGAGATGGCCATCCATGCGCTCCGCGAAGCCGGTCACAGGCCGCTATGGCATCGCCGTGTTCCGCCCAACGATGGAAGCATCGCTCTTGGCCAGGCGGTCTGGGCTTCGCGCCGGATCAGGACTTGACGGCTTTGGTCTTTCGTCCCTTCGGCGCCGCGGCCTTGGCCCGCACGCGGGGCTTCGCCTTGCCGTTCGCCAGGATTTCGGCCTCGGCCCTGCGCCAATGCTCGTCGCTGCGTCCGTGCGGCCGCCCTTCGCTCTCCCAGATATGATAGGCGCGCACCTCGATCTGTTTGCGGATATCGACCTTTGCTTTCATTTTCGTTCGCCGCTCGGTTTCAGTCTGACGTCATGGCGATCGCGCCACTTGGGCATTCCTGCGCGCATAGCCCGCAGCCCTTGCAGCCGTCGTAGTCGAACTCGTACAGCCCGATGCCGCGCTTTGTCACCGCGTTGTCGGGACAAACACCATAACAATTATCGCAGGCGAAGCAGTTCCCGCAGGACAGGCAGCGTCTGGACTCCCTGATCGCCGTTGGCTCACTGACTCCCTGGACGACCTCGCCGAATGTCTTCTGCCGCTCCTGCATCGGCAACATCGCGGGCTCGCTGCGCTCGGCGTCGGCGTAATACCAGCTGTTCATCTGATCGAACCGCGCCGGTTGGCGAGGTTCGGCCGCTTCGCAACGGGTTCCCCGCAGCCAGGCGTCGATGTGACGTGCCGCCTTCTTGCCGTGGCCGATCGCCACCGTGGCCGTGCGCTCGCCCGCAACCATGTCGCCTCCGGCGAACACGCCATCGGTCGCCGTCATCATGTCCTGGCCGACGGGGACCGCGCCGTTCCTGAGCGCCAGCCCGGCCGATCGCGGCAAGGAGCTGTCGACGTCCTGGCCCAGCGCGAGGATGACCGTGTCGGCGTCCAGCGTTTCGAAGGCGCCGGTCGGTTGAGGAAACCCGTTGCGATCGAGTTCCATCTTCTCGACCGTGATCGTGCCTTCGCCGGCCTGGGTGATGGTCGAAAGCCAGGTCACACGCACGCCCTCCGCCAGCGCGTCCTCGACCTCGAAGTCATGGGCCGGCATCTTGGCGCGGTTGCGCCTATAGACGATGACGGGGTCTCCTGCGCCCAGGCGCTTCGCGCTGCGTGCCACGTCCAATGCCGAGTTTCCGCCGCCATAGGCAACGATCCTGCGGCCCAGACGCGGCTTCTCCCCCTGCTCCAGGCTGCGCAGAACGCTCACGGCATCAAGCACGTTCGCGGCCGCCGCCCCGGGAATGGCCGTGCGCTTGGCGAGACCGGCGCCGATGGCCAGGAAGACGGCGTCGAAGCGGCCGTCGCGACGGGCGCTCTCGATGTCATTGACCCTGGTGTTGCATTCGAGGACCACGCCCATTGCCGTGATCCGCGCGATTTCGGCGTCGAGCCTCTGGCGCGGCAGCCGGTAGGCGGGAATGCCGTAGCGCAGCAATCCCCCGGCCTTGGGTGACGCTTCGCGGATGACGACGGCATGTCCCGCAAGCCGGAGATGACAGGCGGCGGACAGACCCGCCGGTCCCGCACCGATCACGAGAATGCGTTTGCCGGTCTCGGCTGACGGGGGCGTGAAACTCCATTGTTGCCGGATCGCTTCGTCGCCCAGGAATCGCTCGACACACTGGATGCCGACGGCGGCATCGATCTCGATTCGGTTGCAGCGCGATTCGCACGGGTGATAGCAGACCCGGCCCGTGCACGCCGGCAGCGGGTTGTCCTGGGTCAGCAGACGCCAGGCGCGCTCGTGATCTCCGCTCTGCGCGTAGGACAGCCAGCCCTGGATGTTCTCGCCGGCCGGACAGGCCCTGTTGCAGGGGGGCTCGAGGGATACGAAGACGGGGCGCATTCAGACCTCTCCGTCGCGGCGAAGCAAATTGAAGGCTCGGATATGATCGTTCGCAGCGGCTTGCAGCGCGGCCAGGCGCGGATCGCCGTCGACTTTCAGGACGTCCGCAAACCTGGCCTGGAGTTTCAGTACGTCGCGAACGGGAAGGCGTCGCCGGATCCGCCGGCTGCGCGTGATGCGGCCGTTCTCGGCTTCGAGCACCGGAAACAATCCCGACTCGACGGCCAGACGCGCAAGCCGGACGGTGTCCTGGGGTTGCGAGCCGCAATCCAGTGGGCACGGCGCCAAAACAACAACGAGGCGCGGGCCTGTGAGAGCCATAGCCTTCGCGATCTTGCTTTCCAGATCGCGGATATCGGCAATCGTCGCCGTCGCACCATACCGCAGGCCCGGCGCGGCGATGATCTCCTGGAAAAGTTGTGGCCTCTCGCCCGTCGTCTTGTCATAGCAGACGAGCAGCATATCCCGGCCTGCCAGAGCCTCGAGCCCGTCCGACGCCTCGTCGGTATGGACGAGAATGGGCGCGGCTCCCTCCGCAGCTTTCACGGCTGTTGCGGATTTGAATGTCACGGCTCGCGATGCAGGGTTGGGCGCCGGCTTCAGGCAATCCGTCACCGTGACGACCGTCAGCCGCCTCGAGACGCGGATCGCCGCATCGATGACCGTGCGCGCCGCCAGCGCCACGCCGCAGCCGGCGCAATCGGGCTTGGCGCAGAGCATGGCGTTGGGCCGGTTGGCCGACGCCTGCAAGGCGCTCTCGCCGGGCGGACTCAATCGATCGCCGATGGTGAACGCGCCGTTTGAAGGGATGGTCATCGCAGGCCCTCCGCATCCGTCAGCATCCCGAACTCCTTTCACCGTGGCGCGGCCATTGGGCTGGAACGCTGCCGGCCCGCGGTCGCCCACGGGCCGGATACTGCAAACGTGTCAGGCGAGGCCGTGCTTCGCCCTGCTTTCCTGTTCCTGCACCTTGAACTGATTGAAGCGCGGCAGGTACTTGTCCCAATCGATCAAGTGGGCGTCGAGTTCGGGCCCGTCGATGCAGGCGTGCTTGCGCACCATCTTGCCGCCGATGTTCACCGGCACCATGCAGGCGCCGCACATGCCCGTGGCATCCACCATGATCGAGTTGAGGCTGACGACGGTTGGCACTTCGTATTTCTTCGTCAGCTCGCCCACGGCGCGCATCATCAGCGGCGGGCCGATGGCGATCACTTCGGCGATCTTGCGTCCCTTGCTCGACTTGTTGTCGTCCAGCATCTCCTGCAAGGGCGTGGTGACGAAGCCCTTGACGCCGAAGGTGCCGTCGTTGGTGGCATAGATCACGTCGAGCTGCTTGCCATATTTCTTCTGCAGCATGTCGACGCGCTCGCCTTCGCCCGTCCAGAACAGTGCCGTCTTCGTGCGGTAGCCGGCGATCAACGTGACGTGGTTTCCGAGCCGCAAGTGCTCGCGCATGATCGGGTAGACCGGGGGAAGACCAACGCCGCCGGCACAGAACACCACCGTCTCGTCCGCCGCGTATTTGTGCAGCTTGGAGGGCTGGCCCAGCGGTCCGGCGACGCCGTCCAACGCTTCTCCCACCTTCATCTGATTGATCAGGATGGAACTGGTGCCCACGCCCTGGATCACCAGATCGATGGTGCCGGCCTTGGCATCCCAGTCTGCCAGGGTGAGCGGTATGAGTTCGCCCTTGGGACCGGGCAGCACGCGGACGAACTGGCCCGCCTTGGCGGCGCCGGCGACCACCGGGGCCTTGACCGTGACCTCCACGATGCCGGTGGCCAGATCCTTGCGCTTGATGATCGTGTACGCGGTCTGGGCCTGGGTTGTGTAGGCCGCGGCCTTGGCCACCAGGTCCTTGATCTCGGCGGCTGTGAAGGGGATTTCCTTGGCGATCTGCTCGGCCGCCGCCTTGCCGTCGCCGGCCGCATTGATGGCCGTCGAACCGCCGCGGGTGGCGTCGCCGCCAGAATAGACGTCCTTCAACGTCGTCTCGGCGCCGTTTTCCACCAGGAGCGTGCCCCATTTCGAGGTTTTGATGCGAGGTTCCGAGTCCTTGATGATCGGGTTGGAATCGTTGCCCAGCGCCATGATCACGAGATCGACGGCCATGGTCTCGGTCTGGCCGGTGGCGATGGGCGAACGCCGCCCGGACGCATCCGGCTTGCCCAGCTCCATGACGTCAAGAACCGTGTGACAGACGTGATGCTCGCCGCCGCTGACGAACTCGCGCGGCGCCCGCAGCACCTGCAGCTCGATGCCTTCCTCCAGCGCGTGATGCAGCTCCTCGACGCGGGCCGGCATCTCCTTCTTGGTGCGTCGATAGACGATGGTGACCTTTGCACCCAGCCGCTTGGAGGTGCGCGCCGCGTCCATGGCGGTGTTGCCGCCGCCGATGACGATGACGTGCTTGTCTTTCACGACGGGAAGCGGAGTCTCGTAGTCGTCGAGCCTGGCCTGCATGAGGTTCACGCGGGTGAGGAATTCGTTGGCGCTCATCACGCCGTTGAGATGCTCGCCGGGAATGTTCATGAACCGCGGCAGTCCCGCGCCGGTGCCAACGAAGATCTTCCAGAAGCCCGCGTCCTTGAGGTCCTGCAGGGTTGCCGTCTTGCCGACGACGAAGTTCCTGACGAACTTGCCGCCTAGACGGTCGATCTTGCCGACGACGTCGTCGATCAGCGCGTTGGGCAGACGGAATTCCGGGATGCCATAGCGCAGCACACCGCCGAGGTCGTGGAAGGCCTCGAATACCGTGACCGGGAATCCTTCGACGGACAACAGATAAGCGTTGATCAGGCCTGCGGGCCCCGAGCCGACCACCGCGATCGGCGGCTTCTCGGCCCTCGCCCACGGCGTTTGATAGTTCGTCCAGCCGTTCAGCTCTTCGCCGTTCGCCTTGTTCAACAGCCGTTCGCGCTCGGGCAGGAACCATTCGAGCTGGCCGATCTCGATCGGTCGCCCGGTCATGGTGCAGACGCCCTGGCACTGCAGTTCCTGCGGGCAGACGCGGCCGGTGACGTTCGGCAGCGGATTGCACGCCTGGATGAGCTTCATCGCCTCCTTGTATTTGCCCGAACCCATCAGGTTGAGCATCTCGGGAATGTGGATGACGACCGGGCAACCGCCCTTCTTGCGGCCCTTGGCGTCGCACACGCCCTGCTCGCAGGGACGGTCGTCGCACTGCTTGTCACGCAGCACTTCGAGCCAGACGAAGAGATCGACTTCGCGCTGGCTATAGCCCTGGGTCAGATAACCCAGATAGCCCATGGTCACGAGGTCGAAGTCCTTCTTGCGCTCCTCCGCCGGGCGGATATAGGGCGGGATGTAGTTCTCGCCCGGCCACCCTTTCGACAGTCCCTTGAACATCGGGTAGCGGTCGGAGAGGTGCTCATCGAGCCCCGCGATGAACTTGCGCTTGAACTTGAGCGGCACGGCCCAGACGAAGCGCTGCAGGATCGTCGACATGTCGTCGTCGCGCAGCAGCAGGTTCCATAGGGTCTTGACGAAGTTGGGGCCCAGCTTGTCCTGCTTGAACTCCCAGACGATCGCCTGCGTGCCGTCGGCGATGAATACCTGCCTGAGCGACTTCGGGTCATTCAACAGCCGCTTGCGCAGCAAGGTGAGCTGCTTCTGGAAGACCTTGAAGGCCTCGCTGTTCTCGAGTTCCTCGAGTTCGCTCTGCGTCGATTCGAGGGCGTTCGCCGCGCGCCGGAAGCGCTCGAAATCGTCCGATCCGGGCACCGATGCCTCACTGCTCATGGATGATCTCCGAGTCGCAGTTGGCGGCAACCCGCGCGACTTTGCTCTTGAGGTCCGGCGTGACCTTCACCTTCGCCAGGGCGCCCGGAATGAGATGCGCGACTTCCTTCGCACTTCCGTCGACGACGATCTTCGTCTTCTCGAAGAGCTCGGGAAGGTCCTGGTAGCAGGTCTTGCAGTTCGAACACTTGGTGATGTCTTCCTCGGCGAGCGAGACCACCGCCGAGCCGTTGGCGGCCGCCGCTGGCGGGGCCGCCGCGGCTGCCGGAGCCGTGCCGAAGCCGCCCAGCGAGATGCCGCTGGCCGGCGCGTTGGACGAGGCCGCCAGCTCGCTCATCGCCTTGGCGATCGCGTCGAGCGAGGATTCCCGCTCGTTGACCGCCGCCTTGTACTGCTCCTGCAGTGCATCGAGTTCGGAACGGTGGTCGGCGTCGAGCTTGGCTACGTCGAGACCGGCCAGGTATTGCAGCGTCCGCCAGTATTTGCGGCGCTCCTCCACCAGGCGAACCAGGGCCTCGGACACTTCGAGCTTGATGAGTTTCTTGGCCCCGTCGGTCGACCAGATGAACGGCGCCTTGCCGGCGCGCCCGGCCGGCGGAAGATCGATGTACTCATGGATCGGAACCGCGTCGGCATCGGCCGGCAGCTTGCGGAACTGCTTCTTGAAGCGGCCCTCGGTGGCGGCGAAGTCGGCCGGCGTCAGCGGTACTTCGAGGAGCTTGGCCTGTCCGTCCTCGACATATTCGATCGAGGTCTTGGTCCAGTCCTGCGTGACATCGGGATTGCCGTCGAGGACGAAGCGGCTGTGCAGATCGCCGCCGCGACGCGGGTCATGCACGAACACGGGGTTGGTGCGGCTCTCGACGGCCATGCGGCCGTGCGCGCTGCCGGCCGCGTCCGGGATCAGGTTTTCCGCCTGGCACGGCGCGTAGACATCGAGCACCGCCGGCGAGTCGCTGTGGCTCAGATACTCCATGACGTTCTTCAGGAAATGGCCCTGCATCACGGCGGTGGTCTGGACCACGAAGACGTTGGGATGGAACGCGGCGATCAGGCCCAGTTCCTTGCGATCCTCCTGCTTGCCGTGGTGGGCGGCGCCGAAGCGGGCAAGGTCGGCATCCTGGCCGGTGAGGCTCGAGGTCGAGGCCTGCCCGCCGGTGTTGGAGTAGCCGCCGCTGTTGAGCACCACGACCTTGAGCGGGGTCGGGGTCGCCAGCACGCGCGACAGGGCTCCAAAGCCGATGTCGTAGGTCGCGCCGTCACCGCCGATCGAGAACACCGTCGGCATCAATGACAACTCTTCCGCCGTAAAATCCGGCCAGCTGAAGGTCTTTAGGACCTTGTCGTGGACCTGGGGGTCGTATTCGTCGGCGAGTTCGAGCCTGGCCGTGCGCAAGGCGCGAACGTCGTCCGCGGCCTCTGCGGCCAAGCCTTCGAAGATGCCCTTGGCCACCGCGGGCGAATCCTGGAACAGGCTGTTGACCCACGGATCGTTGTAGGGGTTGAAGGGAAACGTCGAGGCATACACGCTCGAACAGCCCGTGGCGTTGGCGATGACCGACGCCGACGGCCCGTTCCCGCTGGGTCCCGTCTCGAAGTTGAAGAGCCGCTTCTCGAGGGTCTTGAGGGTCCTCTCGATGCGTTCGCGCCGCTTGGCGTCGTCTATCGTCGCCAGCTTGGCGTTGAGCTCGGCGATCAGGCCTTCGAGTTCCTTGATGTGGTCCTTGCGCCGGCGGTCGTAGATCGCATGGTTCGCGCTCGTCACCAGACGGATGGCCGTGACCTCGCCGCAACCGCGGCAGGCGCCGTGGCCGCCTGTTGTCGTGTAGTAGTTGTTGCGGTCGAGCATCAGCCGCTTGGTCTCGCCGTCGGGCTTGGTGGCGCCGTCGATGAAGCGGGCGGGGGTGTTCGGCAACCGGCTGAGGAATTCGAAGCGCGTCTGCAGCGTCTCGAGCAGGGCCGCATCCTGCTGGCGTTCCACCAGCGCATGCGGTCCGCAGACTTCCAGGCATTCGAGGCAGCCCGAGCATTTCCACGGATCGATGGCGACAGAATAGAGGCCGCCCGAGCCTGGCACGGCCTTCTCCATGGCGTCGAAGAATGGCCGGGTGCGCGAGACCGGAAACACCTTGAGCGCCTCGGCAAGCCTGCCGAGGTTGCGCTTCACGGTGATATTGCCGATCTCGACCTTCTCGACCGCGGCCGCCACGACGTCGTGGAAGGGCCTGGAGTCCTTTTCCTGGCGGTAGATCTCGCGGGCGGCGTCGGCGACGGCGGGCACCTGGTCGCGCAGCGCTTCGCGTTGGGCTTCGGTGATGTCGAGCTGGGCAATCGCCGTCTTGAGCAGATCGCGGAAGTCGTGAACCGTGTTCGGAATCGCGGCATCGGGACAGACAAGCGTGCATTCCATGCAGCCGGTGCAGAGGTCGGCGATGAATTCCGGCACGTCGCGGCGGAACAGGCCCTTGTCCTTGAAGGCGGCGCTGCCGGACGGCATGAACAGGCCCGTGCCCGGCAGGACGGGCGCTTCGGCGATGGTCCCGTCGCGGAACGGCGCCGCCACCATGTCGTCGTAATACTGGTGGTCGCCGAAATTGGCGCTCGCCGTGGGGCGCACGGCCTGGCACATCGCGGCGGAGATCGCCACGCCGCGGCCGTTGGCCTTCGCAGGCGCCTTTTCGATCTCGGCGAATTCCTGCTTCGCGTAATCGACCTTCTTCGTGGCGGCGAAAGCCTCCTTGATGACGGTGAGGTTGCCTTCCACGACAGCGGCGCCCTTGGCGCCGAACTTCTTGGTGAGATCCTTGCGGATCTTCTCCAGCATCACCTCCTGGGTGGCGCCCGCCACGATGCGGTCGACATGGCCGCAGATGGCGCCGATGAAGGCGATGCCCATCATGCGGGTCTCGAGTTCCGGCGTGGGTGCGTGGGGCTTGGCCACCGCGAAACCGTCGATGATGAAGAACTTGATCTTCTTGTCGCGGATGGTCTTGCGGGTCTGCGCCGGCAGCTCCTTCCACACCTCCACGGGGGAAAGCTGCGACTGGAGAATGAACGTGCCGCCTTCCACGATGCCGCGCAGCGGATTGGAGTGGATGAACACCTTGTGGTCGGGAGAGACCACGATCTCGACGTCCTCGATCTCGGCGTTCGACTGCAGCACCGGCTCGGGGCTCAATGTGATGTAATAGTTGGTCGGGGCGCCGCTCTTCTCCGAACCGTATTTCGGTGCCGCCTTGGAATGCAGATTGAGCACGCCGGCCAGGATGTCCGTCAGCAGCTTGCCGGTGGCCATCGTGCCGTAGCCGCCCACCGAGTGGAAGCGGATGCGGAAGGCGCCTTTGGGCAGCAGGTTCGGATTGGCCTCCGTCTCCAGCGCCATGAGTTCGGTTTCGGGATAGGCGGCCTTCAGCTTTGCCTGGAGTTCGGCGACCCGCGGGTTCGGATTCTTGGCGAAGAACTGCGAGCCCAGATAGATGAAGGGCGCCTGCCTGGTCTCCATGTTCTTGAATGCGGCGACGAGATGGCGCGGCTGCAGGTCGTGGGCGCCGAGGCCGAAGATCGCGGTGGTGACCTTGGGGGCGGCGGTGATCGCCGGGATGCCCTCGTGGCGGACGCCGTCGGCGTTCTCGCGCGCCTTGTAGAGAGCCTGGGTGACGAAGCTGGTCAGCGCGGTGACGTCGCAACGCTCCAGAACGGTCACGGCCTTCTTGCCTTTCAGGGCGGCCACGATTTCCGCCTCGGGGAAGGGCTGCAGCAGCTTGACGGAGATGACGCCGACCTTCTTGCCCTGGCTGCGCAGATATCTGGCCACCGCCTGGGCGTCGTCGGTGACCGAACCGAGGCCGATCATGACGGTCTCGGCGTCTTCGCAGAAATAGGTCTTGATCGGGGCGTAGTCGCGCCCGGCGAGCGCGGAATACTCCTTCATCGCTTCGCGCACGAAGCGCGGCACATCGCGCACGAAATGGGTGCGATGGTCGGCCGATCCGGCCTGGAAGTCGGGCTGGTTCTGCACCGGCCCCGTCAGTCCCGGATTGTGGATGTCGACAAGCGCGGGAACGCGCTGGCGGGTGCCTTTCTCATAGGCGTTGAGCCATTGGCGACGCCACTGGGCGTGCATCTCCTCGGGCACGAAGGCGAGGGTCTTGTCGACCAGCTTGCCTGCATTGTCCTTCTCGACGGCCTCGGCATTGGAGTCCAGGAAGGCGACCAGCTTCTTGTTGCCGTCGGCCGTCAGGTCGGCGGCATGCTTGGCGATATACTGCTTGAGCTGGAAGACGCGGCCCTTGGCGCCGAACAGCATTTCCTGCGCCACGGTGGGGCACGGGATGCGGCCCGCCGGATCGCCCAGGAATTCCTTGAGCAACGCCGGTTCCGGCATCAGCGTCTCGCTGAGCATATGGCTGGTGGTGAACCCGTCCATCGCATTGGTGACGGGGATGAGCGACATGGCGCTGACCTTGTAGGCGATGGCGGCCAGATCGGCGGCTTCCTGCGGGTTCGACCCGAACAGGATGGTGTATCCCGACTGCAGCAGGGCGTAGACGTCGTCATGGCCGGCCATGACGTTCAGCGAATGCTTTGAGACAACCCGTGCCGCCACCTGCAGCACGAAGCCGCCCGCCCGTTTGCCGACCGTCACATAATGTGACTCAAGACCGTACAGGATGCCCTGGCTCGACGAGGCGTTGGAGATGTACTTGCCGCCGGTCAGCGCGGCGCCCAGGGCGCCCGATTGCGCGGAATGCTCGCCTTCCGGCTCGAAGAAGAAGGGGTGCTTGCCCCACACATTGCAGCCGCCGCCGGCCCGGAACGCCTCGTAAATTTCTGAGATTTCCGTCGATGGCGTAATGGGATAACCGATCACGCCGCCGCACACATGCCCCATCACTTCCGCGATGGCGCCGTTACCGTGGATAACGCAGGGAATCCCAGGGTATTTCGCGTTCATTGTTCAGCCCGTTCCAAGTTGCTCTGCCCGCTTCGTCGAATTTTCTGCGAGGATCGTCAGGCACTAGCATCGCCGCCCGCATGCGAAACATGACATGGATCAAGTTTGTCCCGATCCGTCCGCGGCCTTTGTGCAGCGGTCGTCGAATGATGCTTGACGGCGGGGTTGGGGCGGCGCCGGTTGCACTGCACACCTGACCGCCTGGGGAGGCGATGCAAAGATGGAGCATGGTGCCTCCTGTCTATCTGGACGCGCGGAAGCCGCGCTACACGGCGGCGGCCGGAAATCCCCCTGAAGTCCGTGCTGAATATGCTGTCATTCGCCGGTTTCCCGGCACCGAAACGCCAAGCCCGATCGCAGTCCGCATCAGGGCGGGGCCACCACTCCGTGTGCGGCCGGGGAAGCTTCGAGCGTCTGTATAAGCGATGGGGGAGGCGGGATTCTGCCGTACATGGTGTCGCGCCTGGCGGATGAATTCGGGTCCGTTTCCATCGGCCGGGCGTGCACCAGACAGGCCCATCATGGCTTTGCTTTTTGTTCTTCCGGCCAGATGCGGTAGGCGACCGCGGTCACCAGGTCTTCGCGCTCGCGCCACAGTTTGAGGCCACGTTCGCGCGCCAAGGAGCCGGAGAGTTTTCGCGAATGGCTTGCACCGACAGACGCGGTGCGCCGGCGCGGATTGCCTTCACGGAAGATGACTTGGATCAGCGTTCCCATCGTTTCACGCACCTCGGTCTCGAGAGCATGAAACGCCATCAAAAGCTGTCCCGCTATGCGCAAAGTTACGTATTTCCGCGGCGTTAGAGCCGCGACGAAATGGCACCGTCCGGTTTTTTCGGGTGAGTCGCCCCGGCGCCGACCCCGTCCGCAACAGGAGTGCTCTGGCAAGCTGCCGGTACGAGAAGACAGTGTCTACATAAGGGATAAGTGTTGCTCCGGCAGGTTGTTCGGGTTCTCCAATCACCGCTAGGCCCGGCGGTGGCGTGGCCCAGAAGACGCACTCCCCGGAGCGTCGCATATCCGTCACGAAACCATCATCCCACTTTTGCACGGGACGGGCAGATGTGCCGGCGCCGAAGGCGTGCGCCGGTTAGACGGGCGCGCTCCAAGAGCGGCGGTGGGACCGAGACGCCCGAGCGGGGCTTCTCTCAGATGAAGAAGGGGTACGATGAAAATCAACAGCGCACTGGTCGCGAGCGCCGCGACTATCACGCTTCTTGCATCTTCGCAGGCGGGATTTGCCGCGAAGAGCAATTCCGACGCGGCAATTTCGAACGTCGCGGCTCAGCAGCAGCAGACGCAGGAGCAGGTCGATCAGCTGTCGCAGCGCCTTGACGCCATCGAAGCCGAGCTGCAGCAGTCCGAGATGCGTCAGGCAACCGACCACGACAAGGTCGAGTCCTGGAAGGCGGTCAGCGGCTGGTTCGACAACACGTCGATCAGCGGGCGCATGTACTTCGACATCACGGACCTGAACCTGAAAAATGCCGGGGCCGCGTCTAAGAACAACGGCGTCAGCTTCGACATCAAGCGCTTCTATATCGGCATCGACCACAAGTTCGACGACACGTTCTCGGCCAACGTCACGACAGACGTGACCTACGACTCGAACATCAGCGTCAGCCAAATCTATATCAAGAAGGCCTTCCTGCAGGCGAAGCTTGATCCGGCGTTCACCGTGATCGTCGGTTCCACGGACATGCCATGGATCCCGTATGCGGAAGGCATCTATGGCTACCGCTTCGTCGAGAATACGCTGATCGACCGGGTGAAGTTCGGCAATTCGGCGGACTGGGGCGTGTTCCTGACGGGCAAGCTGGCCGATGGCCTCCTCGAGTACAAGTTCTCGGCCACGACTGGCGCCGGCTACAAGAAGATCATCCGCACCAACCAGCCCGATTATGAGGGCCGCGTCAGCCTGCACTGGGAAGGCCTTGATCTCGCCGTCGGCGGCTATATCGGCCACCTCGGAGCGCAGCACGGTACGACCACCTACCACACGGCCCAACGTCTCGACGCTCTGGCCGCCTACACGATCGAAGGCCTCAAGGTGGGCGTGGAGTACTTCACGGCGTCAAACTTCACGCAGGTGACGTCGACGACTTCGTCGCACGCCTACGGCTATTCGCCCTTTGCCTCCTACCAATTCACGCCGGAATGGTCGGTATTCGGCCGCTATGACTACGTGAAGCCGTATTCGGACGCGGCGCGGACGAGCTACCACAACAACTACTACAACGTCGGCATCGATTACCGTCCGACGAAGATCGTGGACCTCGCCCTCGTGTTCAAGCAGGACTCGGGCAGCAACGGCTTCTACGGCGACTCCAACGGCACGATCGGCGGAACCGCCTTTGCTCCGGGCAGCAACGGCAAAGACACCGAAATCGGCATCTGGGGCGATTTCCAGTGGTAAGTTCGGTGGGGTGAAGCGGGCGGCCGCGCGAGCGGCCGCTCATACCCCGCCGCCATCTTGGTTTCCCGGTCCGGGGTGACGGACCAACCTGAGGAAGGAAATACGATGAACGGAACTTTGAAGTTCGGGCTCAGCGCTCTGGCCGGCCTTGTCACGGCAGCCGCGCTGACCACAGGAACACTTGCCGCCGGTACGCTGAACGGCGCGGGCGGCACCGCGATCTATCCGGTGCTTTCGGTCTGGGCGCAGAAGTATCAGCAGAAGACCGGCACGGCCGTGAACTATCAGGCCATCGGCTCCGGCGGCGGCATCGCCCAGATCAAGGCGAAGACCGTCGACTTCGGCAATTCGGACAAGCCGCTGATGCATGACGAGCTGGCCTCCAGCCACTTGGTGCAATTCCCGCAAGTCATCATCACCATCGTCCCGGTCGTCCATCTTCCGGGCATCAAGTCCGGCGAGATGGTGATCGACGGCCCGACGCTCGCCAACATCTATCTCGGCAAGATCACCAAGTGGAACGACGCGGCGATCAAGAAGCTCAACCCGCACGTTCCGCTGCCGAACATGTCGATCGTCGTGGTGCATCGCTCCGACGGATCGGGCACCACCTTCAACTTCACCAACTATCTGGGCAAGGTCAGCCCCGAATGGAAGTCGAGCGTCGGCTCCGACACCTCGGTTTCCTGGCCGGCCGGCATCGGCGGCAAGGGCAACGCCGGCGTCGCCGCCAATGTGGCGCAAACCGTGGGCTCGATCGGCTACGTCGAATACGCCTACCTCATGGAAAACAAGAACATCACGTACATGAACATGATCAACCATGACGGCAAGCTGGTGAAGCCGAACATGGAGACCTTCCAGAGCGCGGCCGCCCACGCCGATTTCTCGAAGGTGCAGGACTTCTACCTGATCCTGACCGACCAGCCCGGCGCCAACTCCTGGCCGATCGTTGCGGCGACCTACATGCTGATGCGCAACGACTATCCGGCTGCCAAGAACCGCGACATCCTGAAGTTCCTCGATTACGGCCTGCACGAAGGTGCGGCGGACGCCACGAAGCTCGACTACGTGCCGTTCCCGGAAACGGTGGTGAAGCAGATCGAGGCGTCCTGGACCGCCCAGCTGCACGCTTGGCCGTAAGTCTCTGAACGGTTGGGAGTTCCGAATCAGCGGGAGGAAGCCCTCAGCTTCCTCCCGCTTTTTTCACTTGCGGATCGGCTGATTTGCCTCTTCCCTGGACTTCTCGGCTTGTCACGGGAAAGGAATCCCATGCTGATGTTCGCTCGGGGCCGCGCCATGCGCCTGGCCGCGGTTCTTTGCGTAGCGCTTTTTGCGGCCTCGTCGGTTGACGCGCAGCCCGAACCGGCGACGACAGCCGTTTTGCGGGCGACGCTGCCGAACGGCCTGCGGGTCGTGATCGTACGCAACACCTTGGCACCCGTCGTCGCCACCTCGGTCAACTATCTGGTCGGTTCGGACGAGGCCCCCAAGGGATTCCCTGGCACCGCTCACGCCCAGGAGCACATGATGTTCCGCGGCAGTCCGGGCCTCAGCGCCGATCAGCTCGCTAACATCGGCAGCGTCATGGGCGGGGACTTCAACGCCAACACGCGCGAGAGCATCACGCAATATCTCTATACCGTGCCTTCCGAGGATCTGGATGTGGCGCTGCACATCGAGGCAATCCGCATGAAGGCCGTCCTAGACAGCGACGAGGACTGGGGCAAGGAACGCGGCGCGATCGAACAGGAGGTCGCCCAGGACATCTCCCAGCCCGGCTACAAGCTCTATGAGCGGCTGCGGGAGCTGATGTTCGCCGGCACGCCTTACGAGCACGACGCGCTCGGCACGCGTCCCTCGTTCGACAAGACGACGGCGCAGATGCTGGGACGCTTCCATGCACAATGGTACGCCCCCAACAACGCCATCCTGGTCGTGGTCGGCGACGTCGATCCGCAGGCTGCGCTGGCCGAGATCAAGAAGCTGTTCGGACCCATTGCCGCCAAGACCCTGCCGCCGAGGCCGAAGATCACCCTGAAACCGGTGACCGCCCAGTCCTTCAGCATTCCGTCGGACTACCCCAATGCCACCCAGGTGGTGGCGATGCGGCTGCCGGGCATGGAAAGCCCCGATTTCCCGGCCGTCGAAGTGCTCGCCGACGTTCTGTCGAGCCAGCGATTCGACCTTTACGGGCTCGTGGCCCGGGGCGAGGCGTTGGGCGCGGAATTCGCCCTCGATCCGCTGCCCAAGGCCAGCATCGGCTATGCAGCCGTGAGCTATCCTCCGGGCGGGGACCCCAAGGTCATCGAAGGCAAGATCCGCGCGATCCTGGCCAGGGTGGTGAAGGACGGCGTCCCGCCGGATCTGGTGGCGGCCGCCAAGCTCCAGGAAACGCGGGAGACCGAACTCCAGAAGAACTCGATCGCCGACCTGGCGTCGGTGTGGTCCGATGCCATCGCTCTTTACCACCTGAAATCGCCCGACGAGGACCTTGAGCGCATCAAGAAGGTCACTGTCGCCGACGTGAACCGCGTGGCGCGGCAATACCTGCGCCTGGACCGCGCCGTCTCCGGCCTCCTGCTTCCGGCGGGCGCCGGAAAGCCCGTGGCCTCCGGCGGTGGATTCGGGGGCATGGAGACCATCTCGCTGGGCGAGGCGAAGCCGACACCGCTTCCCGACTGGGCGGAGGCCGCGATCAGCCGCCTGCAAGTTCCGCCGTCGACGCTGCACCCCGTTGTGTCGACCCTGCCCAACGGCGTGACCTTGATCGTGCAGCCGGAGCGCGTCAGCGACACGATCGGCGTGTACGGCCATATCCGCAATCGGCCCGAGACGGAAACCGCGCCCGCAAAGGACGGCGTCAATCTGCTGCTGGGCTCGATGCTGAACTTCGGCACGGAGCATCTCGACCGGCTGGCGTTTGAGAAAGCCCTCGACGCGATCGGGGCGCGCGAACAGGCGGGGACCGATTTCTCCGTGCAGGTGCTGGCGCAGGATTTCGATCGCGCCGTGGCGCTGCTGGCCGATCACGAACTTCATCCCGCCATGCCGCAGGAGGCGTTCGATGCCATCAAGCCGCAGATCGCGCGCTCGGTAGAGGCCCGCAACCAGAGCCCCGGCTATCTGGCGCAGCGCTCACTCGTCAAGGCGCTGTTTCCCGCCGGCGACCCGAGCCTGCGTGAGGCCACGGCGGAGTCCGTCTCGGCGCTGACGCTCGACGACCTGCGGACCTATTTCCGCACGGTATTCCGGCCGGACCTGACGACCATCGTCGTCATCGGCAACATCACGCCGGATGCCGCCCGGACGGTCATCGAGAAGTATTTCGGCGGCTGGCAGGCAACGGGTCCGCAACCCAACACGGACTTGCCGCTCGCACCGCCCAACAAGGGTGCGACGGTCGCCGTCCCGGATGCGAGCCGGGTGCAGGACAACGTCACGCTCGCCTACAATCTGGCGCTGCCGCGCTCCAACCCCGACTATTACGCGCTTTCGCTGGGCAACGAGGTGCTCGGGGGCGGCTTCTATTCGACGCGGCTCAGCATCGAGCTGCGCAAGAATCTCGGCCTGGTCTATTCGGTGGGCGCCGCGCTGCAGTCCGGACGCACGCGCGGGGTCTATTATGTGGACTACGCGAGCGACCCGCAGAACGTCAGCAAGGCGGAAGCCATCGTCCGACAGGAAATCAAGACGATGCAGACGACGCCGACCGGCAAGGACGAACTGGACCGCGTCAAGGCGATGGTCGTCCGGCAACTGCCGTTGCGAGAGGCGAGCGTCGACAGCATCGCCCGCGCCTTCCTGCAGGATCGCGATCTCGACCTGCCGCTCGACGAGCCCACGCGCGCGGCGCACCGCTATATCGATCTGACGCCGGCCGACGTCCAGGCCGCCTTCGCCAAATGGATGCGCCCGGACGACATCGTGCGCATCACCCAGGGACCGGCGCCGCAGTAGCCAGGCAGCGACCGGTCGCTACGGGCCGCCCGCCACCGGCCCGCGGTGACACTGCCCCTGCGCCTTCCGCGGTGATCTTGAGCAGCGCAGCACATGCTCGCCGGTCTTCGCCAGCGCCGTAACGGTCTCTGAGGTCAAGCAGGCGCCTGGCGTGCGGTGTCGCGACCCAGGCCCACGATGGCGGTCCGTCGGGCCACGGAGTCCTAGCTGTTCAGGATCGTCTGCAAGAACGAGCGCAGCCGCGGATTGGCCCCGATGGCAAAGCCCCCCGCCAGAGCGATGATCAACGACAGCATCGGCTTTTCGCTGACAAAGGACTGCGCGTTCTCTCCCAGAAGGCGTCCGATCTCCGCACTGATGAAGCTCGCCCGCCCGCCGCGTTGGGCGCGTCGCCGGCGCGCCCGCGCCGCCAGGAGGCTGCCCAGGGCACCGCCCAGGAAGATCACGACGATGGAAAGGACGAACACGATGAGAGCCGATGCCAGCGCCGCGAGCGGCGCCGCAAGCATCGTCAGGAGGTAGGCATAGAGGGCAAGGCACAGGAAGACGGCCGTCACCACGACGCCGACCGCGGCCACCAGCAGGGCCGCGGCCATGATCGCGATGCGCATCGGCAACTCCCTCATGGCCGGTCTTTCTGCGGTTGCGGAGCGCTAGCGCCGGCCGCCGAAGAGAAGGATGCCGAGCAGCATGCCGATCCCGAACGCCGCGAACACCGCTGTGACGGGCTCGTCATGGATCTTCTGCTTCACGCCCTCGAAGGTCTGCTTGGCCTCGCCCCACGCGTCCTCGGCGGAACCCTGCAGCTTGGTCGCCGCTTCCTGCCCCCGCTGACGCACGAGATCCGCCAGCGTTTCGGCGATCCGCGTGAAACCGGCCTTGAGTTCGGTCACGTCGTCCGACAGCTTCTTGACGTCTTCGTTTGCCATGGCTCGCTCGGTCCTGTTGCTGAAGCGTTAACTTATACGTTCCGGTCATCCGGACAATAGCCAAGTCCGGCTACGGGACTCCTAACGGGTGCCCGGAAGCATATTGCCGCAGTCGCGGTGCGCAAGTTCGCCGGGCGCGATTCGCCGGCCCGCGACAACCAGTGACATAGCCGACCTTTTGTCGGCGTCGGTACCCCCCGCCTAGGTGAAAATACGCATCACAAACAGGGGACATACGGATTGCGGCGCCCTGTACCAAATTGACAATGCGCAATGCCCGGCGCGGACCCGTTTCTGAGAATGAACCTCGCCCAAGCGGGGAACCGGCCATGCAGCATGCCTTGATCGTCGCCCATCCCAACCCACGCAGCTTCGTCGCCTCGCTGGCGATCGCCTACGGCGAAGCCGCCGAGAGCCTGGGACACAAAACAATCATGCGGGACCTTTACGGTATGGCGTTCGATCCCTGCCTCAAGGCGGACGAGATTCCATCGTCGTCGGGCTTCGCGCCGCGTGACGACATTGTGGCGGAACGCCTGGTGATCGAAGACACCGACGTCTTCGCGCTGTTCTATCCCTTCTGGCTGAACGCGCCGCCGGCGATGCTCAAGGGCTACCTCGATCGCGTATTCGGGATGGGCTTTGCCTATGGAAAAGGCAGAGACGGCAACGAACCGCTGTTGGGCGGTCGCAAACTGATCAGTTTCACGGCTTCCGGAGCGCCCGCCGACTGGGTCAGGAGGACCGGTGCGTGGGAAGCGGTGCGGACATTGTTCGACGAACACTTCGCCGCGGTATGCGGTCTTGCGATCGCCGATCATATCCATTTCGGAGGCGTCGTGCCCGGCATCCGCGGTGACGTTGTCGCACGTCATCAGCAAGCCGTACGCGACGCCGTGGCGAGACAATTCGGCCCACATTGAGCGCTGGCAAAGCCTCAATGCGTGGTCTAGTAGGGGCCAAATTTCCTTGAGGCGCGGCGCATGTCGATACGCAATCTAGATGCCTTCTTCCACCCGAAAAGCATTGCTTTGATCGGTGCGGCGACGAGGCCAAAATCGATCGGCGCGGTGGTGGCGTCCAACCTGTTCACCGGCGGATTCAAGGGTCCCATCATGCCGGTGAATCCCAAGAACATATCGGTCAACGGCGTGCTCGCGTATCCGGATGTGGCGCATCTGCCGATCACGCCGGACCTCGCGGTGATCGCGACGCCGCCCGAAAGCATTCCGGACATCGTCGCCGAACTCGCCGAGCGCGGCACCAGGGCCGCGGTCATCATCACCGCGGGCCTGCGCGACATCCGCGACGACAAGGGCGTGACGCTGGAGCAGAAGGTGCTCGCCGCGGCGAAGCCCAAGCTGTTGCGCGTGGTCGGCCCGAACTGCATCGGCCTCACCTCGACGCCGGCCGGCATCAACGCCTCGTTTGCCGAGGCAAAGCCGTTGAAGGGCCGTGTCGCCTTTGTCGCCCAGTCCGGCGCCATGATCGCCACCATCCTCGACTGGGCATCCACCCGCGGCCTCGGATTCTCGCACCTCGTTTCGATGGGCGACCAGGCCGACGTCGATTTCGGCGACATGCTCGACTATCTGGCGACCGATCCCGACACGGATTCGATCGTGCTCTACATCGAGGCCATCGCCAGCGCCCACGACTTCAACGTCCGCAAGTTCATGTCGGCCGCCCGCGCCGCCGCGCGCGTCAAGCCGGTCATCGCCATCAAGGCGGGCCGCAGCGCCATCGCCGCCAAGGCAGCCGCCTCGCACACCGGCGCCCTGGCGGGCGTCGACGCGGTCTATGACGCCGCCTTCGAACGCGCCGGCATCCTGCGCGCCATCGACCTCGACGAGATTTTCGACGCCGTGGAGACCTTGGCGATGCGTCCGCGCGTCACCGGCGACCGCGTGATCATCGTCACCAACGGCGGCGGCGCCGGCGTGATGGCGGTCGACGCCCTGTCGGATTTCAACGGCACGCTGGCGGAAATTCCCAGCGAAACGATCGACAAGATCAGCAAGGTATGTCCGCCAACCTGGTCGCACGGCAATCCGGTGGACATCATCGGCGATGCCAACGGCGAACGCTTCTCGGCGACGCTCAACGCGCTGGCCGATACGCCGGACGTTGACGGATTGATCGTGCTCTATTGCCCGACGGCGGTGGCCTCGGCGCTGGAAGGCGCCGAAGCGCTCGTCGAAGCGGCCAAGCACATCGAGCGGCCCATCCTCACCAACTGGCTCGGCTCCAGCGAGGAGATGAACCGCGCCCGCCTGCTGTTCCAGAGCGCGCACATCCCGACCTACGAGACGCCGGAAAAGGCGGTCCGCGGTTTCATGCACATGGCGCGCTACGCCCGCGGCCAGAACGTGCTGATGGAGGTTCCCCCGTCCGCCGCCGAAAACTTCGTGCCCGACGAAAAGAAGGCGCGCGCCATCATGGCCGAAGCCATGGCCGAGAACCAGGTGTGGCTCGACGCCCCGCGGCTGCAGCAGCTGTTCGACTGCTACCAGATTCCGATCGCCCGTTCGGCGAAGGCCGTGACGCCCGCCGAGGTCGCCCGGAAGACGGCCGAATTCGGTTCCGCGGTCGTGATCAAGATCATGTCGCCTGACATCACGCACAAGTCCGATGTCGGTGGCGTGGCCCTCAATCTCAAGAATCCCGAGGTCGCCAAGGCCGCCGCCGAAGACATGCTGGTGCGCATTGAGAAGAACTGTCCCAAGGCCCGCATCGAGGGCTTTCTTGTACAGCAGATGGTGCGCCGGCCGGATGCCTACGAACTGATTTGCGGCATGGCGGTCGACAACACCTTTGGCCCCTTCCTGCTGTTCGGGCAGGGCGGTGTCTCGGTGGAAGTGGTTGGCGACAAGGCATTGGCGCTGGCGCCGATCAATGCCGCACTGGCGCGCGACATGATCTCGCGCACGCGCATCTATCGCCAGCTCAAGGGGTTCCGCGACCGCCCGCCGGTGGCCCTCGATGACATCGTCGACGTTCTGGTGCGCCTGTCGCAGCTCATCTGCGATTTCCCCGAAATCGTCGAGCTCGACATCAACCCGTTGCTGGCCGATGCCCAGGGCGTCGTATCCGTCGATGCGCGCATCAAGCTGGCCAAGCCGAAGGCGGGGCCGCGCGACAGCCGCCTGGCGATCAAGCCGTATCCCAAGGAACTCGAAAGCCGCGAGAACATCTCCGATATGGGCGCATTCTTCCTGCGTCCGGTGCGTCCGGAGGACGCCGCGAGCTTCACGAAATTCTTCTCGCGCCTGCAGCCCGACGACGTCCGGCTGCGGTTCTTCTCGCCCATGCGCAGCCTGCCCAACAACCTGCTGTCGCGGCTCACCCACATCGATTACGACCGCGACATGGGCTTCGCGCTGTTCGACGACCACGACGAGATGGTGGGCATCGCGCATTTCTCGGCCGACCCGGACCGCGTGAAGGGCGAGTATGCGGTACTGGTGCGCAGCGACCTCAAGGGTCACGGCATCGGCACGGCGCTGATGAAGCGGATCATCGAATACGCCAGGAACTACGGCGTGGGCGAGATCTTCGGCGATGTGCTCGAGGAGAACACGATGATGCTCTCGCTGTGCCGCGATTTGGACTTCAGGGTCGCGCCGTTGAAGGGCTCGGCCGGCATCGTTCGCGCCAGTTTGACGCTGTGAACAAAGGTCCGGGCCAGGTCCGCGGAATCGGGCCGGTGCGAGACCGGCATCTTTTGCAGAATGCGGCTCGGCGGGACTATCATCGCGACACCGCGTTGAGCAACGGCCAGGCGTCGCCTGCGCCGCAGCCCGGCGGGGCGATGTCGAGCAGTCAGGCCGGTTCCATGCCGCGCAAGCTCAGCCAGGATAATGCGGCTCCCGAGGCCCCGCCGTCGGGCGAGGCCGCGCGGCCGTCCGGTTGCGAAAGCGGCTGTCGGTTCTTCATCGACGAAGCCTGCATCAAGAAGTCCGATCTCGAGAAGGCGGGCACCGTCGTCAGGTTTACCCGCAACGAGACGATCTACGCCAAAGGCGATGAGGCCCGCAATTCCTACAAGGTCGTCGAGGGCGCGGTGCGCCTGTCGCGCATCTTCGCCGACGGCCGGCGCCAGATCGTCAATTTCTACCTGCCCGACGAGACCTTCGGTATCGAGCTCTCCGAGGAGTACACCGCCACCGCCGAGGCCGTGGGAGACGTGGTGGCCCTGCGCTGCCCCCGCATCTGCATCGCCCAGATGACCGAAGGCGATCCCGACATCCGCCACAAGCGGTTGGCGATGTTCAGCCGCAGTCTGGCCGCCGCCGAACGCCATGTGGCGATGCTCGGTCATCAGAGCGCGCGCGAGCGCGTAGCCTCGTTCTTCGTGGCCCTGGAATTGCAGCGGCGCAGCGGCGACGCGCAAACGCTGGATCTGCCGTTGAGCCGCCAGGACATCGCCGACTACCTCGGCCTCACCATCGAGACGACCTGCCGGGCGCTGAGCGAGCTCAAGCGCCAGAATATCATCGACACGCCCAGCCGGCGGCGCATCATCATCCGGGACCTGGCCGGGCTTCGGGCCATTGCCGAGGGCGCCTCCGGCAAGGGGATTTGACAAGTCTCAATGCGCCCGAAGCGGTCTGGCTCCACCTTGCGGGCACGACCAGCTTCATGGAGGACCCATGCCGTTCGTCAAGATCGTCGTGCCGGTGGCAGGCGCCGCGCGCGACCGCTTTGCCCTGGCGACGGCGTTTGCGGCTGCCGCCCCTTTCAACGCCCATGTCGTGGCGTTGTTTGTCCATGCCGACCCGCGCGAAGCTGTGCCTTATGGCGAACTTCCGTTGTCGCCCGACATCGTCCAGGACCTGATCGACACCGCCGCCGATCTGGAGAAGGTATCCTCCAATGCCGCCCGTTCTACCCTGGCGCTGATGGCGGCGGAGGCCGGCATTCGCATCGTCGGTGCGCCCGAGCGCAGCAGCGCGGTCACGGTCTCCTGCCGCGAGGTCACCGGGCATCTGGCGCGCGCTCTCGACCGGGAAGCCAGGCTGTGCGACCTCGTCGTCTTTCCGCCCATCCGCGAGACGGATGATCCCGAGGTCCAGGACGGTTTCATCCGCGCGCTGACCAAGCTCGAGCGCCCCGTCCTTTTGTCGTCCGAGAATCCGCCCAAGGCGATCGGGCGGCGCGTGGCGATCGGCTGGGACGGCGGCATCGCCTGCGCCCACGCTTTGATGTCGGCCTTGCCCTATCTCGAACAGGCGGAGGGTGTTGAGATCCTGTCGGTGCAGGAACCTCCGTCGCAGGCCCGCGGGGCCGAAGACGTGGCGGCCTACCTTGCCCTGCATGGCATCGACTGCAGCCTTCGTTCGATCACGCGCGACGGCCAGTCGACCGCCGAAGCGCTGCTCGAGGCGGCGGCAAGCCAGGGCGCCGACATGCTTGTCGCCGGCGGCTATGGCCACTCCCGCCTTTTGGAGTCCATTTTCGGCGGGGTCACCGACCATATCGTCTCGCATCCCCGGATTCCCGTCTTCATGATGCACTGAGCGCTTCTCGCGCATTTTGTTGGCGGGAAGAGCGTATTTTTCTTGCTCGAACGCCGCCGGTCTGTAGGCTGGCCCCATGACCGATGGGACCCTGCAGCGTCTGGCGCTGTCGCCGCGCGCCAATCTGCAACACAAGGCAAGCCGAGAGACCATCCGGCTTCTCGGCCGGATTCTGGGCACCGTCATCCGCGAGCAATACGGCCAGGATGCGGCCAGCCTGGCGCGCGGGCAGGCGGACCTCGATCTGGTGGAAGAGATCCGTCAGCAGTCCGTGGGCGAACACCGCCACGGCGTCGCCGAAGTCCCACTCGACCGCCGCCTGAGCCGGCTTGACGAACCTCAGGTCGCCCTCCTGATCCGTGCCTTCTCGATCTTCTCCCAGCTGGCCAACATCGCCGACGACCATATGGCCCGCTGTGAGAAGGGTCCGGGCCCTCTTCAGCATCTTGAGAACTTCACGAACGTCAACGCCCGCAATGCCGGTGCCTATCTTTCGGGCGCCCTGCTGTCGCCCGTGATCACGGCCCATCCGACAGAGGTGCGCCGCAAGAGCATCCTCGACCGTGAAAGCGACATCGCCGCCCTGCTGATTGCCCGTGAGCACGCCAGCGCCCACACCGGCGAGGCCGCCGAGATCGAAGCCCAGCTCAAGCGCGAGATTCGCACCCTGTGGCAGACGCGCATGTTTCGCGCGGTCCGCATCCACGTGACGGACGAGATCGAGAATGCGGTCGCCGTCTTTTCCCGCACCTTTTTGGCCCAGTTGCCGGTCGTGAAGCGCCGGCTGGCGCAGCTTTACGGCCTCAATGGTTCGGTGATGGCCTGCCTCAAGCCTGGCTCCTGGGTTGGCGGCGATCGCGACGGCAATCCCTTCGTCACGGCCAAGACGCTGGAATACGCGATCCGCCGCCAGGCCGAGGCGGTGCTCGATCACTACCTGAACCAGGTCAATATCCTGGGGACCGAACTGTCGCTGAGCGACGAGTTCATTACCACGAGCGCGCCCCTCAAGGCGCTGGCCGCCAGTCCCGAACACTCCAGCCGCCACCAGCTTGACGAGCCCTACCGGCGCGCCCTCGTGACCTGCTATTCGCGCCTGGCCGCGACGCGCAAGGCGCTCATCGGGCGTTGGCCGGCGCTGGCGCCGCGCTGGGAGGCCGAGCCCTACGCCTCGCCGGAGGCATTCGAGGCCGACCTGACGACCATCGTGGATTCGCTGCGCGACAATGGCGATGCCGATCTGGCGGACGGCCGCCTACACAATCTGCGCGAAGCGGTGGGCGCCTTCGGCTTCCACCTGGCCACCATGGACCTGCGTCAGAACGCGGCGGTCCATGAGCGCACGTTCGACGAACTGCTGCGCGAGGCGGGAGTGGTGGAGTCGTACAGCGCCCTGCCGGAGGGCGATCGCGTGAAACTGCTGGTGGGGGAGCTTGCCAGCCCACGCTTGCTGCGTTCGCCGTTCCGCACTTATTCGGAAGAGACCCAGCGCGAGCTCGAGGTCGTGGACAAGGCCGCCGAGCTCAAGCGGGCGTTCGGCGCAGGGTCGATCGCCAACTACGTCATCTCCAAGACCGAGAGCGTGTCGGATTTTCTCGAAACCCTGGCACTGATGAAGGAGGCCGGCCTGTTCGGCGCCGGCGAGGCGGCGCCCGGCGCGGCCCTGCGCGTCATCCCGCTGTTCGAAACGATCAACGATCTGCGCTCCAGCGCCGATGTCATGGCTGCGTATCTCGATCTGCCCTTCGTCAAGGCCATGATCGAGGCCCAGTCGGGCATCCAGGAAGTCATGATCGGTTATTCCGACAGCAACAAGGACGGCGGCTACCTGACCTCGAACTGGGAAATCCACTCCAGCATCGCGCGCCTCACCGAATTGGGGCGCAAGCGCGGCATCAGGCTGCGTTTCTTCCACGGTCGCGGCGGCGCCGTCGGCCGCGGCGGCGGTTCCAGCTTCGACGCCATCCGCGCGCTGCCCGCCCACGCCAACGCGACCGGCATCCGCATCACCGAACAAGGCGAGGTCGTGGCCTCCAAGTACGGTGATCCCGAGATCGGCCGCTCCAGCCTGGAGACGATCGTGGTCGCCGCCCTGCTGTCCGAGCTCAACCACGAGCCTGATGCGGCGGACGGCGAGGCGGGCGAACTGCTCGCCGGCCTCAGCGCTGCGGCCTACCGGGCCTATCGCAGCCTGGTCTACGAGGTTCCCGGCTTCGACCGCTATTTCCGGCAGTCGACGCCGCTGCCGGAGATTTCCGACCTCAAGATCGGCAGTCGTCCGGCGTCGCGCTCCACCTCGGGACGCATCGAGGATTTGCGCGCCATCCCCTGGGTCTTCTCGTGGTCCCAGGCCCGCGTCATGCTGCCGGGCTGGTATGGGTTCGGCACGGCAGCGCGCGAAATCGGCGCCGCCCGGCTCAAGCCGCTCTATGCCAAGTCGCCATTCTTCCGCAGCACGGTGTCGAACATGGAGATGGTGCTGGCGAAATCGAGCCTGCCGATCGCGCGCCGCTATGCCGAGCTCGTGGAAGACGCGGCGCTCGCCGCAGAGGTGTTCGGGCGGATCGAGGCGGAATGGGCGCTGACCGTGCAGGCCGTGCTCGACGTCACCGGGCAGTCCTCGCTGCTGGAACGCAGCCCGCGGCTCAAGGCCTCGATTCTGCTCCGTCTGCCCTATATCGACGCCCTCAACCCCCTGCAGGTGGACCTCTTGCGCCGGCGCCGCGGCGGCGACGACAGCGAGCACACCAGCCGGGCGATCCACATGTCGATCAACGGCGTCTCGGCCGGGCTGCGCAACAGCGGCTGACGCGGTTTGCCCTCAGCGGACGACTTCGTCCTCGGCGCCGTAAACGGCAGCCATATTTCCCCCCGCCAGCTGCCTGGCGAGATTGAGGATCGCGCGGCGGTGCTTGGGCGACTGGATGGCGGCATAGGCTTCCAGCAGTTCCGGGGCGCCGGGCTCGTTCAACCGCGACAGATGGCCGGCGAACAGCGATGCCGTCGACTTGTCGAGGTCGCCCACGATGTCCATGACGCCGCAATCCAGCGCCTGTGCGATCTCCACGAGCCGCGAGAAGCTCACGCGATTGGTGCCGTGCTCGTACTTCTGCACCTGTTGGAAGGTGATGCCGACCTGGCGGGCCAGCTGCTCCTGGGACAGGCCAAGCTCGCGCCGTCTGAGACGTATGCGCGAGCCAAGCGCGATATCGAGGGGGTGAGGAGTTGCACTCCCGGTGAGGGTAGTCATGCCGAGTCCTTTGCTGCGCCGATAAAGAGCATTCATCGCCCCTGAAGTCGATTGACAACCAAGACCATCAGTTCGCTCGCTGCGCATCCATCGGTTGAAAGCTGGCCACATTGCGCGGCGCCGTTCAGCGGCGTTCGCGCCGTCGGGTTAACTGAAGCTTGGGCGGTATTCATAAATCCGGAAAATTCGCGATAAACCGCACACGGACAATGAACGCAAGCCGTGTGCATTAACCCTGCAGCGTCCCGCTGCGGGACGCTCGGGCGCCGGCGCTGGGCGATTTGGTCGCAGATTCGCGACGCGGGCGTCACCTTCTGAGACGGATCGGGCCGCTTTTGCTGGCGCGCGCGATGCAGCGGTCGGCCTGCAGCACCCTGGGCTCGTCGTCTCGTGAGCAGCCATCAGCAGTCGCAATTCGTGTCGTTCCGGTTGCCGGCTTCCGACTTCCAGGCCGGCGCCGTCGATTTCGCGTCGCCCGGCCCTCGTCAGGCGGGCGCCAATGACAACGCCCTTTGGGCCAACGGATGGCCGAAACGCGCCCTCGACGTGGCAATCGCAGGAGTGGTGCTGTTCATCGTGTCCCCGTTCCTTCTGGTTGTGGCGCTGCTGATCCGGCTGGATTCGAAGGGCCCGATCCTTTTCCGGCAGACGCGCCGCGGCCGCAGCGGGCGTCCCTTCGACATCCTGAAATTCCGTACCATGACGGTTCTCGAGGATGGCGATCATATCGTGCAGGCTCGCCCCGGCGACGCCCGTCACACGCGCGTCGGGCGGTGGCTCAGGGCCTACAGCATCGACGAATTGCCCCAGCTCATCAACGTCCTGCGCGGGGAGATGTCGCTGGTGGGGCCGCGGCCACATGCGCGCGCCCACGATGCGTACTACGGCAAAAGGATCGCGCAGTACGAAGAACGCCAGGTCGTGAAGCCGGGCCTTACGGGCTGGGCCCAGGTCAACGGGCTGCGCGGACCTACTCCCACCGACGAGGTCATGGCGCGCCGCGTCGACCTGGACGTCTGGTACGCCGCGCACGCGAGCCTGCGGTTGGATCTGAAGATCCTTCTCCGCACGCCGCTCGAGGTCCTGCGCGGAAGGAATGCCTGCTGATGCGCGCGGTCGACCGGGCATATCCAAAGGAGCGGCGTTCGGGACTTCGCGCCTACGCCCGCGTCACGGTCGGCGGCGTGCCGACGGCCTGTCTTTCGCGGTCCCAGCTGGCGCACCTGATGGCCGGGGACTGTCTCGCGGCTCGCAGCGACAGCCGTCCGCCCCGGCTGGTATTCTCCGCCAACGGTCACAGCATCGCCATGGCCGCACTGGACCGCGCCTTCCACAACCGATTGGTCGGGGCCGACCTCATCCACGCCGACGGCAAGCCGGTCGTCTTCGCCTCCAGGCTCCTGACCCGCACGCCGGTGCCGGAGCGCAGCGCCACGACGGACTTCCTGTTTGACGCTGCCGCCGTGGCCGAGGCACAGGGGCTAAAATTCTTCCTTCTGGGCTCCACCGACGAGATCAACGCCCGTTGTGCGGCGGCCCTGCACGCCCGCCACCCGAACCTCGAGATCGTCGGTCGCCACCATGGCTATTTCGGCGCCGACGAGGAAGCGGCTTTGTGCGACGAGATCAACCGCTCGGGCGCCGACGTCCTGTGGGTCGGCATGGGCATTCCCCTGGAATACGATTTCTGCCTGCGCAACAAGGCGCGGCTGCGTCCGGGCTGGATCGTGACCTGCGGCGGCTGTTTCAACTTCGCGGCAGGCGATTACGTGCGTGCCCCGGCGTGGATGCAGGCCTGGGGGTTCGAATGGCTCTTCCGGATGTGGCGCGAGCCCAGGCGCCTGTTCTGGCGCTACTTGGTCACCAATCCGGTCGCCATCGCCGTGTTGCTGTTGCGGACGCGCAGCGCCGCGCAGGCGGCGTAGGCGGGAGCCATGATCTCGGTCGCAGAACAGGCGCTGTCGTCCCCGCGGACGAATGCGTCGCGGCTGCAGGAAGCGCTCATCAGCTGCTATCGCTACGGATTGTCCACCCTCGGTCCGGTGGCTGTGTCCGGGGCCCACTTCGTGGCTTCGCTGATCTTCCTGCGCCTACTGCGTCCGGAGGACTTCGGACAGTTCTCGTTCCTCTTGATCGTCGTCCCCTTCTGTCTCAGCGCGACCGGTGCCCTGCTCGGCGCCCCGGCATCGCTAACCCGCGGCAAGGACGAAGCCACCGCCCAGGCGGAAATCGCCACGCTCCAGAAGGCGAGTCTGGTCGTCTCCTTGCTGGCGGGCGGACTGGTGACCGCCTTGATGCTGTCGACCGGCGCGGGCTGGGACATCGCCCCGATCTTCGGGCTTTACGGAGCCGCGTCGACCTTGCGCAGCTTCGGGCGCAGCCTGTCCAATGTCCGCGCCAGGCTGTTGAACGTCGCCGGCTCGGATCTTGTCTATGCGGCGGCGGTGATCTCGGGCCTTGTCGGGCTGGTGCTGTCGCAGTCCTTGTCCCTGCACAACGCCGCCATCGTCTTTGCCATGGCCACGGTCGTCAGCTTCGCTCCCTTCGGCGCGAGCTATTTCCGCGGGCTGTTGCAGGCTGTGCGCCAGCCGATCCTGGTGCGCTATCTGCCGATGTGGCGCGATATCGCGCGCTGGTCGGTATTGGGCGTGGTTCTCACCGAAGTCACGGCCAACGCCCACGCCTATTTCGTCACCTTCCTGTGTGGGCCGCGAGCCTTCGGCCTCCTGGCGCTCGGCGCCCTATTCATGCGCCCTGTGTCGCTGGTGCTCTCGGCGCTGCCTGATATCGATCAGCCGGTGATGGCGCGCCGCCTCGCGCTGCGCGACACCAAGGGCGCCTTCAAGGTCGTTAAGGAATTCCGAACCGCGGCGGGAGCAGTTTTGGCGAGCAACGTCCTGTTGTCGGCCGCGATCTTGATCTGGTTCCCGCAATTGCTGCTTCGCAAGCACTACGACTTCACGGATGTGCTTGTCGTGCTGGCGCTGTGGGTTGGCGTGACGCTGCTGCGCGTCGTGCGCACGCCCGAGGCGGTGTTCATCCAGGCGACGGGAGGCTACCGGGAGCTGGCGCGCATCAGCGCCTGGTCAGGGGCAACCTCGGTTGCCGTGACCTTCATTCTGCTGTGCCTGGCGGGACCTGTCGCGTCGCTGGGCGGCGTGCTGGCGGGGGAAATCGTCATCGTCGCCACCGTTTTTCCGCTGACCCGGCGCTGGAGGGCGGCCCATGGCTGAGATCGTTGTGGGCATTCCGACTTTCCGCCGCCCCCGCAGCCTGTCGAGGCTGCTCGACGCGCTGGAGAAGGTCGAGACGGATGCCTCGATCGCCGTGATCGTCGCCGACAATGATGCGGAACGGCAGGAAGGCTACGAGGTGTGCCTCGCCCGGCGCGGCTATCGCTGGCCGCTGATTCCCGTGCTGGCGCGCGAGCGCGGCATTGCGCAGGCGCGCAACACGCTGGTGGCGCAAGCGATGGCCGACGGCGAGATGCGTGCCATCGCCATGATCGATGACGACGAATGGCCTTCGCCGCAATGGCTTGCCGAATTGCTGAAGGTGCAACGCGACACCGGCGCCGATGCCGTCGGCGGCTCCATACTTTTCGGAGAGGACGATCGGATCAGGTCCTGGAACGCCGGCTTCGACGGTATCGCCCCGATCCGCGGCGCTACCGGACCGATCGGCATGCTGAGGGGGGCCGGCAATCTCCTCGTCATGCGCCGGGCTCTGGAGCGCTTCGATGGGGAATGGTTCGACCGCGCCTTCGCGCTGACCGGCGGGGAGGATCGCGATTTCTTCGAGAACCTCAAGAAGAAGGGCGCCCGCTTCGCCTGGGCGGATGGGGCCATTGCCTACGGCGCAGTGGCTTCGGTGCGCCGCAGCCTCGCATGGACGCTCAGGCGCGCCTTCAGCATCGGCAACGCCGAGATGCGCATCTTACTGAAGCATGACCGCCGGCTGGGCGCGCGCGCGCGGGAATGCGCCAAGATCGCCCTCGTGCTCTTGTTGTCTCCGCCCCTGTTCGTCATTCTGGCCGCCGTACCGAATCGTGCCGCCGACGTCCTGCGTCGGTTGTTCCGGAATGCGGGCAAGGTCTCCGCATTGTTTGGCCGGCATTATGATGAATATGCCACTACCCACGGCGAATGACGTTGCGGCCGCTGCCCCGCCGCTCGACGCGACGTGGATCGACCAGGCCATCTTCGTCGCCTTCCTGCTGCTCGCCTTCGTCGGGTTGTCCCCGTTCTCGCCGCCGCCGCCGGCGGTGGCCCAGTTCGGCGGCGTGGCGACGACGGGCGCCGGCGATATCGCCCGCCAGCTCTGTTACCTTCTTGTCTTCGCCGCCGTCCTGATCGCCGCCGCGCGCCGCTATCGCATGCAGACGATGCGGCTGGTGCCTGTTCTGCTCGTGATCCTGCTCGCCTGGTGCGTCGTCAGCGCCGCCTGGTCGCCCGAACCTGCCGTCACGGTCCGCCGCGCGGGCCTCGCGGCCGTGCTTGTGGTCATCGCGATGCTGAGCGTGGAGACCTTGGGTGCGGCGCGGGCCGCGGCCCTATGGCGCTGGATCCTGCTGGCCGTGCTGGTCGTCAATATCGTCTCGATCCGCTTCGTGGCGCAGGCGGTGCATCTGCCCGGCGAAGCCGATCCTCAGCTCGTCGGTGACTGGCGCGGGCTTTACGGCCACAAGAACATCGCAGGATCCGTGGGGGCGATGACCGCGCTCATCTTCCTCTACGCGCCGCGGGCGAAGCTGTGGCACAAGGCGCTCGACCTGGTGGTCGTGGCGGCGGCCGTTGCGTTCACTGTCATGACGCGCTCGAAATCCTCCCTCGGCATGCTCGTCGTTGCGACGCTGGCGGCGGCGCTCTACAGGCTCGCCTGGCGCCGTGACATCGATCGTCTGATCGCCGCCGTGGCGGCCGGCGCCGTCGTGGTGGCGGCGGTGGTCGTGCTCATCTCCGATCAGTCCGTCCTCTTGCGCTTCTTCGCCAGCCCTGACGAGCTCACCGGACGCACGGCGATCTGGCAGGCCGAGGTCGCCTACATCATCGACCATCCGCTGCTGGGGGCCGGATTCGGGACGTTCTCCGACACGGGAGGACTGTCGCCGCTGCACGATTATGTCGGCGGCTGGGTCGTCGCGGCCAGCCACGGCCACAACGGCTATCTGCAGCTGCTGGTCACCGTCGGCGCCGTCGGCTTCGTTCTCGCCTTCGCCGCACTGGTGGCGGCGCCCGCAATGGCGTTCTGGGATCGGTGCGGCGATCTCGGTCTCAAGGCGATGCTGTTTTCCCTCTTCGTGTTCCTGTTGCTGCACAATCTGATGGAGACCGACTTCCTGGAAGGCGACGGCGTGGCGTGGGTCGCCTACCTCCTGATGCTCGCCATGCTCTACCGCCTGCGGCGCGAGGCCTCACCGTGATGCCGCTCTTCTCGGTCGTCATTCCCGTCTTCAACCGCGCGGGGCTGCTGCGGCAGGCGATTGCCTCGGTGCTGTCACAGACCGAGCAGGATTTCGAGATCATCGTCGTCGACGACGGCTCGAGTGACGACCCGCAGAGCGTCGTCTCCGAATGCGCCGATGCCCGCATCGTCTTCGTCCGCCAGCCCAATCGCGGCGGCGGCCCGGCGCGCAACACGGGCATCGACCTGGCCCGCGGCCGTTTCGTCGCCTTCCTGGATTCGGACGATCGCTTCCTGCCGCACCATCTCGCCGCGATGCGCGCGCTGCTCGAAAGCAATCCGGGATCGGCCGGTTATGCGCGCATGGTGGTCGACCGCGGCGACGGCGTCACCATCCTCAAGCCGCCGCGCGGCATCGCCGCAGGCGAGGACATGGCGAACTATCTGATGTGCGATCGCGGTTTCGTGCCGACCAGCACGGTGGTCGTGGAACGCGCGGTGGCGCAGGCGATCCGCTATCCCGACGACCTCGCAGCCTCCGAGGATACGGACTTCGCCATCCGCGCGGCTCTGGCGGGCACGCGCTTCCTCATGATCGAGGAGCCCGGCGCCATCTGCCGCGACCTGCGCGATCCGGCACGGCTGTCGTCCGGCCGGCGCGGCGCCACCATTGGCGACTGGCTCGAGGGCTTGCGGCCATCCATTCCGGCAAGAGCCTATTTCGGCTGTCGCGGCTGGTCCTATGCCAAATTCGTTGCGACGCGGAGCCGGCCGGAGGCGCTCAAGCTCTATCTGACCGCACTTGGCCATCGCTGCTACCGCCCCTCGCTCGCTGTCATCATCTTTCTGCAGATCTTTCTGTCGGACGACGCCTATCGGCGCCTCGCCGACGGCGCCATCTCCCATCTGGGGGCCGGTCTGCGGCGCGTGCGGCACCACGGATAGGTCGGCGTGCCACATCGGGACGGCTTCGTTCATCGATGTTTGACCCTGACGGCCTAATGTCGGGCGATGGCGCGCATTCTGCTGGCAACCACCGTCAAATGGCCTTCCGCTGCACGGCTGGCGGGCGCTCTCGCGGCGCTCGGCTGCAGCGTCGAGGCGGTGTTTCCCGCCGGCCATCCGATCGCTGCCAGCCGCTATCTGACGCGCGGCCATGCCTATCGTCCGCTGCGCGGGCTGTCATCACTTGCTGCGGCGATTCGCAGCTCGGAACCTGATCGTATCGTCGCCTGCGACGATCGCGCCTTGGTGCTGCTGCTGTCGCTGGCAGAGGCGGACGCGGAGGCGCGGAGACGATTGACGCGCTCTTTCGGACCGCTTGACGCCTATCCGGTGATGATGGCGCGGGCCCGCGCTGTTGCGACCGCTCATGACGAGCATGTCGAAGCGCCACAGACGATCGCCTTGCAGGACGAATGCGATCTCCCGCGCGCCATCGAGGCTGTGGGCCTGCCTGCGGTGCTGAAGGCGGAAGGCAGCTGGGGCGGCGACGGCGTCGCCGTCGTCCGCACGCATGACGAGGCGTTGCAGGCCTATTGGCGTCTCGCAGGGCCGCCGTCGCGGCTGCGCAGTCTGGCGCGCTCGGTCTTGCGGCGGGACCCGCATTTCCTGCTCGACGCCACGCACCCTCGCAAGGCCGATGTCATCGTGCAGGCCTTCATCGACGGCCGCCCCGCCACCAGCGCCGTGGCCTGCCGCGACGGCGAGGTCTTGGCCGCGCTGCACATGGATGTCGTCTCCTGGCGCGGCGCCGCCGGACCCGCCACCGTCATGCGGCGCACCGATTGCCCGCAGATGGCGGAAGCCGCCCGGCGCCTGGTGCGCCGATTTCGTCTCAGCGGCCTGCAAGGCTTCGACTTCATGCGCGACGAGGCGGGCCGGGCCCATCTGATCGAGATCAACCCGCGCGCCACCCAGATCTGCCATCTCGCGCTCGGCCCCGGCCACGACCTGCCTGCGGCGCTTCTGGACCTGCCCGCCCGGCCGCCTGTGACCTCCAAGCCCGTGATCGCGCTCTTTCCCCGTGCCGCCGGGGACGGCCAGGCAGGGGCGTATTACGATTTCCCGGGGGATGATCCAGGACTGGTGGAGGCTGTTCGTGCGGATGCGTCTGCGCCGCTCTGGCCGCCGCATCCTGCCGTCGTCCGCGGGGCCGTTTCTTAACCCCAGCCCCCGGGCGAGAGGGCGCCGGTCGGCCCTGTCCGGAGCGCACGCGGTTGACAGGACCTCGCGGCGTTAACCATTCGTCAGCCCCTCACGGACTACACCGGAGACTCGAACGGACGGCTCACTGCCGGCCGGACGCTGGTGATCACCCGTTCCATGACCCGAACTGCGCCAGTCTCCTCTGTGACACCCGCCTCCGGCGATCAGCCGTTCGGCTTCTCCGATTTCCTGCGGTTGCTCGACGAGCGACGCGCCCTGATTCGCAACGTGACGCTCGCGGTGGTGGCCGTCACCGCCGTCGTCATGATGTCGCTGCCGATCATGTACGCCACTTCCGCCGAGGTCATGCTGGATCAGCGCAAGAACACCGTGGCCGACCTTTCGTCGGTGTTGTCGTCGCTTCCGACCGACCAGCCTTCGGTGCAGAACCAGATCCAGATGCTGACCTCGCGCGACCTGGCGCTGCGCGTGATCGGCAAGCTCAAGCTCTATGACGATCCCGAATTCAATCCGGCGCTTGCCGGCCCATCGGCTATCTCGGTCGTCGTCGGGCTGGTCGATCCGAGACAGTGGTTTGCCGCCGATCGCAGGTCGTCGCCCGACTACGAGCGCGACACCATCATCAGCGCTTTTCTCAACCGCCTTGACGTGTCCGCGCTGGGGCTGTCGACCACGATCAACGTCACCTTCTCGTCGCGCGATCCCGCCAAGGCGGCCCTGATCGCCAACACGCTGGCCCAGAGCTACACCCGCGATCAGGTGCGCACGAAGATCGAAGCCTCGCGCCAGGCGGCGCAATGGCTGAGCGAGCGCATGCGCCAGCTGGCGCAACAGGTTCAGAACCAGGAGGCCGCGGTCGAAGCCTACAAGACCGAGCACAATCTGGTGGAGTCGGCGCAAGGCAATTCGCTGGTGGATCAGCAACTGGTGGCGATCAACGCCCAGCTGGTAGCGGCCCGCTCCGACCTCGCCGAGAAGAAGGCCGCCTACGACGGCGTCCAGGCCCTGATGAAGAGCGGCAACGCCTCGGACGTTTCCCAGATCGTCGCCTCGCCGCTGATCGTCCAGCTGCGCACGCAGCAGACCGAATTGATCCGCGAAGAGGGCGATTTGCTGACCCGCTACGGTCCCAATCATCCGAAGATGCAGGCGATCCGCGCCCAGAAGCGCGACCTCGAAGGCAAGATCGCGGAGGAGGTCCGGCGCATCTCAGGATCGATCGCCAACGACCTGGCCGTGGCGCGCGCCCATGTCGGATCGATCCAGGCGAGTCTGGCGCAAGTCGAGAAGCAGGCGCGCGTCGAGAACGTCGCCCGCATCCGGCTGAACGCACTCGAGGCCGACCTGGCCTCGACGCGTGCGATGTACGAATCGTTCGTCACGCGGCTGCGCGCCGTGCAGGATCAGGACGATATCCAGATCCCCGAAGCGCGCGTCATCTCCGAGGCGCCGATCCCCAGCGGACCCAGCTCGCCGCACCGCATGTTGTTCATTGCCGCGTCCCTGCCGCTCGGGCTCCTCTTGGGCATCCTTGCCGCTCTCTTGGCGGAACGCCTGCAGGCACCCTTGCCGACGGGGGATATGCGCGGGGACAGGGTTCCTCCGGCTGCAGCAATGCGCGCCACGGCGATGCCAATGGCCGCAATGCCGGCCGCAATGCCGGCGCCGCTGCAGACAGCCTGGCCTCCGGTGCTGGCCGACCTGCCGGCCTCCGGCGCCCTGGCCGACGGTGATGCGCAGGGCGTCGAAGGCCGCCTGTTATACCAGCTGCTGGCGCAGGGCGGCGGGCGCAGCGTCATCGCTCTGGCGTCGCCGGGGCCGGAACCGCTGCGCGCGGCGCTGGCGGTCGGCCTGGCGCGGCTGGCCGCCCGGGCCGGCCTTCGCACGATTCTGGTGGACGGAGACCTCGCCTATCCTTCGCTCGCGCGTGCGCTCGGCTATGGAGCGGTACCCGGGTTTGCCGCCGTCCTCGCGGGCCGGGCGGGCCTGGATCGCGTTCTGCTCAGGGACCGGCGTTCTCCGGCCTTGCTCTTGTCGGCTGCGCCGGCGGCGCCGGCCGTCTGGGCCTTGCCCAAGATGGCCCGCCTGTTCGACTATTTCCGCCGGTCCTGCGACCTCGTGATCGTTGACGCCGGCATCGCCGCGCCATTCCCGGCCAGACTGTGCGATCAGACCGTGATCGTTGCGTCGGGGGATGTGACGCAGGACCAGCTGTTGTGGTCTCTGCGCGGCTTGGCCGCGTCCGGCGTCCGTCTTGCCGGCCTTGTCGTATTGCGTAGGTGATTGCCTGGCTTGACTTTTTGATCCGCGCGCAGTTCATACGCGGCGCGTTCAGAGTAACCATCTTACGAAGATTTTCGTTGAGCATCTCATCAAAAGATATGAGATAGGCGAAATTTTCGTCCTGCCCAACTTCACGAGTGAAGCGAATCACCACATGAGCGAAACGTCTGCAATGCCGGAGTCCGGTCGGTCCGGTAGTTTGCCGCCTTGGGCGGTGAAAGTTTCAGCCTTTGTCGGCTTGTTTGTGGTCGGCGCGATGGCTGGCTGGATCGGACGCGGTGTCCTCACCGGACCGGCCGATGTCGCCACCATGAGCATGTACCAGGACTGGCGCCTTCTTTGCCCTGCCAGCAAAGAGAAGGACGTTTCCTGCGAAATGAGCCAGGACGTCATCGACACCAAGGCCCATCAGCCGGTGGCCCGTCTGGTGCTGTTGCGCGACAAGAGCAAGGCCACGGTGCTGGCCGTGACGGTGCCGCTCAACGTGCTGCTCGAACCCGGCCTCGGCCTCAAATTGGGCGGCGACCAGGTGCGCGTCTTCCAATACAAGACGTGTACGGAGGAAGGCTGCCTGTCGGTGATTCCGATCGACGCGCAGATGGAGAAGACGCTCGCCACCGTCTCGGACGCCGGCATCGCGGTGGCCGGGCGCGACGGCAAGGCGGTCGAGCTGCCGTTCTCGACGAAGGGCTTTGCCGAGGCGCGCAAGGCATTCCTGAACAATGAAGCGAAGCGCGCGTCCTGGTGGCGGAGAGTGTGGCTATGACTTTGGTCGGAACTCGTTTTGCCGGGCTCGTTGCCGGCTTTGCCGTAATATCACTTCTGGCCGGCCCGTCGGCGGCCGTCGCCAAGCCTGCTGCCAAGCCCGCCGCGGCGCCCGCGGCTCCGGCCCAGGCCGGTGCCCCGAAGGCCCCGCAGGTCACGGACGTGAAGGTGTTCGGCGACTGGACGGTCCACTGCTATACGGTCAAGTCGGCGTCGCCCTGCGAAATGCTGGAGCTGCGCGTCGCCAAGAAGACCGGACAGCGCATCCTCGGCGTGCTGCTCGCCTATGTCCCCTCGCGCGACGAGCACATCATGCAGATCTCCGTGCCGCTGGGCGTCGCGCTGCAGAACGGTCTGGTGCTGAATTCCGACACCTACAATTCCGGAGTCCTGCATTTCCGCCGTTGCGACATGCAGGCCTGTTATGTCGAAATGCCCATCGACAACCAGACGGTCGCCACCTTGGGACGTGCGACCAAGGCACAGATGCAGATCGTCTCGGTGGACGGGCGCAAATACAATCTGGTGTTCTCGCTCGACGGCTTTACGCAAGCGCATAGCGCGCTTGTCGAGCTGGCCAAGCAGAAGGCCGTAGCTCCGCAGGCGCCGGCGACACCGGCCGACAATTCCGGCGCCAATTGACTCTTTGATGTTCTTGAACACCGCGCCGCAGCCAAGCTGTGGCGCGGTTCGCTTTTTGTTCCAGCTGCTGATCCATCGGGCCATGGCGATGCTGTGACGGGCCGTGCCGGGCTCCGACGCGCCTGCCATTTCGCGACAATTCGGACATACTTCCCCGCAGGCACTTTGTTATCCCACTCCGAGCGGTCCCCGCCCCTGACCGAAGGATGGGGCGTGCGTCCCCGCGCCGCAGCGCCAGATCGGATTTCGCATGAACAGCAGCGACCAGAGCCGATTCCAATCCGCCTCTGACCAGGCGCGCCGCAACATGGATGACGCCCGACGCCGCCTTCATGGCGCCGGCGATCAGTTGGGCAGCCGCGCCGGTGATGCCCTCCGCGGTGTCCGCGGCTGGTCGTCTCGCCATCTGCCGGGCGGCGAACGCACGCTGTGGGTCGCCGTCGGGCTCATACTTCTCGTCATTTTTATCTGGACCATCCTGCCGGGCGACCAGGCGGGCGGACCAGGCTTCAGGCAGAACGGACCGCAGCCGGTGGGCGTGGCCAAGGCCGTGCGCGGCGACATCGACATCACCCTCAACGCCTTGGGTACCGTCACGCCATTGGCGACCGTCACGGTGCGCCCCCAGGTTTCGGGACAGTTGCTGCGCATCGACTTTCAGGAGGGCCAGCTGGTCAAGGCCGGGGATCTTCTGGCGGAGATCGACCCCCGTTCCTTCCAGGCGGCGCTCGACCAGGCTCGGGGACAACTCGCCCGCGACACCGCCGCCCTGAACAACGCCGAGCTCGATCTCAAGCGCGACCAGGCTCTCTATGCCCAGAAGGCGGTGTCGCAACAGGTGCTGGACACGCAGACCGCCCTCGTCAAGCAGGACCAGGGCGTGGTCATGGCCGACAAAGCCGCGGCGGAGACCGCGGCCATCAATCTCGGCTACACGCGGATCGTCTCGCCGGTGGCGGGCCGCGTCGGCATCCGCCAGGTCGATATCGGCAACTACGTGACGAGCGGACAGACGACCGGCATCGTGGTGGTGACGCAGCTCGAGCCGATGTCGGTCCTGTTCAGCATCCCCGAAGACAATGTCGGCGAGGTGGTGACGCGCCTGCGCGCCGGCGACACGCTGCGGGCCGACGCCTACGACCGCAGCCAGGCGGAGAAGCTGGCGACGGGAAAGCTCTCGGCGGTCGACACCCAGATCGACACCACCACCGGCACGGTCAAGCTGCGTGCCTTGTTCGACAACACGGACGGGGCGCTGTTCCCCAACCAGTTCGTCAATATCCGCCTGCTGGTGCGTACCGACCGCAACCAGGTCGTGGTACCCGCGGCCGCCATCCAGCGCGGAGCCGAGGGGATCTATGTGTACGTCATCACGCCGCAGAACACCGCCATGATGCGCACCATCACGCTGGGGCCGCAGCAGGATGACCGCGTTGCGGTCCTCAAAGGCCTCAACCCTGGCGAGATCGTGGTGACCGACGGTGCCGACCGCCTCAGCGACGGCGCCGAGGTCACCATTCCGAGCGGGCCGAAGGCCGATGCCAGCGTCGTCGCGGCGCAGAATGCCACTGCGATTCCCGCCACCGAGAGGGCGCGCGCCGAACGCCGCGCCAAGCTGATGAAGGCATGCGCCGCGGACATCAAGAAGTACTGCGCCAGCTCCCAGGGTTTCGCCGTCATGAAGTGTCTCAGGGACAACGTCGGCAAGCTGAGCAGCGAATGCCAGACATCGTTGAGGAGCATGTCGGGCGGCCACGGCGGACACGGCGGCGGCCTCCGGATTCACGGCTGATGATCGGGACTGATCGGGCGCAGGCGATATGAACATATCCGGGCCGTTCATTAGCCGTCCGGTGGCGACGTCGCTGCTGATGACGGCGATCATGCTTCTGGGCGTGCTCGGCTACAAATTCCTGCCGCTGTCCGCGCTGCCTGAGGTCGACTACCCCACCATCCAGGTGCAGACCTTCCTGCCGGGCGCCAGCCCGGACGTCATGACGACGTCGGTCACCGCCCCGCTCGAGCGTCAGTTCGGCCAGATGCCGGGGCTCAAGCAGATGTCGTCGATCAGCTCGGGCGGCGCCTCCATCATCACCTTGCAGTTCGACCTCAGCCTCAGCCTCGACGTGGCCGAGCAGGAAGTGCAGGCGGCGATCAACGCCGGCAGCAACCTGTTGCCGCAGAGCCTGCCGGCGCCTCCCATCTACGCCAAGGTCAATCCAGCCGATGCGCCGATCCTGACGCTGGCGGTGCACTCCAAGACCATGCCGATCACGCAGGTGGAAGACATCGCCGACACCCGCATCGCGCAGAAGATCTCGCAACTGCCCGGCGTCGGCCTGGTGTCGATCAACGGCGGCCAGCGTCCCGCCGTGCGCGTGCGCGCCAACATCCAGGCGCTCGCCGCCTACGGACTGAACATCGACGACCTCAGGACCACGATCGCCAACGCTAACTCCAACGCTCCCAAGGGCAGCTTCGACGGCGCCTCGCGCTCTTACACCATCAACGCCAACGATCAGATCAAGACGGCCGAGGAGTACAAGCACATCGTCGTCGCCTACAAGAACGGCGCCCCGGTGTTCCTGTCGGATGTCGCCACCATCGACGAGGGCGCCGAGAACAGCAAGCTGTCGAGCTGGATGAACACGACGCCGGCGATCCTGCTCAACATCCAACGCCAGCCCGGCGCCAACGTCATCAGCGTGGCGGATTCGGTCAAGGAGATTCTGCCGCAGATCGAAGCGAGCCTGCCCGCTTCCATGAAGGTGGACGTGCTGACCGACCGCACCAACACCATCCGCGCCTCGGTGGCCGACGTGCAGTTCGAGCTGACCCTGGCCGTGGTGCTGGTCGTCCTGGTGATATTCCTGTTCCTGCGCAACCTGTCGGCCACATTCATTCCTTCGATGTCGGTGCCGCTGTCCATCGTCGGCACGTTTGCCGCCATGTATCTGCTCGGCTATTCGCTCAACAACCTGTCGCTGATGGCCTTGACCATCGCCGCCGGCTTCGTGGTCGACGATGCCATCGTCATGATCGAGAACATCAGCCGCTACCTCGAGCAGGGCATGCGCCCGGTCGAGGCGGCGATGAAAGGTGCCGGCGAGATCGGCTTCACCATCGTGTCTTTGACGGTGTCGCTGATCGCCGTCCTGATCCCGCTGCTGTTCATGCAGGAGGTGGTCGGCCGCCTGTTCCGCGAATTCGCGGTGACGCTCGCCATCACCATCCTGATCTCGGCGGTGGTGTCGCTGACCCTCGTGCCGATGCTGTGCGCCAAGCTCTTGCGCCACCGCTCCGAGGCCAAGCCCCAGGGGCCGGTCGCGCGGCGCGCCGAGGAGTATTACAACCGGTTGGTCGCCCAGTACGACCGGGCGCTGATCTGGGTGTTGGATCACCAGCCGCTCACGCTCCTGGTGGCGGCGGGGACCCTCGTGGTCACGGCGCTGCTCTATGTCGCGATTCCCAAGGGCTTCTTCCCGGTGCAGGACACCGGACTCGTCCAGGGCATCACCCAGGCGGGACCGACGGTATCCTTCGGGGAGATGGCGCGGCGCCAGGAACTGCTCGCCACCAGCATCCGGAAGGACCCCGATGTGCAGAGCCTGTCGTCGTTCATCGGGGTCGACGGCACCAACACGACGCTCAACAGCGGCCGCTTGCTGATCAATCTCAAGCCCAAGGACCAGCGCAGTTCGGATTTCGAGACGGTACTGCGACGGCTTCAGGCGGCGGCGCGCTCGGTGCCCGGAATCTCGCTCTATCTGCAGCCGGTGCAGGATCTGACGATCGATTCGACGGTCAGCCGCGCGCAGTACCAATTTGTGATCGAGGGCGCCTCGACGGCCGTGCTTCGTCAGGCGGTCCCCAGGCTGCTGGCCAAGCTGGCGCAGCGGCCCGAGTTGACGAACGTCTCCACGAACTTCCTCGACAACGGCTTGTCGGCCGTAGTCACGGTCGACCGCGACACCGCGGCGCGTTTCGGCATCACCGCGGCGACCATCGACAATGCGCTCTACGACGCCTTCGGCCAGCGCATCATATCCACCATCTTCACCGAATCGAACCAGTACCGCGTCATCCTGGAGGCCAGCCCAGACATCCAGAACTCGGTGGCCGCGCTGTCGAACATCTATCTGCCGTCGGCGGGCGGCGGCCAGGTGCCGCTGTCGGCGCTGGCGCGCGTCGTGACGACCCCCAAGCCGCTCGAGAACGACCACCTCGGCCAGTTCCCGGCGGCGATGTTCTCGTTCGACACGGCGCCCGGCAGCTCGCTGGGGGCGGCGGTCGACGCGGTCAGACAGGCCGAAGCGGCGGCGCAGCTGCCGGCCAGCATCAGCACCACGTTCCAGGGCTCGGCTCTGGCCTTCCAGTCGACGCTGGGCAACGAGCTCCTGCTGATCCTGGCGGCGCTGGTCACGGTCTATATCGTGCTGGGCGTGCTGTACGAGAGCTTCATCCACCCCGTGACGATCCTTTCGACGCTGCCGTCGGCCGGCATCGGCGCGCTGCTCGCGCTCATCCTCACGGGTCACGAGCTCGACGTGGTGTCGATCATCGGCATCATCCTGTTGATCGGCATCGTCAAGAAGAACGCCATCATGATGATCGATTTCGCGCTCGAGGCCGAACGCCACGAGGGCAAGAGCCCGCGCGACGCCATTTACCAGGCGGCGATGCTGCGCTTCCGGCCCATCATGATGACGACGGTGGCGGCCATGTTCGGCGCGCTGCCGCTGATGCTGGGTTCGGGGACGGGCTCGGAGCTGCGCCATCCGCTGGGCATTGCGATCGTCGGCGGCCTGCTGGTGAGTCAGCTTCTCACGCTGTTCACCACGCCGGTCATCTATATCTACTTCGACGGCATGATGCGGCGGCTGCGAGGGCCGCGCGCGGCCGCGCCGGACCCGATCGCGCCATGAATTTCTCGCGGACATTCATCGAACGTCCGGTCGCCACCACGCTCTTGACGATGGGCCTGGCGATCGCCGGCATCGTCGCCTATTTCCTGTTGCCCGTGGCGCCCCTGCCCAGCTTCGACCTGCCCGTGATCATGGTGATGGCACAGATGCCGGGGGCCAGCCCCGACACCATGTCGACCAGCGTCACCACGCCGCTGGAACGCCATCTCGGCAGCATCGCCGATGTGGACGAGATGACGTCGACGAGCAACGCGGGATCGGCGACCATCGTCCTGCAGTTTTCGTCCGGGCGGAACATCGACGGCGCGGCGCGCGACGTCCAGGCGGCGATCAACGCGGCCCGCGCCGATCTTCCGGCGTCGCTGCGCTCCAATCCGACCTATCGCAAGCTCAATCCCGCCGACCAGCCGGTGCTGATCCTGGCGCTGACCTCGGATACGTTGTCGCCGGGACAGATCTACGATTCCGCATCGAGCATCCTGCAGCAGAAGCTGAGCCAGGTCCAAGGCATCGGCCAGGTGCAGATCGGCGGCTCGTCCTTGCCGGCGGTGCGCGTGGAACTCAATCCGCGCGCGCTCTTCAAGTACGGAATCGGCCTGGAGGACGTGCGCGCCGCGCTTTCCGCCGCCAACGCCAACGCGCCCAAGGGCGCGGTGGAGGACGGCTCGCGCCGCTTCCAGATTTACGTCAACGATCAGGCCAGCCAGGCCTCCGAATACAAGGACCTGGTGGTGGCCTACCGCAATGATGCGGCGGTGCGCCTCAAGGACATCGCCAACGTCTATGACGGGGTGGAGGACGTCCACAACCTGGGAATGGCCAACGGCAAGCCGGCCATCCTGGTGATCCTTTACCGCCAGCCCGGCGCCAACATCATCTCGACCGTCGAGAACGTGAAGAAGGCGCTGCCGCAGGTCCAGGCGGCGCTGCCGCCTTCGATCCACGTGATCGTCGCCAATGACCGCACGAATTCGATCCGCGCCTCGCTGCACGACGTCGAGATCACCATGCTCGCCGCCATCGCCTTGGTGATGTTCGTGGTCTACCTGTTCCTGCGCAGCGCGCGCGCCGCGCTGGTGCCCTGCATCGCCGTTCCGCTGTCGATCATCGGCACCTTCGCCGTGATGTACCTGGCGGGGTTCACGCTCGACAACCTGTCGCTCATGGCGCTGACGGTGTCGACCGGGTTCGTGGTCGATGATGCCATCGTCGTGCTGGAGAACGTGACGCGCCACATCGAACAGGGCATGCCGCGTTTCCAGGCCGCGCTCTTGGGCGCCAAGGAGGTTGGCTTCACCGTGTTGGCGATGAGCCTGTCGTTGGTCGCGGTCTTCCTGCCCATCCTCTTGACGCCTGGAATCGTCGGGATGTTCTTCAAGGAGTTCGGCGTGACGCTGACCTCCGCGATCCTGATCTCGTTGGTCATTTCGCTGACGGTCACGCCGATGATCTGCGGCCACATCGATCTGCACAGCCGCGACCGGGAGCAGGGCTGGCTGCTGCGCCAGGCGGAGAGAGCCTATGAGGGGGCGAGGCGCATCTATGCCAGGTCGCTGAACTGGGCGCTCTACAACCCGAAGATCATCATCATGTTCGTGTTCATTGCCGTCTTCCTCACGGGCTTCCTCGCCTACAAGGTCCCCAAGGGGTTCATCCCCAGCCAGGATACCGGCGAGATCATGGGCGGCATCCGCGGCGACCAGAGCATTTCATTCCAGCTGATGAAGCAGAAGGTGGTGAGCTTCGTCCAGACCATCGCCAAGGATCCCGCGGTGCAGAACGTCGTCGGATTCACCGGCGGCGGCGGCGGACCGGGACCGGGACGCGGCGGAACCAACTCCGCCAACGTCTTCGTGCAGCTCAAGCCGCTGAGCCAGAGGGGCGGCTATGTCAGCACCAACGACGTCGTGCAGCGGCTGCGCGACCGGCTCGGCAGCATCGCCGGCGCCCGCATCTTCCTGCGCGATCCGGGAAACGCGAGCCCGGGCACCGGCCGTGCAGGACAGGGCAACTATCAGTACTCCATCCTGGGCGACACCCTCGACGACTTGAATTTGTGGGTGCCGAAGATCACCGCCGCGCTCGCCGACGTGCCCCAGCTGCAGGACGTCAACTCGGACCAGAACACGGGTGGCCTGGAGGTCAACCTGGCGATCGACCGGGCGGCGGCGGCGCGCCTTGGCGTATCCACCTCCCAGATCGATTCGACGCTCTACGACGCCTTCGGGCAGCGTCAGGTCTCCACCATCTACAACGACCTCAACCAGTACCACGTGGTGATGGGCGTGGCGCCGGAGTTCTGGCAGAGTCCGGAGACGCTGAGGGACATCTACGTCTCGACGTCGGGCGGCGCGGTGTCGGGCACCCAGGCGACTGGCGCCGTGGCGGGCACCACGCTGGTCGCCGGCCAGACGGCGCCGACCGCCGCCGACGTCGCCGGCAACTCCCTGCGCAACCAGCAGCTCAACGCGCTGGTGACCAGCTCGGGCGGGGCCTCGGCGGGCACATCGGTATCGACGCGCCTCGAGACCATGGTGCCGCTGGCGGCGTTCGCCACCTTCGGCCCCGGCACGACGCCCCTGTCGATCGCCCACCAGGGGCCGTTCGTATCGACGACCTTCTCATTCAACCTGCCTCCGGGCGTATCGCTGGGCGCGGCCACGGCGGCGATCCAGTCGACCATGGCCAAGATCCGCGCCCCGATCTCGCTGCACGGGGAATTCGCCGGCAACGCCAAGCAGTTCCAGGAGTCGTTGGGCGACGAGCCTTACATCTTCCTGGCGGCCATCCTGGCCGTCTACATCGTGCTGGGCATCCTTTACGAGAGCTTGGTGCATCCGGTGACCATTCTTTCGACGCTGCCCTCGGCCGGCGTCGGCGCCTTCATTGCGCTCCTCGTCACCAAGGTAGAATTCGACATCATGGCGGTGATCGGCATCCTGCTGTTGATCGGCATCGTCAAGAAGAACGCCATCATGATGATCGACTTCGCCCTGATCGCCGAGCGGGAGCGGGGCCTGAAGCCGCGCGAAGCGATCTTCGAGGCCTGCCAGCTGCGCTTCCGCCCCATCATGATGACGACCTTCGCCGCCATCCTGGGGGCGCTGCCGCTGGCCATCGGCTTCGGCGAAGGCTGGGAGATGCGCCAGCCGCTCGGCGTTTCGATCGTCGGCGGGCTCGTGGTCAGCCAGATCCTGACGCTCTACACGACGCCGGTGATCTACCTCTATCTCGACCGCTTCCGCCTGCGCACCAAGCGCTCGTGGAACCGTTTCTATGCGCGGCTGTTGGGCGATCCAATGCCTGACGCGGCGGAATGATCAGAGGTCGGAATCGCCGGTCGAGGTATCCGGCTGGCCGTTGCGGATCTCGGCGTTGCGGTACTGGCGGTAGAGACTGCGCGTCGTGGCGTAGAAATCGATCGACGAGCGCTCGATCTGCTCCACCGTGTCGACGTTGCGCGCGCGCATGTCGAGCACGTTGAGCCCGCCGCGCACCACGCTCCAGGTGTCCGCCCCGTGGAAGCGGATGTAGGTCAGCGGATCCATGAAGATGTCGACCACGTCGCCGGCAAGGTCGCGCGGCGGATCGGGTCCCAGGAGGGGGACGACGAGATAGGGGCCTTCCCCGGCGCCCCACACGCCCAGCGTCTGGCCGAAGTCCTCGCTGTGGTCGGGGATGCCGACCATGGTGGCGACGTCGACGAAGCCGGCGAGCCCGACCGTCGAATTGACGGTGAAGCGCCCGATGGTCTCGGCGGCGCGGTCGGGCGATCCCTGCAGCACGTCGTTGCCCAGCGTCACGGGCTTGTCGAGGTTGGTCAGAAAATTGTGGATGCCGGTGCGCGCGGGCTGCGGTACGGCGTGGTTGTAGAACTTCGCCACCGGCTTGGCGACCGCGTTGTCGATCTTCATGTTGAAGTCGAAGATGGCGCGGTTGGTCGGCTCATACGGGTCGTTCTGGGCGACGGCTTCGGGGTCATGGCTGGTCGTGCAGCCGGCAGCCGACAAACCGATCACCGCGAACGCCAGAACCAGCAAACCTTTGTGCATGCCAACACCCCGCCGGATGATCTTGAGAATCAATCGGCTATGATTCAGAACTTATGTGAATATCGGGTTTCAGCCCCCGGCAAACAAGAGGGCGCAACCTCAGATTCCGGCATACCAGCTGTAGCCCTGGTCCTCCCAGTAGCCGCCGCGTCCGCCGCCGAAACTGCCAAGGTCTGCAACGATTTCAATGCGCTGGATGTACTTTGCCATTTTGTAGCCCAATTGTCGCTCGGCCCGCAGCCGGACCGGAGCGCCGTGTTCGATGGGCAACGCTTGGCCATTTAGTTCATAGGCCAGCAGGGTCTGCGGGTGGGTCGCCTCCACCAGGTCGAGACTTTCGTAATAATACTGGGCCGGCACGCCTTCCTCGGCCATGTTGTCCGCACAGAAGAACGCGACGTAGCGCGCATCGTTGCGCGGCCGCGCTTCGGCCAGCACCAGGCGCAGCGGGGTTCCCTTCCATTCGCCGATGCAGCTCCAGCCCTCGACGCAGTCGTGACGCGTGATCTGGGTGCGCGACGGCATGGCCCGCAGCGCCTCCATCGACAGCGACAAAGGGCGTTCGACCAGCCCGCCGACCTCGACGCGCCAGTCGCGAAAGTCCTTCGCGGCGTGGGCGCGATAATCGTCGCTGGCGGGATCGAGCGTGCCGTTGGCGCGGAACACCGGTGCGATGTCCGCTTTGGTGAATTCGGGCGCCAGCGCCTGCCGGCCGGCGAACAGCCGCTGGGCGCGTCGCGTCAGGTTCTCGACTTCGGACAGCGCGTCCGACACCCATTTCTTCTCCGACAGGCCGCTGCAGCCCGACAACAGCGCGGCGGCCGCGACTGCGGCGGAGCGGGTGAGAAAGCGGCGGCGGTCGTCAGCCATCGTGATCCTCGATCGCATAGCGTCCCGTGATCATGGAGCGCAAATTGTTCCAGGTTCCCGACAGCATCACCATGACGATGTGCACAACGAAGAATCCCAGGAACGAGAAGGCGCAGATGAAGTGGATGGTGCGCGCGCTCTGCCGGCCCGCGAAGATCCACAACAGCGCGGGGAAGGCGCTGTCCATGGTGGGCGACATGGTGAGCCCGGTGAGCACGACGAGGGGGCCAAGCCCGAAGATCACGGCGACATAGGCGAGCTTCTGCAGCGCGTTGTAGCGGCGCGCCGCCTCGCCCTTGGGAAATTTGAGGCGCAGGTGATCGAGGATCTCGCGGCCGAGATGGCGGATGTCGCCGCCGGTGGGCATCAGGTCGCGCCCTGCATGGCCGCGGGCGAAGGCGTATATCCAGAACAGGACGCCGTTGATTGCGAACAGCCAGGCGAAGGCGAAGTGCCACAGCCGGCCCATCGCCAGCCATTGCGGTCCTGGCAGCGTGGCCCAGGCCGGGAAGCCGCGCGCCATGCGCACGCCGTCCTCGTCCGAGGCACCGAGGATTCCGGTGGTGTCGAATTGGCGCGAACCGATCTGAGTCACGCCGACGAGGCCTTGCGGACCGTTACGCGCCGTCAGCGACAGGATCGGATGATCGAAATCCGAGCTCTTGCCCCAGTACAGCGCCGGATGCGCATTGAAGATCTGCAGCCCGCTCATCAGCAGGAACAGCAGGCACACGGCATTGATCCAGTGCGAGACGCGCACCGTCGCCGAATGCCGGTCGATCAGGAACGAATGTCCCGCCGGGACAACTCCCAGGACCCGGCGGATGATCGACTTCAGCTCGGCGTGCATCTGCGGGCTCCGATCATGGATTGCCACCGTAACAAGAGGTCTCACCCCGTGCCACAGGGCGATCCTCGCATGGACATTCGCACGAGCGGGCGCTTACGTTACCGGCGTCAGGTTTTTTGAGGTCTGCCATGGCCGCCGCGCTCCGCCTCCATCCCGACCGGCTTTTCCCGACGGACGAGGCGGAACGCCGTCTGGCCAGGCGGCTGTTCTCCCATGTCGAGAAGCTGCCGATCATCAGCCCGCACGGGCACACCGATCCGGCCTGGTTCGCCACCGATGCGCCTTTCGAAGATGCCACCAGCCTGTTCCTCTGGCCGGATCACTACGTGCTGCGCATGCTCTATAGCCAGGGCATCGATTTGAGCCGCATGGGCATCGCTCCGGCCGGCGGCAAGGCGGCGGCGACGGACCGCCGGGCGATCTGGCAGACCTTCGCCAAGCACTACGACCTCTTCCGCGGCACGCCATCGCGGCTTTGGCTCGATCATGTCTTTGCCACCGTATTCGGGCTCGAGGTGCGCCTGGAAGAGGCCACGGCCGATCTCTATTACGACGCCATCGGCGAGGCCCTGAAGCATCCCGACTTCCGTCCGCGGGCGCTGTTCAAGCGCTTCGGCATCGAGGTCCTGGCCACCACCGAAGCGGCCACCGATCCTTTGCGGCACCACGCCAAGATCAAGTCGGACTGGGGCGGGCGCGTCATCACGACCTTCCGCCCCGACGGCGTGGTCGATCCCGACATGGAAGGCTTCGCCGGCGCCGTGGCCCGCCTGGGCGAGATGGCGAAGGAGAACACGGCGACGTGGAAAGGCTATCTGGCCGCGCTTGCCAACCGCCGGTCCTATTTCCGCGCCCACGGTGCGACCGCCACCGATCATGGCCATCCCACGGCGCGCACCGCCGACCTGACGCCCGCGGAATGCCAGGCACTGCTCGACCGTGCGCTGAAAGGCACGCTCGCCGCCGGGGAGGCCGAGCTGTTTCGTGCCGAGATGCTGACCCAGATGGCGCTGATGTCGTGCGACGATGGCATGACGATGCAGATTCACCCGGGGTCCTGGCGCAACCACAATCCGACCTTGTTCGCTTCCTTCGGCCGCGATCGCGGCGCCGACATCCCGATGCGCACGAGTTACGTCGACGCGCTCAAGCCGTTGCTCGACCGCGTCGGCAACCGCCGCGATCTGACGATCATCCTGTTCACGCTCGACGAGACCAATTACGCGCGCGAATTGGCGCCGCTGGCGGGGCACTATCCGTGTCTCAGGCTGGGTCCGGCGTGGTGGTTCCACGATTCGCCCGAAGGCATGATGCGGTTTCGCCGGCAGACCACCGAGACCGCCGGCTTCTACAACACCGTCGGCTTCAACGACGACACGCGCGCCTTCTTCTCCATACCGGCACGACACGACGTGGCGCGGCGCATCGATTGCGCCTATCTCGCCGAGCTCGTCGCCGGCCACCGGCTCGACGAGGCGGAAGCCGCCGAGATCGCCGTCGATCTCGCCTATGACCTGCCCAGGGCGGCCTACAAGCTGTGAGCGGACGGCTTTCCGCCGTCGCGCTACGATTCCGGCGCACAAAGGGGCGGGAAAGGCCATACCCAGGCGCCATGTTAAGCCGTTTTTGACGCCTAGGCGCTAGACCACGCGCCCATGACGGTGCCGATTTCCCAAGTCCTCAGCCTGTCCGCGCTCAATGCGCTGGCGCGCTCGCGCGGCTGGCCGCTCTGTGCCGACGGGGAGGGCTTGTTCTACCTGCCGGAAACCAGGGCGGTCTGCGCCTTGTGGCGCAGCAAGGCGGTCGATGGGCACCCGCCGCCGCGCAGCGAAATGTCCGCGCGCCTGCTCAAGCCTTATCTGCGCCTCATCCTGATTCACGAGCGCGTGCCCGCGGCGGACGGTCATCGCTACCGCTCGCGGCTGATGGGGGAGTCCGTCGCCGAAATGATCGGCGAGGCCAGCGGCAAGTTCTACGAGGAATACCTGACGCCCGAGATGGTACGGATGTGGAGCGCCATGGCCGAGGCGGTGTTTGTCCACGGCGGTCCCGTGCGCTTCCTGGTGCGCGCTGATGGTTTCGCCAAGATGAAGCTGGCGGGCGAAATCTTCGCCGCCCCCATGTTGACCGCCGAAGGGCGCCCCGATCTTCTCCTCAGCGCCGGCCGCTTCAGCGAAGCCTGGAGCTGGGACGAACTGGCCGCCCATTGGCAGCACGACATGGCGTCGTCACACGGCACGGCCGTGTGGATGTCGTAGAGATTGCCCGCGGGGAAACAGCCGCGCGGGGCGATCGCCGCGCTTCCTCAGGCCCCGGCCGCGGTCAGCCTCTGGCGCAGGCTGACCTGCTTGCCGCCACGCAGCTCGACGATGTCGCGGATCTTCCACTCGCCTTCCACCCAGCGCAGCACCAGCACCCAGCTGCCGCGCGGGTCGCTCAGCTTTTTCATCGTCGCCATGTAGTCGTTGTCGGTGGCCCCGGTGCCGCCGGTGAACATCATGTATTTCTCGCCGCCGTGCTGGCACTGGCAGATCGGATCGTAGTCGATCACGTGCTTGTGCCGCGCCGCAGCCACGAGCTTGGCGAAATCCGCCTCGCAATAGGTGTGGCACGGATCATAATTCTTGGCCCAGTGATCCATGTCGGCGTAGTGGGCGTAGAGCAGATTGATGAACAAGGCCGGCGGTTCGGCCGAAGCTGCAGGAGCGAAGAGTACGCCGCTCAACAACGCCGCCAAGACGATGGGAGCTTTCATGGTGCGAGCCCTTTCCGAGCGTGCCCCGTCCGGGTGCGATACCGGACGCCTCGGCGATTCTTGCGCCGATCGCCGGTCGTTGTCACCGCGTCATGCTTGCAGGTTCGCTGCGAGCCGGGATTCCCGGGCGGGTCATGGATGACGCCCACGCCTTTTTTCGTGCACGTGAACGCGTCTCGCGGCACGCAATATGCGGCAGGCGTTCGACCGGCGATCACCTGGCGGCGGCCTTATGTTAATCTTGTTTACAATCGCGATGCGGCGACTTCCCCAACGTACTGATTCCCTTGATGAGCCGATTTGGCACACGGTTTGCTCCCAAGCCTCTCGGACGCTCGGCCGGGACCGGGCAAATGGGGAGCACGACAATGAACGGTGGCAATATAAAAAAGCGCATAACAAAACGGACGGCGGCGCTGTTGCTTGGAGCGTCGGCGTGCCTGTTCGGCGCGCTGGCCGTGAGCCCGGCCGCGGCCTCTGGCATCACGGTCGACGTCGGCTATGTGGACAATCTGCGTTCGAGCGGATTCTTCCCGACGGTGTGGCTGGGCGATTCCAATGTGGTGTCGCAGACGCCGACGGGGCAGAGCCTGGATTCGGGCGCCATCCGCATCGACAACAACAGCGGCGGATCGATCACGGTGTCGAATTTCCAGGTGTTCTTTCCCAGCAACAGCAGCACCTACGCGTTTTGGAACGACCTGGTGATCGGCAACGGTCAGACCGGCATCTTCACCCAGACCGGCAGCTACAACTTCGACACCAGCGATTTCGGGATCTTCAGCGCTTACCCGCCGTCGTCCCTCTATCCGACGGTGCCCGGTAACAACCTGATCGGCGGCTGCAGCAGCACTGCTTCGATCCTGTCGGGGTCCGGTTACCAGTCAAGCTGCGCGGCGACCATCCCGGTCATCTCCTTCGACATCGGCCTGACGCATTACGTCTTCAACGACACGGGCCATATCCTGGACACCGGTGAATGGGACTTCGTCAACAACGGGGCCTTCGGCGAGGATGGCAACGAGTCGATCAACTGGAACACGGTCGGCTCGGCCGCGACGCGCAGCGGCACCAGCGTGCCCGAACCCTTGACGCTGACGCTGTTCGGCGCCGGGCTTGCGGGTGTCACGGCGCTGCGCCGCAAGCGCAAGGCCCGCTGAGCCTCATATCGAGCCTGTCAAAGGGCCGTCCGCAGTCGGGCGGCCCTTTTCATTGGCCCCCCCGCATTGGCCCCCCGTGCGGCGTCAACGTCTGGGTAACCACGATGACCGGCCAATGCCGTCTGCCTGGCGCCGATTCACGGTTCCTCGTTGCACTGCGCGTAGTGTTCGCCTTGATTGGCCATGAGCGTGCATGCGCTCGAAGGAAGATGATGTCCGGCATGGACGAGGGCGGAGAAGACATCGGGCGCGCCAGGCGTCGCGACGCGCGCGCCGGCGTTCTTCGCTCCGCAGCCATCGTGCATGGTGGCGGCGCGCAATACTTCGATTGCACGATCCTCGATATGTCGTCCACGGGCGCCCGCGTCCGCCTGCCGCGATCGCGCACGATCCCGCCCGGCGCCGTCCTTCTCGACGTCCGCAACCGGATGGCGCACAAGGTCATCGTCGTGTGGGCCACGGGCGTGAAGGCCGGCTTGCGCATCGTCGAAAGCCATCCCGTGGACAGCACGCTGCCCGATCCGCTGCGCTATCTTTCGCGGATCTGGCTGGCTTACGCGGGCCGGTGATGCTGGCGCGACCGCCGTCATCGCCCGCGGCGGAATGACCCGCGGCGTCCGTCGGTGTGTCTCAATTTCCGAATTGGATTGCCCGTCCAAGAGTGCAGCCGTGAGGCGGGATATGGACCATGCCTGCGAAGCGACGGACCGTGATTTTCTCCCCGCGACTGAGATGCCGTATCAAGAAAGTATATTTTGTCGCACCCCTTGAACCCGCGATTGCAGTTCCCCATTTGTTCGAACGTGGCCTGGGAGTGTCGACGATGTTCGATCGCGAACGTTGGAAGGTTCCGATCCGAAGATGACGCGAGGCCATACAGGACCCCGGGAAGCGAACTCGCGCGCCTCCCAGCGAAGCAAGCCGGCGTAGCGGCCGAGGCCGCATGGCAAACGCCTGCTCCGCGCCATCCGTGGAATAAAGCCAAGGTGCATGTCGGTTTCTGCGATGGCAGAAGGCGCTTGCCGGCCGCTTTTGTGCGCAGGGCGGGTCAGGATCGTTGCGACGGTTGTCGCGGCGCATCCAGTGTCCCGCCTTTCGCATAGGCGCGCTACAGCCGTTCTACGATCGTCACGTTCGCCATGCCGCCGCCTTCGCACATGGTCTGCAGGCCGTAGCGCTTGTTTCCATCCTGCAAGGCATGGATCAGCGTCGTCATCAGCTTGGTGCCTGTGGCGCCCAACGGATGGCCCAAGGCAATGGCGCCACCGCGCACATTGAGCCGGGCCGGGTCGGCGCCGGTCTCCTTCAGCCAGGCCAGAGGCACCGATGCGAACGCCTCGTTGACCTCGAAAAGGTCGATGTCCGAGAGCCTCAGCCCCGCCTTGGCCAGAGCCCGCCCCGTGGCGGCGATGGGAGTCTCCAGCATGATCACCGGATCGCCGCCCAGCACGCACATGGTGTGGATGCGCGCCAGCGGTTTGGTGCCGGTCATCTTCAGTCCGGCGTCGCTGGCGATCAGCAGCGCCGAGGCGCCGTCGCAAATCTGGCTTGAGGTGGCGGCGGTGATCATGCCGCCTTCCCGGATCAGCTTGACGGCCCTGATGGCTTCCAGGCTGGCGTCGAAGCGGATGCCTTCGTCGCTGTCATGGGTGATCTCACGGCCTTCCGCCTGGACCGGCAAGGGCAGGATCTCGTCGGCGAAGGCTTGGGCCTTCGTGGCTGCGGCGGCCTTGCGGTGGCTGTCATAAGCGAAGGCGTCCAGCTCCTCGCGCGACAGCCCGTATTTCTCCGCCATCATCTCGGCGCCGAGGAACTGGCTGAACGGCACGACGCCGTAGCGCGCGGCAAGCGCCGGGCTCATGTACGTGCCGTAGTTGTTCTGGGCCGGCAGCATCACGGACAGTCCCATCGGCACGCGCGTCATGCTCTCGACGCCGCCGGCGATGACGAGGTCCATGGCGCCCGCCTTCACCGCCTGCGCCGCGAAATGCAGCGCCTGCTGCGACGAGCCGCACTGTCGGTCGACGCTGGTTCCGGGCACGGTGATGGGCAGCTTGGAGGCAAGCACGGCGTTGCGCGCCACGTTCACCGCCTGCTCGCCGATCTGCATCACCGAGCCCAGGATGACGTCGTCGATCGCGGAGGGATCGGCACCGGCGCGGCTCACCACGGCGTCGATCACAGCGGCAGCCAGATCGACGGGATGCCAGTCCTTGAGACGGCCCCCTTTGCGGCCCCCCGCCGTGCGCACGGCGGTCACGATGTAAGCATCGCTCATCGCCATCGTCCTTTCTGTTGGTCATGCAGGCATAACAGTTTGGCGCAGGGGAAAGGCAAGAATAGATCGTGACATGCTCTTCGTCTGCCGTAAGCTGGCGGCGGAGGCGGTCATGGACCACGACAAGAAGAAGCCTGAGACGCTGGCGGCCCAGGGATTGGGCTGGATCGACGAACACACCAAAGCGGTGGCGCCGCCACTGCACGCCTCCTCGACCTTCCTGCGCGATCCGGACAACCAGTACAGGTCGGGGCGCAGTTATGCGCGCACCGACAATCCGGCCTTCGACCAACCCGAGCAGCTCCTGGCAGCGTTGGAGAAAGGCGAGGCGGCAATGCTGTTCGCCTCCGGCATGGCGGCGGCAACCTCCGTGTTCCAGGCGCTCAGGCCGGGCGATCACGTGGTGGCGCCGACCGTGATGTACTGGTCGTTCCGCCATTGGCTGCGCGATTTCGCGGACCGTTGGGGTCTCGGCGTCGATTTTGTCGACATGACCGACCTTGGCGCGGTGAAGGGCGCCTTGCGCCCCGGCAAGACGGCGCTGGTCTGGGTCGAGACGCCTGCCAATCCGCTGTGGCACATCTTCGACATCGATGCCATCGGTCGGCTGGCCCATGGCGCCGGCGCCCGCATGGTGGTCGACTCCACGGTGGCGACGCCGGTGTTCACGCAGCCGCTCGCGCTCGGCGCCGACATCGTGATGCATTCGGCCACCAAGTATCTCAACGGCCACTCCGACTTGCTGGCCGGCGCGCTGGTGACGCGCCAGAAGGACGAGGCGTGGGCGCGCATCGCCGCAGTGCGCACCCAGCAAGGCGGCATCCTGGGCTCCTTCGAGTCCTGGCTCCTGTTGCGGGGCATGCGCACGCTGTTTCCGCGGGTGCGCGCGGCGGCCGCCAATGCACAATATCTGGCGGAAGCCTTGGTGAAGCATCCGCGCGTGGGACAGGTGCTCTACCCCGGCCTGCCGGATTCTCCCGGCCACGCCGTCGCCGCGCGTCAGATGGCGGGAGGCTTTGGCGCCATGCTGTCCATAAGGGTCAAAGGCGGCGAGGCGGCGGCCATCGCGACCGCCGCGCGTGTCCAGATCTGGAAGCGCGCGACGTCGCTTGGCGGAGTCGAGAGCCTTCTGGAGCAGCGCGCCTCGGTCGAGGGACCGGATACGCCATGCCCGCCCGACCTGCTGCGGTTGTCCGTCGGCATCGAGGACAAATCCGACCTGCTGGCCGATCTCGACCAGGCGCTGTCGTCGTAGGGCCCGCGCGTTTACTGCTGCGGCTTCTGGTTCTGCTTGTTTTTCTCCGCCTCTGCCTGCGCCTGCGCAAGGGCAGCCTGTGCTTCCGCCAGCTTCTGCTGCAGGAAGGCGCTGTTGGGCACAATGCTCACCGCTTCCTGCAGTTTCGCGACCGCCGTTGCGGGGTCTCCGGCCTTGATGGCAAGTTCGGCCTCGGCGGCATCGCAATTGGCGCGCGCGCCCTTGTTGTTGGGTTGCAGATCAAGCACCTGCTTGAACTTCACGATGGCGCCCTGGAAATCGCCCGCCTTGAACAGGGCCATGCCTTCGGTGTTGATCTGGTCGCCCTGCACGATGGCCAGGTTGTCCTTGGCACGCTTGAAATCCGGAACGTTGGCCAGTGCCTCGTTGAAGAGCGCGACGGCGCCCGCGTAATCCTTGGCCTGATACTTGGCGACGCCGGCGGAGTTTAGGGCCGCAGCGAGGTTCTCCTTGAACGCCTTCGACTTCGGATAGGTCTGCACCGCCTGGCGGTACTTGGCGATCGCGCCGTCAAGATCACCCTTTTGTTGCAGATCCATGGCAGCGATTTCGAGTTCCGTCGCCTGGTCGTAGGCCGCATCGGCCCACGCCATGCTGCTCGGTCCTATGAAGGCAAGAGCGGCCGCAACGGCCAGGATGGCGGATGAAGTGCGCAAGCGTCGCATGATAACCCTCCTAAGACCTGCGCCATGTTTCCCCGCGTTTGGCGCGGCCGTACCCGACGAATTTTAGTGCAACGCTTACCCTGCCGCCAAGGCATTGACGCCGCAGTCCGCCTTGCCGCGGTGCAGGATGCACTTTAAGCAAGGCGTACCGCCGGCCATTGAGGTAACCCATGCACATCCAGTCCGTGTTCTTGTTCGATCTCGATGGAACTCTGGTCGACAGCGTGTATCAGCACGTCATGGCCTGGATGGAAGCCCTGGATTCCGAGGGAATCGAGCTTTCCGTCTGGCGGATTCACCGCAAGATCGGCATGAGCGGCGGGCTTTTCACCGACCAACTCCTTCGGGAGACCGGCCTGGAAATCACGCCGGAGCTACTGTCGCGTCTGCGGGCGCGCCACACCGAGGCCTATAAGCGGAATATTGCGTCCGTGAAGCCGCTGCCGGGTGCCCGCGAGCTGCTCGCTAGCCTGACCGCTGGCGGCATTCCGTGGGCCATCGCCACCAGCGGACGCATCGAAACGGCCGCCGCCAATTTGGACGCCTTGGGCGTCGATGCCTCGAAAGTGCCGGTCGTCACGCGCGATCAGGTGCGCTATGCCAAACCCGATCCCGATCTGTTTCTGACCGCTGCGGAGCGCCTTGGCGCGCCGATCGAGAACGCCGTCGTGGTCGGAGACAGTATCTGGGACATGCTGGCGGCGCGCCGCTGCCGGGCGCTGGGGGTAGGCCTGCTTTCCGGCGGCTACGGGCAGGACGAGCTCGAGCGTTCAGGGGCGGTACGGGTCTACGAGGATCCGCGCGATCTTCTCAAGCATCTCGACGAGGTCGGTGGCAGGCGCTGATGTCGGGCGATTTCTACACGCGTGCGGCGTGGAACTGCGGTTCTGGCAGGCCCTTCACGTCCGAACGATAGACGAACACGTCGCCGGCGCCGTCCTGGCTGCGCAACGCCTCTTCGCCCAGGCCATCGCGGGCGGACGTCACGAACAAGAGGTCCATGTCAGGTCCGCCAAAGGCGACACAGGTGGGCTGGCTTGCCGGTACCTCGACGATGCGCTCGATCCCGCCGTTCGGGGCGTAGCGCACCACCCGCCCCGCCCCCCACTGCGCGCTCCAGAGGAAGCCTTCCGAGTCGACCGTCGCTCCGTCGGGAAACGCATCAGCAGGCGTTGCGGCAAAGGTCCGCCGGTTGGAAATGCAGCCGGTCTCCGCCTCGAAGTCGTAGCACCAGATGGCGTGGCGCGGGGAATCGGCGAGGTACATGACCCGGCCATCGGGGCTCCAGCACAAGCCGTTCGACACGGTGAGGCCGCGCTCGCGCCGATGCACGCTGCCGTCGCCCGTCAGACAGTAGAGCTCCGCGTTGCCGGTATCGGCCTCGGTCTCCGCCATCGTTCCGGCCCAGAAGCGCCCGCGGCAGTCGACGCGCCCGTCGTTGAACCGCATGCCGTGGCCCAATCCGTCGATGCGCTTCAGCCAAGAGGCGGTATTGCGCGCGGGGCTGAAGAATGCGAACCCGGTCTCGAAGGCCGCCACGAGTTCTTCGCTGTTGCGCACGAAGCCGAACGAGCCCAGCCGCTCGGGCAGCGCATACTGCCCAAGCGACCGTCCCCTCCAATCATAACGGAAAAGCTTTCGCTCCTCGATGTCCGTCCACCACAGCGCCTGAGCCTCGGCATCCCACAACGCGCCCTCCCCAAGCGCGTTGCCGACGCGGATGCTCCCCAGGAGCTGCATCGAACCTCACCAGAACACCGTGTAGAGCGCCACGAGGATCGCGATGATCAGCAGCGACGCTCCGTTGAAGAAGACGCTGGTCTTGTAGCTCACATTGGTGACGTCGACCGTGACGCGCTCCGGCTTCGGCCTGCCCATGAGCGATACCAGAACGCTGAGCCCGAGGCAGATCAGGAAGACATAGCCCATGCGGTTCATGAACGGGATATCGGCCAGCCTGGTCAGAAACGCGGCGACCGGTGCCATCGACGGCGACTGCCAAAAGGCATCGGTCGACGGGACATGCGGCCACTTGACGTAATAACACAATGCCGACAGCACGACGGAGCCGATGGCGCCTGTCAGAGCCCCGGCCTGCGTGGAGCGGCGCCAGAACATGCCCAGCACGAAGATGACGACGATGCCGGGCGTGAAGAAGCCCGTGAAGTCCTGGATGAACTGGAAGCCCTGGTCCCAGCTGCCCAGCAAGGGCTTGGCCGTGTACCAGGCGATGACGAGCGCCGTGACCGCCGTCAGCCGCCCGACGATCACAAGCGTCCGCTCGGACGCGTTCCTGCTGAACGTCTTGAACACGTCGATCGTGAAGATCGTAGCGATGGAATTGATCTTCGACCCCATCGACGCGATGATTGCGGCGATCAGGGCTGCGAAGACGAGCCCCAGCAGGCCGCTCGGCAGGAATGTCATCAGTGTCGGATAGGCTTGGTCGGGGCGCGGCAGTCCGGGCGCGAGCATCACGGCGGCAATGCCGGGGACGACCACGAGCACCGGGATCAGCAGCTTCAGGAACGCCGCCAACACGATGCCTTTCTGGGCTTCGTTGATGCTCTTGGCCGCCAGGGCACGCTGAATGATGTACTGGTTGAAGCCCCAGTAGGACAGATTGGCGATCCACATGCCGCCGACGATCACCGAGATGCCCGGCAGGTCCTTGTAGAACTTGCTGTCGGGCTTGAGAATCATGTGGAAGTGGTCGGGAGAGTGGGTCATCAGTGTGTGGAATCCGCTGATCAGCCCGGCGACGCCCGTGCCGCCCGAAACGCGTTCGAGGGCGATGTAGACGATCACCAGACCGCCCATCACCAGCATCGATACCTGGACGACGTCGGTCAGTGCGATGGCCTTGAGACCGCCGTAGAGGGCGTAGGCACCCGCGAATACGGCAAGAACCGTGATGCTCTGGTCCTGCGTCAGGCCGGAGACGGTGTGCACTGCCGTTGCGCCCAGCCACAGGATCGAAGTCAGATTCACGAAGACGTAGAGCAGCAGCCACAGGATGGCCATGACGAACTGAGTGGCCCGCCCGTAACGGCGCTTCAGGAACTCGGGCATCGTGTAGATCTGGTTTTTCAGGAAGATCGGCAGGAAGAACTTGCCGACGATGAGCAGCGTCAGGGCCGCCATCCACTCATATGAGGCAATGCCCAGGCCGATGGCATAGCCCGAACCCGACATGCCGATGATCTGCTCGGCTGAGATGTTCGCTGCGATCAGCGACGTGCCGATGGCCCACCAGGGCAAGGCGCGGCTGGCCAGGAAGTAGTCCTGCGCGTTCTTCTTATGGCCCGCTTTTTCGCGCGAGACGAGCTGAGCCAGGACGAAGATGAAGATCGCGTAGACAACGACGACGCCGATGTCGAGTGGTGAGAGATGCATGTACGCTTATCCCCTGCTGGTCCGCACATCGCGTGCGTGACGCACTTGTTGTTGTTGTTTCAATGCCGGGCATGTCCTGCCGGCAAGCCCCGAAAACCCCGCACTGGCGGCCGCACCGGCCGGATCATTTGCCATCCCGGCAGAACACACCGTCCCGGCCAGTCTGCCTCCGCACACTATTGGCTTTGGCTCGCCCCGGCATCAAGCCGATGGCCGCGACACCGTCTGCGGCAAGACAACCGCCGAGCCGCCCGGCCGATAACGCGCACCCGGCAGAGGTTCGCTCACCGCGTTTCTGTAATTATATGATAAATGGAGAACTGTAAAGCAACAGGATTTGCCCGCGCCGGATGACGCTGCGTCAAACAACTGCCTGGCCATGGCCCAAAGTGTCCGACCGGAAGCGTGACATTTATGAAGCAGTTTGGCGCAAATTCTCACATTGGAATAAGTTGCACCCGCAGGATCGTGGCAGGTAACCGCTATCCGTGATACCGCTACCCTCGACAGAGCAAGAAGCTCGCCGACCCGTTCGCGAACGGGTCGCAATAACTAAGTCGGGGAGTGCGGACATTTTGGGACCAATACGTCAGATCGTTCGTAGGGATAAGTCGTCGTAGTCCGCGCAAGGAGCGGGAGGCTCCTTGTGCCTAAAGGCG
>JAGWNK010000082.1 GCA_028871345.1 Alphaproteobacteria bacterium | reverse complement strand
GCAGGCCAGTTCAATGAAGTGCGCACCCTTGACCGCAGATTCGCTGAACAAGACGCCGTTGTTGGCAAGGATCGCCACCGGCATGCCCCAGATCTGGGCAAAACCGCAAACCAGCGTGCTGCCATAGTGCGCCTTGAATTCGTGGAACTCGCTGCCGTCGACCAGCCGGGCGATCACTTCGTGGACATCGTAGGGCGCGCGAACATCGTCGGGAATGACTGAATAGAGCTCTTCCGCATCGTACTTCGGTGCGCGCGGGTCCTTCAGCGGCAAGCCGTGATCATGGCGCGGGCCAAGGTGGCTGACGATATCGCGGACGATCGTCAGCGCATGTTCGTCATTCTCGGCCAGGTGATCGACCACGCCCGACTTGCGCGCATGCAGATCGCCGCCGCCCAGATCTTCGGCGCTGATTTCCTCACCCGTCGCGGCCTTGACGAGCGGCGGTCCGGCCAGAAAGATCGTCCCCTGATTGCGCACGATCACGCTCTCGTCGCTCATCGCCGGGACATAAGCCCCGCCAGCCGTGCAGCTCCCCATCACGCAGGCGATCTGGGGAATACCCTTGGCGCTCATCTGGGCCTGGTTGAAAAAAATTCGCCCGAAATGATCGCGGTCGGGAAAAACTTCGCTCTGGTGCGGCAGATTGGCCCCGCCGCTGTCGACAAGATAGATGCAGGGCAGATGATTGGCCTCGGCAATTTCCTGCGCGCGCAGGTGCTTTTTCACGGTCAGCGGGAAATAGGTGCCGCCTTTGACCGTCGCGTCGTTGGCAACGATGACGCACTCGCGGCCCATCACCGGACCGATGCCGGTGACGATGCCGCCGGCGGGAACGTCATCGCCGTAGAGCTCGTAGCCGGCGAAGGCGGAGAATTCGAGAAACGGCGCGCCGGGATCGAGCAAGCGGCGGATGCGCTCGCGCGCCAGCAGCTTGCCGCGCCTTATGTGCTTGTCGCGCGCGTCCTTGCCGCCGCCCTCGCCGATGGTCTTGAGCTTCTTGTCGAGATCGACGACCAGCGCGCGCGCCGCTTTGGCATTGGCGCGGAAATCGGCGGCGCGCGGATCGAGCGCGGTCTTGAGCACGGCCATCACGCGGTCTCCTCGAACAGTTCGCGTCCGATCAGCATGCGCCGGATCTCCGACGTGCCGGCGCCGATCTCGTAGAGCTTGGCGTCGCGCAGCAGACGCCCCGTCGGAAACTCGTTGATGTAGCCGTTGCCGCCGAGCGCCTGGATCGCCTGCAGCGCCATCTGGGTGGCGCGTTCGGCGGCATAGAGGATGGCGCCGGCGGCATCCTTGCGCGTCGTCCGGCCGCGGTCGCAGGCGCGCGCGACAGCATAGACATAAGCGCGGGAGGCGTTGAGCTCGGTGTACATGTCGGCGAGCTTGCCCTGCATCAGCTGGAACTCGCCGATTGCCTTGCCGAACTGCTTGCGATCGTGGAGATAGGGAATCACCGCGTCGAGGCACGCCTGCATGATGCCGAGCGGGCCGCCCGCCAGCACCACGCGCTCGTAGTCGAGCCCGCTCATCAGCACGCGGACGCCTTCGTTGAGTTGACCGAGCACATTTTCTGCCGGCACCGTGCAATCGTCGAACACCAGCTCGGCGGTGGGCGAGCCGCGCATGCCGAGCTTGTCGAGCTTCTGCGCGACGCGGAATCCTTTCATGCCCTTTTCGACCAGGAAGGCGGTGATGCCGCGCGGCCCGGCCGCGGGATCGGTCTTGGCGTAGACCACCAGCGTGTCGGCGTCGCTGCCGTTGGTGATCCACATCTTGCTGCCGTTGAGCACGTAGCGATCGCCTTTCTTCTCGGCGCGCGCCGCCATGGCGACGACATCCGAGCCGGCGCCGGTCTCGCTCATCGCCAAGGCGCCGACATGCGCGCCGGAGATCAGCTTGGGCAGGTATTTGCGCTTCTGCGCCGCGCTGCCATTCCGCCGAATTTGATTCACGCACAAATTGGAATGGGCGCCGTAGCTCAAGCCCACCGAGGCCGAGCCGCGGCTGACTTCCTCCATCGCCACGACATGCGCGACATAGCCCATGCCGGCGCCGCCGAATTCTTCTTCGACGGTGATGCCGTGCAGGCCGAGCTTGCCCATCTTGGGCCAAAGCTGGCGCGGAAAGGCGTCGGTGCGGTCGATCTCGGCGGCCAGGGGCGCGATCTCGGCGGTGGCGAAGTTGCGCACGCTGTCGCGCAGCATCTCGATCTCGGAACCCAGATCGAAATCGAACGCCGGACCGCGGTTCCGCGCCATGGGCCCTCCCCTGAACGGCAGTTTAACGGGGCATTACATCGCTGCAAGGACGCCCGCACTCAGGGATGGGCGCCCGCAGGCACCCATACAACGTCACGACTGGCAACCTTCCCCCAAGGAGTATTCACCGTGACATCCCATCGTCTTTCCCTGCCTGTTTTTGCCTTACTTGTCGGCCTGGGCGGCCTGACTGCGGCCGCCCCAGCCTTCGCCCAAACCGCCGCGCCGGCGCCCGGCACGGCGACTCCGGCGCCAACGGCCGCGACACCGCCGATGCACGAGCATCACCGCAGCGCCGAGCAGTTCGTCGCCGGCCGAATCGCCTTCCTCAAGGCCGAACTCAAGGTCACGCCGCAGCAGGAAGCGCAGTGGAGCAAGGTCGCCGAGGCGATGCGCCTCAACGCCAAGGCGATCGACGCCGCGCGGGCGCAAAAGGTCGAAGGGCCACAGACCGCGGTCCAGGCGCTCGAGGGGCGCAGCCGCTTCGCCGAAACCATGGCGAAGAACACCGAGCGCATGCTGACGGCGTTCCGGCCGCTCTACCAGAACCTGTCGCCCGACCAGCAGAAGATGGCGGACGAGATCCTGGCGGGGCATTTCCACCACCATCACGCGTTCAACTGAGCGACGGCGCGTGACGATCGGCCGGCCACGTTCCCCCGGCGTGGCCGGCCCCATCGTGCGCTAGGACCGCGCCGCGAAATACGCCTTCATCGGCTCGAAATAACTGCGCTGCCAGCCGCCGTCGCGGTAGCTGGTGTGGCCGTCGGGCACGTTGCGGTGGTTGACGGTCACCCGCGTCGCGTTACCGACCGGCTCAAGCAGCACTTCGATCTCGGAATCCGGATCGGCGGCCGTGAATTTCTTGGTGCGCCACGATTGGACGATGCGCTTGCCAGGCTCGAGCGCCAGGTTGCGGCCGATGATGTAGCCGTTCCAGACCGTGAATGCGCCGCCGACCGCGGCGGAACAGGTCGCCGGCTTGCCGCCGGTCATGCCTTCATGGCCCTTGCTGTCGAGCCAGGCGTCGTAGATCGCCCGCGGCGACGCCGGAATGACGTCAGAGACGCTGAAAGCCAAGCTCATGCTGGTCTCCCGCGGAGACCTGCGCATCATACACCGCAACCGCCGTCATGTTCACCAAGCCGCGCACCGTCACCGCCGGCGTCACGATATGCGCGGGCTTCCGAACCCCGAGCAGGATGGGGCCGATATTGAGCCCGTCGCCCAGCACCTTGAGCAGGTTGAAGGCGATCTTGGCGGCGTCGAGATTGGGCATGATCAGCAGATTGGCGACGCCCTTGAGGCGCGAGTTCGGAAAAATGCGTTGGCGGATATCCTCGACGATGGCGACATCGCCGTTCATCTCGCCTTCGACTTCGAGGTCGGGCGCGCGCTTGAGCAGCAGCTCCATCGCCTGGCGCATCTTGCGGGCGCCGGGTGTGTCCGAACCGCCGAAGTTCGAATGCGACAGCAACG
>JAGWNK010000051.1 GCA_028871345.1 Alphaproteobacteria bacterium | reverse complement strand
CTCAATGGACGCCGGGTCGAGACCTCAGGGGCACAGGGATTTTCTGATTTTTTTGACCTCAATAATATTCCGTTAGCAGCGGTTGACCGAATCGAGGTGCTCGCAAATGGGTCATCTGCGATTTACGGGTCCGACGCGATCGCCGGAGTCGTAAATGTCATTTTGAGAAAAGACTTCGATGGGGTGCAAGCGAGCGTCACCTATGGCGGTGCTTCCGGAATTGATGAGGCAGATGCAAATCTTGCTTGGGGTAAGGAGTGGGATAAGGGTTCGGTTTCAATAATTGGAAGCTATCAGACCCGAGGTGAGCTCACTGCATCGGAAAGGTCGATTACATCAAGTCTCGATTTCACGCGGTTTGGCGGACCAAACAACAATTTTCCCGAATGCAGTCCCGGAAATGTTTATTCCATTGATGGAATTACTCCGTTGCCAGGGCTTGGAATAGCGACGTTCGCGGCAGTACCTGCGGGATTTCACGGCACGCCCAGCATACAAGAATTCTCTGCGACAGCGGGGATACAAAATGAATGCAATTTACTCGCGTCCGAATCTCTAATACCTGCAACGAGGCGGTTTGGCGTTTTTGCGCAAGCAAACTACGAAATCACGCCCTCAATAGAGCTCTTTGCTGAACTCATGTATTCACATGTTCAGCAATACAACGAAGCGAATTATCAAGGGTTGTTTGGCGAACCTTTTTTCCAATTCTTTACTGTCTCAGCCTCGAATCCCTATAACCCATTCGGCACGGCCGTCGGTGTGAGCGATTTGTTTACGTCGCTTCCTCGAGAAGGGACGATCAGCGGTACAAACTTTGTACGCCCTTTGGTGGGAGCAAGAGGCTCATTTCTAGACTCTTGGCATTGGGAACTTTCCGCTTGGGAGTCGGCCGATTTCGACAAACAGACGAATCCGCTCTTGAACGCCGATAATGCCGCTATTCAAAACGCCCTCAACTCGTCCAATCCGGCAACCGCACTTAACCCCTTTGTCGCTGGACCATCCGACGCACAGCAACAGCAACTGATTAGTTCATTTTTTACGGATGGCCACTCGACGTATCTAGGTCGTGAGCAATCGATAAACGGGTTCGTTCGTGGTCCCCTATTCAGTCTTCCTTCGGGGCCAGTCGAAGTCGTATTGGGTGGCGAATATGATCGGGGAACGCTGATGCAAGATAATATTGACTTGTATTATTTGCCTCCGAACAGCCGAGCGACGTATCACCGCGACAGCTACGCTCTGTTTGGCGAAGCCAGAATTCCCCTTATTGCGAACCACAGCGATCCGGACGCAGGTGACGTTCTGGCAGTAACAATAGCCGGAAGACATGACCATTTCGATGACTTTGGCTCAGCTGACACACCGCAGGTCGGAGCAGAATGGCGCCCATGGGACGAATTACTGGTTCGCGCTACCTATTCGGATGCATTTAAGGCGCCCACGTTGTTTCAGCTTCACACGCCACAATCGGCTTCTACCGGAATCGGTGTTGTCGACCCAACAACGGGTCAGTCTGTCAGTGTCACCGTTATAGGTGGTGGCAATCCCAATCTTCGCGCCGAGACGGGGAGGTCGTATACGTACGGCTTTGTGTACTCAAGTAAACTCATTCCAAATCTGCGGCTGTCGATTACGCATTGGAACGTTGATGAAAATGACTCAATCCAAAATCTCTCGCCGCAGTTCATCGTGAACAATGAGAGCCTTTTTCGAGGAGACGTCATTCGAAATTCGGCTGGGATGATTACTCAAGTGAATGATACGTTCGTCAATTTTGGTCAGATAGATGTTGCGGGACTCGACTACGAGCTTAGCTATTTATACCAAAGCGAGGTTGGGGATTGGTCACCGTCTGTCGACTTCACGCAAACCTATCAATATAGCGCGGCCTTGGTCCCTGGGTCGGCTCCCACGCAACGAGCCGGCAAGGCTAGTGACGATGGAGCTTGGGCGCCTCGCTGGAAGGGCACTGTCGGACTAGGTTGGAAGTTGGGTCCTTTCAGTGCAAATCTTGATGGCCGGTACGTGGGCTCGTATCAGGACTATGACAGCACTCGCATTATCGGAAATTTCTGGTTCTTTGATGGCAGCTTGCGATACGCAATTGGGAAGGTCCTATCGCCTGACAACCAAAACACGAGTGGCGTCTACGTTCAGATTGGTGGAGTCAATCTATTCAACGAGCTTCCACAGTTCTCTAACTACCAAAGTGATTTCGTGGGATACGATCCCACTCAAGCCGACATTCGAGGGCGTTTTTTGTATGTGCAAATTGGTACCAACCTGTAATCACGAGTTGGTGCAGTATCCATTCCTGCCTTCTTCTCATTATTTTGGCGATGGGTAGTCAGTGCGTTTGGCGATCGGTATCTGTATGAAGAGTCAAATTCTGTCACTGGCACTATCCTCTATCGCAGCGATGATATTGGTCTCGGTATCGGCCTGGGCGAGATCTCAGCCAACTCACACAGTGACGCTCAGCGATTTGGAGCATTTGCGAGGAGTGTCAGATGTTCAGTTTTCGCCGGACAGCCATACGCTCGTATACACGATCAACGGAGATGACCAAAGCGTTTGGCTGAGCAATGTTTTGCCCGGCGGACAACCACATAAGCTTGGTCCGGGATTTATGCCTCTATGGTCTCCCGATGGAACACGCATAGCCTACTACTCAAGACAGTCTGGGACGTTGCAGCTGTGGCTCTTCGACACGAAGACGGAACATTCTAGGCAAGTTACCAATCTGAGCGGTGGCGTGAATCCGGATATTTGGTCGCGCATTTCTGGTTCTGTCTCGGATCCATATCGATTTTGCTGGTCTCCCGACGGATCAAGATTGGTCTTCACATCCCAAGTGTCGGTGCGAGAAGTCGAACCGACGCGAAACAGTCTGTCACCGACGCTCGCCGGGCCACTCGTATTGAGTTCATCAACGCCCCCTGGATGGACCCTGTCCGGAATTTTCGCCCGTGGGATGGAAGGCGCCGATCAAAAAGTCAGTCCATTGTCCAGACGTACCGACCTGAGGTTCCAAAACACGCTTGTGAATCAACTATTTACAGTTGATGTCCGCAACAATGCACTTCGACAGCTCACGAGTGGGGTCGCAGGTTACTTCTCTCCTGACTGGTCGCCGAGCGGCACGGCGATCGTCGCCGTGACGAACGATGGAACCTCGTTGCACGAAATTGGATCGCGGACGTCGAAGACAAACCTCGTTGTAATCAATGTCAACGATGAAAAGGTTACGTCTCTCACTACTGGAGCAGGTTATCGGAGGTTGCCGCGATGGTCCCCGAGCGGTGCCCAGATTGCATTTCTTGGTAGCTCCGGGTTGGGCGAAACTTCTCTGTTTGTCATTCCAGCCAATCGTGGAGCTCCCCGGCGTCTGATACAATCCCTAGATCGTTATGTGCAAGAGTTCAGCTGGTTGCCAGACAACAAGTCGCTCGTTGCTAGCTATCGGGATGGAACAACCGACACGATAGTTCGGGTTTTTGTCCCAAGTGGAAACATCGAGCAGATTGATCCAGACACCAGGGCGTCAAGAGGAGGGCTCGTCGCGTCGCGATCGGGAACTGTGGCTTGGGTACAAAGTGACCCGAGAACTCCAGGAGCTATTCACCTTTTACCGATCGGAGAATTGCGTTCGCAGGTGGTTCTAGATCCGAATCCTCAAGTTCGAGATTGGCGCCTTGGCGAGCAGGAAATTGCGCGGTGGCGAAATGGCCGAGGCGAATTGATGGACGGAATCGTTATCAAGCCCGTCGGCTATCACCCAGGACAGAAATATCCACTCATTGTCGATCCCTACGGTCAACCGAATGCATTTGCGGGATACCCGATGATCGCAAATCAAGCCGTTGCTTCCGCTGGATACCTGATTTTTTTTCCAAATCCTCGTGCACCGCACATTTGGATGAATCCTTTCAAATCGCTCTCCTATGATGAAGCTGCAATTGGCCCAGCTGGATGGAACGTCACAGTGGACGATGTAATGTCTGGTGTGGACGAATTAGTTAAACGCGGAATGGCTGATCCCCACCGAATGGGGTTGTACGGATTTAGCAATGGCGGAGGAATCGTCAACTATTTAGTCACTCGCACCAATCGATTCAGGTGCGCAGTCTCCGTCGCTGGCGCGCTCTCGGATTGGGTGCGGCCGTCGCTGCTTGAAACTCAGACGTGGATAAGAACAATCGAGGGCGGTTCCAGCCTGTGGGATGATCCGACGGCTTATGTGAAGCTCTCCGCGGTCTTCAGAACTAAATTTGTGCAAACGCCGATGTTATTGGCGGTTGGCGATGATGACGGAAATTTTCTGCTGGATACAATCGAGATGTACAACGGTCTACGCCAAAATCGGCGGCCGGTAACGCTTCTTCGCTATCCCGATCAAGGTCACGGGTTTTCCGGAAACGCCATGACTGATTTTTGGAATCGAGAGATGTCGTTCTTTGATCAGTGCCTTAAATAAGTACAAACCTTTTAGTGAGCATGGTCAGCCGTTTAGCGGCCGTCGCAGAACTTGGACCAGTCCCGCATCAGCGCTACCCGCTTGTTGAAGAGATCGCCGCGCCGGTATGCGGCCTCTACCTTGTCTTCGACGGCATGTGCGAGCGCCATCTCCGACAGCTCACTAGGGTAGTCAGTCGTTTCGGACACCCAGTCTTTGAAAGTCGAGCGGAAGCCATGGGTTGTTAGATCGGAACGGCCCATGCGCTCCAATAGAACCAATAGAGCCATGTTGCTCAGAGGCTTGTTTAATTTGAGTCCGGGAAACACATACGGCTCCGTATAGAGCCGCTTCATTTCCGCGACGATTTCGAGAGCGCGCGCGCAGAGCGGCACACGATGTTCGCGACCTGCTTTCATGCGCGACGCATCAACGATCCAAACGTCGTCCTTGATTTCGGCGTGGGGTAATTCGAGAACTTCTGATGTCCGCGCCGCGGTAAGGATCAAGAACTCCAGCGCGCGAGCCGCGACGCCATTCTCATCTCTGAGTAGTGTCATAAAGGCCGGCAACTCGGCATAGGGCAGCGCGGCATGATGTTTGACCTTGCGCACGCGCGACCGCGCCGGAAACAACTTATCGAGATGACCACGCCAGCGCGCCGGGTTGTCGCCTGTCCGGAAACCGCGGACTTTTGCCCAATCCAAAATCACCTCGATGCGGCCGCGCACACGGGCCGCAGTCTCGGCTTTGGTCGACCAGATCGGCTCGAGGATGTCACTAATATGTCCGGTCTCAATGCTTTGCACCGGAAGATCGCCGATCGTCGGATAGGCATAAGTCTCGAGCGTCGCCGTCCATTGCGCGCCGTGCTTTTTGTTCTTCCAGGCCGCCTTGTGCGAGGCGATGTATTTCTCAGCGCAGACCTTGAAGGTCACGCTCTTGGCGGCATCGAGCGCCGTCTTCGCCCGTGCCGCTTGTCGCGCATCAATCGGATCGATCCCCTGATTGACGGATTGCCGGCATGCCTTTGCGAGATCGCGGGCTTCGGCAAGCGAATAGGTCGCCAGCGCACCGAGACCCATCTCGCGACGCTTCTGGTTCAGCGAATACCGGAACAACCAGGACTTGGCCGGTCCGCCATCGCCCGTGGTGACTTGCAAGTAGAGCCCGTCACCGTCGGCGTAGTAGCCAGGTTCGGTTATCTTCGAGACTTTGAGAGCGCAAAGCCGATGAAGCAGGAGCACCATACGTACCTCGGTGCCACCCGAGTTCGAGTCCCATGTCTCCGCCAAACCCGCTGTCATCTGTACCCACCACTCTACCCACCAGCTTGACGCGGTTTTGGCCGAACATTGGGGAACGACCACGGACGCACATTAGCGCGTAAGTGCTTGTGTCTTCTAGGATATCGCGGGCAACGGCGAACACCGGCGAACGGTAGACTGGCGGAGCCGGAGGGATTCGAACCCTCGATACGGCTTTTCAACCGTATAACGGTTTAGCAAACCGCCGCCTTCAGCCTCTCGGCCACAGCTCCGAACCAGTTACGTCAAGTACTTAGCATCAACGGAGACCCGGAACAAAATCAGAATTGGCACCCAATTGGCACCCAATTGGCACCCTAAGACCTCGATCACCACCCTGGGCACCCTTTGTTAGGCGCCCTTTGTAGAGGCGGCATCCATGGCGGCTGCGCCCTTGGCGTCGGTCTTTTCGACCAGGTGGCCATGGGCGGTCAAGGTCACGGTGGGCGATCCGTGGCCCAGCCGCCGGCTGACCGTCGGAATACCGAAGAACGACATAGCGCCGTTGCAGCACGGTTCCGTCCCGCACCGTCCACCATGCGACGCGGATCCGGCTGTGGCGCGAGGCAGTTCGTTCGATGCGAATTGAGTAAGCCCCACCACCGACCGGCGTGCGCTCGGCTCGTCCAAGAGCGATGCGATGATGGCGCAGTTGGCTGTCGAGGCGCTCACCATGGCGATCTGGCGCAGGAGCAGGCTCTCCTGAACCACTCCGGTCGCCGCAGCCGGTAGACCGGCGCGCAGTTCCAGCGGCTCGTGGCCGATCACGGCATCACCTGCCCGGTGAGCCGTTCAGGAAGGTGCCGCTCCAGCTCGCGCCCGTGCTTGTGAGCGCAAGAATCGCTTCATGTCCGATCTTCGCGCCCACGGCGTCGCCCTGCGAGAGACCGCCGAGGCGGTGGAGCATCACCCGCATGGGGCCGAGGTGGGTGACCAGCAACGACGTTTGATCGGGCGGCGGCATCAGCACGCTCAGGACACGCGCTTCGATATCCGCGCAGCTTTCGCCGCCGGGCGGGCGGTAATTGTATTTGTCCTTCTTGCGCGCGCGGCCGTATTCGCTTTTTCGTATGTCGCTCGCCAGGCAACCGTCGATCACGCCATGGTTGGCTTCCCGAAGGGCACTCGTGCTCAGGACCGGCAGGCCCATCGCATCGGCGATAATCGAGGCCGTCGCACGGGCGCGCATGAGATCGCTCGACAGGATGCGCGCGATCCCAAGACCTTTGAGGACCTCGCTTTGCCTCAGGGCCTGTTGCCGCCCCACCTCGGTCAGCGGCGAATCGATGTGGCCCAGGTAGCGACCTTCCTGGTTGCCTTCCGCTTCGCCGTGGCGAACGACGTAGACCTTCATGCGGACCTCAACGGCGCCTCAACCGGCGGCCGACGGACGAACAACACAAGAGTGGCGGGCAATGGCCTTCCTTAGACTTCGTCCGTGCGGATTAATTATTACGTAACGGAATCAATAATTTCCCGCCGGATGACGGTGATATCACTTTTCTGCAGTTTAGACACGTTCTATATCATGACTTCTTATGAGGGTATTGATCGTCGAAGACAACGCGCGGCTGGCGGCGTTGATGTCGAAGCTCTTGCTCGACAACGGACAGGTCGTCGACGTCACCGGCAACGTAGAGGAGGCGCGCGCGGCGCTCTGCCTTGTCGATTACGATGTCGTTCTCTTGGATCTGTCGCTCCCGGACGGCGACGGACGTGACATTCTGAATTCCATCCGTCAGAACCAGAGCAAGGCATTCGTGCTGGTCGTGACCGCGCGCGGCGATGTCGTCGACCGTGTGAACGTTCTGAATGCCGGCGCCGACGATTACATCGTCAAGCCGTTCTCGGACGACGAACTAGTCGCGCGCATTCGCGCGGTGGGCCGGCGTCCTCATCAAATCCGGGATGGTGCGCTGTCTGCGGGCAACGTTCGGCTGGATACCGGTTCCCTCACGCTTTCCGTCGCCGGGCGCACGGTGGCAATTCCACGCCGCGAACTGAGCGTGCTTTCCGCGCTGCTGTCGCAGCAGGGCCGCGTGCTGCGCCGGGAAAAACTGGACAAGGCCGTCTATTCGCTTGACAGCGAGGTGACGGACAACGCCGTGGAAGCGGCCATTTCTCGATTGCGCCGTCGCCTGGATGCCGAAGGCGCGACCGTCGACATCATTGCGATGCGTGGAATCGGCTACATCTTGACGGAGCGTGCTTCATGCTGAACAGGAGTGCGCCGGTCTCGTTGTCGCGCTACCTGGCGATTCGCATGATCGCGGTTTCGCTGTCAGTTTCCCTTCTGCTCACCCTGATCTTCTTTGTCGGCTACATGTCGAACACGGCGCAATTGCGCGAAGCCACGCTGCACGCCAACATTGTTGCGATCGCTGCCGCGCTCAACAAGGGCAGGAACCCGGCCGAACTTCCGCTCTACCGCGACTATCCGCGAGCGTACGGTTTCCGCGCCTTCGATCGACGTTTGCTGGCGAAGCGCCATATTCTCGCCTCCGCCAACACACGCTGGCTGCCCGCCGTGCAGGCTGCGGTGAGCGATCCCGACGGCGACGGCGATGCCGACAACCATGCCGTGGGCACCGACCTCATGGAGGGTTTCGACCAATTTCGGCCGCCGCATCTTTCCGGGGGTGAGGGCGTCTCGCTGTTGATCCATCGCGTCGTCCTGTCCGGACACAAATACTGGATACAGGCTTACATGATCGGCGATCCAGCCTGGTCCGGCATCGCCGTGGTCCGGGAAAAGCTGATTACCCATGTCCTCTTTCCGGTGCTTTTCATCGTGCCGATATTGACGCTCGCGATGTTCCTGACGACGCGCCGAGCGCTGCAGCCGCTGCGAAGGCTTTCGACGGATGCAATCGTGATCGGAAACGCCGTCGCCCGTGGCAAGACGCTGACGCCCGTCTCCGATCAGAGCATGGTGCGGGAGTTTGCCGACGTCGCCGCCGCCGTCAATACGATGCTGGGCAAGCTTGAGCGCTCGCTGTCGCTGCAGAAGCAGTTCACTTCGGATGCGGCCCATGAGCTGCGTACGCCGCTGTCGGTGCTGTTGCTGGAAGCCTCGCAGTTGCCCGGCGGACCGGAATGCGAGCGGATAAAAGGCGATCTCGAAGGCCTCGGCCGCTTGGTCAACGAGTTGCTGCGCTTCGCCCAGGCCGAGGACGTCATGGCGCATGAACTCAGCGACGTCGATCTCGTCGCGTTGACCCGCAAGGTTTGCGAGGATCTGGTGACAAGAGCGATCGCGCGCAACCAAACCATCGAGCTCGAATGCGCCAACCCTCATCTGATCACTCGGGGAAACGCTACGCTGATTGAAATTGCCGTCCGCAATCTGGTTGACAACGCCCTGAAGTATTCGGCTCCGAAGACGACGGTCACCGTCAGGGTGGAGGGCGGTCCGAAGGTGATCGTCGAAGACCAGGGACCCGGCATTTCCGCCGCCCAGCGTGACAAGATATTTGAACGCTTCTGGCGCGCGGAGCGGCGCAGCGGCAACGGCGCCGGCATCGGCCTCGCACTCGTCCGGCGCATCGCCCAACTTCACGATGGAAGCGTCACCCTGGACGACAGCGCAACATGCGGTACGCGGATGATCATCGATTTCCAGCACCCGAGCGTTGGGCCGGCCCGCATGCTGGAGGAGGCTGGCGCTTGATCCCTGCGGCGATCGCAGAAGCGCGCATCCCCCGAAATCATACGAAACTGTAATTCGGCTCGTCAGCGTGCCGTCAGCGGTCCGACGCTAGACCACAATCTCAGTAGACCTTCGCGGACATCGCAACGGAAATCGCCGGACGCGGACGACCGCTCGCCGGCGAGCCTGCCGCCGCGGTCAATTCGGGCCCACCAGAGGAGACTGTTGCTCGTGCTGGACATTCCACATATGGCGGATACTGCGGATGAGCTGCTCCGTGGCGGGCCCGGTTTCTGCGAGATCTGGAATGGTGCCCGCCGTGTCCGTTCATCGCGCCGTTCGCCCCGCGTATTCCTCTACTCTCACGACACCTACGGCCTCGGCCATCTGCGCCGCAACCTGGCGATTGCAGAGCACTTGCTGGCGCGTGAGCCCGGCTTCTCGGTTCGCCTGATCACCGGATCACCGGTGATCGGATCCTGGACCGTACCGAAGGGACTCGACGTCACGCCGCTTCCACCGGTGGTCAAAATCGCTGCAGAAGTCTATGCGCCTCGCAATTCCACGCTTCCGTTCGGCCTGATCAAGGCCCATCGCGAAGCCCAGATCTTGAAAGCCGTGATCGAGGAGAAGCCCGACGTCCTGCTCGTCGATCATGCCCCCGCCGGCATGAATGCCGAATTGCTCTCGACGCTCGCCTTCATTCGCCGCGAAATGCCCGCAACGCACGTGATCTTGGGTCTGCGCGATATCCTGGACGATTCCGGTACGGTCCGCGAGATTTGGGAACGCCAAGGCATCATTCCGCTATTGGACAACCTTTACGATCACATTCTCGTCTATGGTTGCAGGGCGCTGTTCGACGTCGTCAAGGCCTACGGGATCCCTGCGCGCGTCGCGGCGAAGCTCGACTATTGCGGCTACGTTGCGCGCTCAGCCAGGCGAGCGGCAGCGGTGCCCGGCAAGCGGCCGGAAATCCTCGTCACCGCCGGCGGCGGCGAGGACGGCTACTTCCTGATGGAAGCATATCTGCAGGCATTGGCCATGCTGCCGCACGCCGTTGTTCGTTCGCGCATGGTCACCGGCCCTCTGATGTGCACGGAGCAGCGCCGTTCGCTGGACGCGCTGGCAGCGCGCAATCCCGGTGTCGAAATTACGGCGTCCACCACCGACTTGCCGGAGATGCTGGAGCACGCCGATCTCGTGATCGCCATGGCCGGCTACAACACCAGCGTCGAAATCGTCGCCAGCGGCAAACCTGCGGTTCTGGTGCCACGGGCGGCACCAAGAGCGGAACAGCGGATGCGCGCGGCGATGCTCGCTCGGCTCGGCTACGTTTGGTCGCTCGAACAGGGCCCTGATCTGGCTGAGCGTCTCGCTCATCTCGTGTCGGCCTTCCTCGATGGAGCGCGACCGCGCCCGGTTAGACCGGCGCTCGATCTGGGTGGGGCGGCACGTGTCGGCGATCACCTGGTGGCCCTCATGGGCACGCCGATGAGGGAGCAGGAGGCGATCATATGACCACCCCCCGCATTGCTTACGTCATGAAGCGATATCCTCGGTTGACCGAGACCTTCATCCTGAACGAGATCGCGGCGATGGAAGGGCTCGGAGCCAAGCTGGAGCTGTTCTCGCTGCTGCAGCCGGAACCGCCGCCGCACCATCCCATGGTTGCTGAAATTCGCTCGCCGCTCTGCGTTCTTCCGCCGGCATACTTCTCCAGCCTGTGGAGGCTTGCACAGGCACACGGGCGCTGCGTGTCGCGCGCGCCATCGTGCTATGCACGCGCACTTGGGCGGGCGGCGGGTCTGGCACTGACGACCGGCCGCTTGCTCGGCATCTGGAAGCAGTTCTTGCGCGCTGGCTTTGTGGCCGACGAGTGCGTCCGCCGCAATGTCACGCTGATACACGCTCATTTTGCCAACGTGCCCGCAAGAGTCGCATGGTTCGCGAGCGCCATGACCGGGATTCCTTATAGCTTCACCACCCATGCCAAGGACCTTTACCTCGCGCGGGCGGCCGCGCTGCGGCTGATTGTGCGGGACGCCGCCTTCGTGGCGACCTGTACGCAATACAACGCCGATTATCTCCGGAGCATCTTGAACGAGCAGGATCACAGCAGGATTCATGTCGTCTATCACGGCGTCGAAATCAGTCGCTTCATCCAGCGTGCCGCAACACCGCGGACCGACCGGCTGCCGCCTTTGATCCTTTCGGTGGGCCGGCTGGTGCCGAAGAAGGGCTTCAGGGACCTGATCGCGGCCTGCCGCGCGCTGTATTACAACGGAATACGATTCCGTTGCGTCATCGTCGGCGAAGGGCCGCTGCGTGGTCCGTTGCAGGCTGCTATCGACCGCCAAGGCCTCTCCGATCTCATCACCCTGACCGGCGCGATGACCCATGCCGATCTGATGGCCTTGTACGGCGAGGCGGACGTCTTCGTGCTGCCGTCGCGCGTCGTCGCAAATGGCGATCGCGACGGCATTCCCAACGTCATCGTCGAGGCGATGGCTAGCAACGTACCCGTCGTATCGACGTCCGTGTCGGGTATTCCCGAGGTGGTGCAGAATGGCGTCACTGGACTCCTCGTGCCTCCGGAATCGCCCACACAACTCGCCGAAGCGTTGCGACGGCTCCTGGGTGAACGCGCTTATGGGGCCAGACTCGCCCGTACGGCGCGCGCCCGGGTCGAGCACGAATTCGATTGCCGCGAAACGACCAAGGCGTTGCGCGACCTGATGCACGGTTGCTGTTGCGGAGATGCGCACGAGGAGGCGCAGGCTGCGCCTGTTCCGGCGCGTCCCGCCTTGTCGACAGCCGAAGCGGCGGAGTGATGCCGCCATGAAGATCGCCTACCTCAATCCCGACCTGGGAATCCCCGTGCTCGGGGACAAGGGCGCCTCGGTCCACGTGCGCGAGTTCGTGACCTCCCTGGTCGCACAGGGCCATGAGGTCGTCGTCGTCTGCGCCTGCCTCGGCGAGGGCAATGCGCCGCCGCCGGCACGGATCATCGAACTACCGGCCGACTGCGACGACGGAAGCCTGAAGCGGGAATGCGCGGCGCAGCAGTTGCCGTTCGACCTGATGGACATGAGTGTTCCGCGTCGTGAATTGCGCTGGCTGGGCCATGACCGCGACCTCTGCGCTCGAACGCTCAGTGCATTTCATGCGATCGGCTTCTGCCCGGACCTGATCTACGAACGTCATGCCCTGTTTCACTCTGCGGGCGCCGATCTGGCCCGGAGGCTGGGCGCCCCGAGAATCCTCGAGGTCAACGCGCCGTTGATCCATGAGCAGCGGGAATATCGCGGGCTCGTCCTGGCGAAGCGCGCGGCGGCGCTGGAGCGGGCATCTTTCAAGGGCGCCGACAGGATCGTGGCGGTCTCCGATCAGGTAGCCGACTACGTGGTGTCCGCCGGGTTCGGGCGCGATCGTGTCCTGACAATCCCGAACGGCGTGGACACGTCGCGTTTCCGTCCCAACAACGCAGGCGAAGATATCCGGAGCAGGCTTGGCCTCGGGTCGGATCCGGTTGTCGGCTTCATCGGAAGCTTCAAGCCGTGGCACGGCATCGCCTTCCTCATCAAGGCATTCGCGGAGATGACGCTTTCTAGCAGCAGCATCCGGCTGCTTTGCGTCGGCGAGGGCCCGGAACTCGAAACCGCCCGTGCCAAGATCGTCGAATTCGGGCTCGAGGGGCGTGCGGTGTTCACCGCGCGCATTCCCCACATGGATATCCCTTTGCACCTGGCGGCGATGGACGTGAGCGTGGCGCCTTATCCGTCCAATCAGGACTTCTACTTCTCGCCGCTGAAAGTCGTGGAATCCCTGGCGGTCGGCATCCCGGTCATTGCCTCGCGCATCGGTCAGCTTGAACACCTTGTCGACGACGGGCAAACGGGCCTGCTGTTCACACCAGGCGACGAACAGGATTTCGTCGCCAAGACTCTGCCGCTCATCGATGACAAGCCGCGCCGTCATGCCATGAGCCTGGCTGCCCGCCGGCGAGCTGTGACGGATTTCAGCTGGGAACGGGCCACCGGCCGGGTCATCGCCGTAGGCCGACAACTCGTCCAGGCGAAGTGCGCCGCATGAACACGCAACACGACACCGCTCCGCCCCGCTGGCTATGGCGATACCTCACACCGCAATGGCCTGCGCTCGGCTCCGGCACCTTGGCGATGGCCGTGCGCGCCGGTGTGCTGGCGCTGGTGCCTTGGCCTTTGAAGTACATCATCGACAGCGTGATCTACGCGCAGCCTCTTCCGCCCTTCGTGGCGCAGTATCTTCCTGATCCGCATCTCGATCGCCTCGCGTTGCTGGGTGCGCTGTGCGCCTTGACCCTTGGCCTGGGTCTTGCCGACGCCCTGCTCGACTATGTGGGAAACCGATTGTTCCTCGACGCCGGTCAACGCCTCGTCTTCGACCTGCGCCACGACCTCTTCTCCCACCTGCAGAAGCTGTCGCTGGACTTTCATCGCCGTCATGCCGGCGGCGACCTCATGTCGCGCCTCAGCGGAGACGTGCAGAAATTGCAGGACCTCGTCAGCGCCGTTGGCGGCGATTTCATCCAGAACATTCTCATCCTGGTCAGCATTCCGGCGATCATGTTGAGCGTTGATTGGCGGTACGCGGTCGTAGTCATGGCCGCGTTTCCGATCCTGGCAGGCATCATCCAGCTCTACACGTTTCTCTTGCGGCGGGCCCTTCGCCGGATGCGCTCGCACGAAGGTGATCTCTGGAGCATGGCTCAGGAAGTGCTGGGAAGCGTCCAGCTCGTCCAGGCTTGCGGCCGTGAAAGCCACGAGGAACAACGCTTCCATGCGGGAGCGTCCAAGCTCCTTGGCATAGGTCGCGGCGTCAACAGCCTGCAGGCGCAGTTCTCGCCGGCCTTGACGGTTGCGGTCGCTGCGGCCACGGCCCTGATCGCCTGGTACGGGGCAATGCACGTGCTGGACGGCCGGATCACCGCCGGCGAGATGCTCGTGTTCCTCGCTTATTTCCGTTCGTTGACCCTTCCCACGCGCCGTGTCGCCAAGACCTCGCGCATGGTGGGACGTGCCGCGGTGGCCCTGGAGCGCATTGCCGACTATCTGTTCGAACGGCCATCCGTCGTGGAATCGCCCTTGGCGCTGGTGCCGGCGAGTTGCGCGGGGCGCGTCGAATTCGAAGGCGTCAGCTTCGGCTACAAACCCGGTCCCAACATCCTGCAGGACATCTCGTTCCGGCTGGAGCCCGGCAAGACCGTCGCCCTGGTGGGACCGACGGGCGCCGGCAAGAGCACCATCACCGGCCTGATTTCGCGCTTCTACGATCCGGTGCTCGGGCGCGTCCTGCTCGACGGGCATGACTTGCGTGAGCTCGGCCTCGGTTTCTTGAGACGGCAAGTGGCGCTCGTGCTTCAGGAGCCGGTGATCCTGCGCGCCAGCGTCTGGGAGAATATCTGCTATGGCCTGGAGCGATCGACCCGCCGGGACGCCATCGCCGCCGCCGAGGCCGTCGGGGTCCATCACATTATCGAACGACTCCCCGGCGGCTATGACTGCCTCGTAAGCGAGCGTGGCCAGACGTTGTCGGGCGGCCAGCGCCAGTGTCTCTCCATCGCGCGTGCGATGCTGAGCAACGCCCCGATCGTCGTTCTCGACGAGCCGAGCAGCAACCTGGACGCCAAAACCGAATGCCAGCTCATGGACGCCATCAAGCGACTGACGGCCAGCCGCACCTCTCTCATCATCGCCCATCGTCTGGGGACCGTGATGGAGGCAGACGAGATCCTCGTGCTCGATCAGGGAAGGATCGTGCAGCGCGGCCGGCACACGCAACTGATCAGGGATGGCGGCGTCTACGGATTGCTGTGGTCGAGCTCGGCGGAAGGGGCTACTTCCACAGGCGCAGACGCATCGTCTCCCGTCGTTCAATTCCGCACTGCGATGGCTTGAATGTCTTTTCTTCGCGAACTTCCCCGTTTGAAGGTGCTCGGTGCATTGACGATCCCGCTTGCGCTGGCGACGGGTGCGGCGCACGCGGGAGCCTGGATTCCCGATGCCGGTACGGGGGACGCGAAAGCGATGGTGCGTTACTCCTCGGCCGATCAGTCATTCCCGGAGCAGTCCTTCTCCACCACGACCCTACCGAGCTCGACGACGAGCCTGATTCAACTCCGCCTCGTTGGCGAGCAGGGGTTGGGAAACGGATTCTCGCTGGACTATGATCTTCGCTACGGCTTTCTCCACCGCTCGAAGACAAAACACGGCGTGACCTTCGCGGAAGACAGAAGCGGGCTGCAGGAGCAACGCATCGGGCTGAACTACGGATTGACGCAGGATGAAGACTTTGCCGATGCCGTTGGCCTAAGCGTCGTCACTCCCGGCACTACGTCTTCAAGCGGTCCGCAGCTCGGCAGCGGGCAGTGGGCGATGGAGCCGGTATACCGGATCGGCTTCAAGCCCGGCTTCTGGCACTTGACGGGGAATTTCGACGTCTCGTCGCGCGTCTTCCTCGATGGCGGAGCGGCGCAGTTCCGCACCCACCTCGAAATCGCCGTGCCGGTGTTCGACAAGATGCACCTGAGCGGGAACCTGTTCTTCGTCCGCACCGCCCGCATGGCGGCCTTCAGCGACGCGCGCGATCGCGGAGAGCTGTACAATCTCCTGCGGCTGGGCGTTGAGGCAAGATACCGTCTTACCGACTATGCCGAGCCCTTTGTCGGTTACGAAAACGATGTCGCCGGCATGGGCGGCCACGCCTCGCAGCGCCTGACGTTCGGCGTCAAGATATCCTACTAGGCCCGGGACTTCGCGGTCTCGATCGCCGTCGGTCCGGCTCGCCCGGCAGCGCTGACTGCTTCTGCCGCGCCTCATCTCCCGGCTCACCGCCGAGGGCGACCTTCCGCGTTCGCGGGCGATCGCCCGGTTCGACCTATACCGCGATCCCCCCGCGATACCTCTTCGCGCTCTTCAAGCCGCAGCGAAGCAAGTTGTGGGCTCGTCGGGGAACAACCCCGCCGTCGCCTTGGGCGCGCGCATTGGCAAACCGCCGCCTTAAGCCTCTCGGCCACAGCTCCGAACCAAGATCTCTCATGCCTCGGTTTTGGGGCTGGCATAACTGCGGTCTCGGCCAGCGGCTTGAAAGACAAGGACTTAGGCGGGGCCGCCGCGCAGGGTTTCGCCACACTCTTGCCATAAGCCCTTAATGAGAGCAGCCTTCAGCTAGAGCGAGGGCGAACCCAAGACCCCCGCCGCCCGTGGTGTGTTCCGCCCGGGGCGGGGCTCGACGGCCGCAAGGCCGATATTGGAGGAGCACGCGTATGCAGGTCATGCAGATTCTTCGCGCCAAGGGCCGCGAAGTCGTCACTCTGGCAAGCGACGCAACCCTTTCGGAAGCCACGCGCGTCCTGGCCACCAAGCGGATCGGCGCGCTCGTCATCAAGGATCACCTGGGGGGCGTGGCCGGCATCCTGTCGGAACGCGATGTGGTGCGGGCGTTGGCGGCGGAAAGCGTCACGGCGCTGGCGCGGCCGGTGAGCACCTACATGACCCGCGCCGTCGCGACCTGCTCGGAATACGATACGGTCGATGAACTGATGGAGATGATGACGGTCGGCCGCTTCCGTCACATACCCGTGCTCGATGCCGACGACCGGTTGAGCGGCCTGGTGTCGATCGGCGACATCGTCAAGTCGCACATCGAGGAGCAGGAGCGCGAAGCGGCGAGCCTGCGCCAGTACATCGCCGCCGCCGGATAGGCGGCACCACATACAGTCAAATTTGAGACTGCGACGCATTGCCGGTTTGGAGCGTCCGCAGTCGCTCGCCTCCCGTGCTAAACTCGCGATCTTCCGAAGCGCGTGCGTCTGTCTCGGAAGTTTCCGACATCCGAACCATGGAGCGCGAGATGTACCACAAGCTTGCTCTGGCGGCGGCGGCCGCCTTGTTGCTTTCGCCCGCTGCGTATGCGGAATCCAGCGTCAGCGACGTCATGTCGACGCTGACGGCGTCGCCGCCTTCCTATGTGGGGACCTGCCCCGCGCAGATCACCTTCACCGGCACCATCACCGTTCGCGGCACGATCGATCCGAGCGCGTCGGTCGAGATGGGTTACACCTTCCTGCGCAGCGACAACGCCACCGGGCCGATCGCCTACTACACGATCAGCGCGCCCGGCACGCGCACCGTATCCACCACCTGGACGCTCGGCGGCCCGGGCCTGCCCGCCTATGACGGCTGGATCCAGCTCAAGGCCTGGCCGACCCGCCATCTCGGTTTCGGCTATTCCTTCAGCCCCAAGGCGATGTTCCACGTGCGCTGCGCCGCCGCCGGCGGCGGTCCTGGCATCCATCCCCGGCTGAACGTGGCGGCGTCGCTGATGGCCGCTCCGGCCGTCTACAATGATCGCTGCCCGGCCGTCATCACCTTCCGCGGTCAGATCAGCGTGACCGGCGCCATGCCCGCACCCGTGCAGATCGCTTACACCTTCCTGCGCAGCGACGGCGCCACGGGCCCCATCGAGTATTTCACGGTCAACGCACCCGGCACGCGCCCGGTGGAGACGACTTGGACGCTGGGCGGTGCGTCCCTGCCGAGCTTTGCGGGCTGGGAACAGCTCAAGGCCTGGCCCACGCGCCATGAAGACGGCTTCGGGTTCGCCTTCAGTCCGCGCGCCGAATTCCGCATGAACTGCCGCTGAGGCCTTGCCCGCGGGCACGCGGCGCAGGGCGCTGCGTGCTCGTCCGGGCCGTCAGGCCTTGTTCTTCGCGATGTAGTCGTCGACGACCTTGTCGAGAACCGCGAGCGGCAGCGCTCCCGACAGCAGCACGGCGTCGTGGAACTTGTGCAGGTCGAAGCGCGCGCCCAGCGCCTTCCTGGCCTTGTCGCGCTGGCGCAGGAAATCGATCTTGCCGATCATGTAGCAGCTGGCCTGACCCGGCCACACGCAATAGCGCTCCACCTCCGTGGTGGCCACGCTCTGCGGATCGCCCAGCGTGTCGGAATAATACTGGATGGCGCGCTCGCGGCTCCAGCGCATGGCGTGCAGCCCCGAATCCAGTACGAGGCGCACGGCGCGCAGCATGGCGTCGTGCAGCTGGCCGACATGGCCCCAGGGGTCGTTCTTGTAGAGGCCCATCTCGACGGCCAGCTGTTCGGAATAGAGCGCCCAGCCTTCGACGTATGAGGTGTAGCCGGAGACCTTGCGGATCAGCGGCAGCGGCGCTTCCTGGGCGATCGAGATCTGCAGATGATGGCCCGGAATGCCTTCGTGGTAGGTCAGGGTCGGCAGCGTCCAGCTCGGCACTTCGGCCGTGTCGCGCAGGTTGATGTAATAGGTGCCCGGCCGTTTGCCGTCGAGCGAAGCGGGCTGGTAATAGCCGCCGGGTGCGCCCGCCTCGATGTATTTGGGCACACGCTTGATCACCAGATTGGCCTTGGGAACGGCCTTGAAGTATTTCGGAAGCAGCGCTCGGATCTGCTGGACGCGCAGATTGAGATCCCGGATCAGCTTGTCCTTGCCCGCATCGGTGTTCGGGTAGCGGAACTTGGGATCGGCGAACATCGCCTTCAGCCGCTGGCCCACTGTGCCTTTCGTCAGCCCGTTCGCCTTCATGATGGCGTCGATCTGCGCCGTGCAGTCGTTGACGATGTCGAGGCCGAGCTTGTGCACCTCCTCGGGCTTCATCGAGGTCGTCGTCTGCGAGGTGAACGAGGCCCGGTAATAGGCCGCGCCGTCCTTCAAACGCCACACGCCGGCGTCGTGCACCGCCTTGGGCTGGGCGCTTCGCAGCAGTTCGATCTGCCGGTCGAGCGCGGGATAGACGAATTCGCCGACGATGCGCGCCGCCTGGCCCGCATAATCGCCGCGTATCTTCTTTGCCTGCGTGCGCCGCGCCACGGAATTCGTCAGCGGCGCCTTGTCGGCCGGGATGCTGCGCAGCTTCGTCATCTGGTCGAGCGCGCGTGCGATGATGAAGTCCGGCGGCACGACGCCGAGCCCGAAGTCGTGCCTGGTCGCTTCGCATTCCTCGTCGAGCACCGTTCCGAAGGCCGTCAGGCGCGCCAGGTAGTCGTCGGCGTCGGACTTGTTCGCGATCTGGTGCTGGCTGTCGAGGAAGTCGGGAATGGACTGGTACGAGCCCGTGAGCTGGCTGATCAGATAGGGCGCGCCGGCGCCGAGCGCGCCGTAATCGAAATGCCGGTCGGTGTAGTCCGTCTGCTCGAGGCCGTAGAGCACGGCGTCGTAATTGACCGCGTCGAGGCCGGCTAGCGCGCTGCGATTGATGTCCTTGAGCCGTGCGAGCTGGCTGGTGTTGAGCGCCTTGAACGCTGCGGTCTGCGCCAGGGAGCGGCTGCCGAGCATGGCCTTCTGATAGGCGCGCGCGCCGTTGTCGAGGCCCAGGCTGGTGACGCCCTCCGGCGAGCGGTCGAGCGCCTCGCTCATGAAGGCGTCGAACAGGGCGTTCATCTTGGCCGCCTCGGAGGATGGCTTGGCGATCCCGGCGGCGGCGAGCCCCAGGAGGGCGGATCCTGAAAGGAGCACGGAACGGCGGTCGAGCATGCGGTTCACCTTGAAAGGTCGGCGTTGGACCGCCGCCAGAAATACCCGAACCGGCGCGCGGACCGCTTTCACGTTTCTGTGGCCCTGCAGCGGCTTGCGGCGCCCCGGGGCGGCGGTTTCGGGCGCCGCCTCCTCCTGTGGTCCGCAGGCGGAAGATCACTATATATAGGTGTCCCGGCGCGCCCCGGCCGGGGCCCCGGAAAGGGGGGTGCGGCGTCTTCGCGTCTATCCACAGGGCCCCCGAAAAAAGCGCAATTTTTCGCCTTTTACCGTTTGACAGGCCCCTGTCAGCGCGCCTATACACCCCGCCCACGCCGCTCGCGGGAGCCTACTTGCGGGCGGCGTTCCGTCTGAAACGAAAGCGAATTTTGCCTCAGGCGGCGCTGTTTGACATTGTGATTCAAGGAAGGGGAACGTGGGCGGCGGCTCGCTTGCCACGCGTCAGGCCATGCGTCTGGCGTTAAGTAATCAAGCATCGAGACTGAAGCTAACGTTCCTTTTTGCATACACAAAGATGTTCGGTTGGACGTCTGGCCTGTGACGGGACAGATGTTCGATCAAACCTCGTCAAATGTGTAAGCGAACACGTGAACGAGAGCGATCAGCTTCGTTTGCTTAGGATCATAACTTGAGAGTTTGATCCTGGCTCAGAACGAACGCTGGCGGCAGGCCTCAAACATGCAAGTCTAGGGGGCGTAGCAATACGTCACCGGCGGACGGGTGCGTAACACGTGGGAATGTACCTATTGGTTCGGAACAACGCAGGGAAACTTGCGCTAATACCGAATGTGCCCGAAAGGGGAAAGATTTATCGCCAATAGATCAGCCCGCGTCCGATTAGCTAGTTGGTAGGGTAATGGCCTACCAAGGCGACGATCGGTAGCTGTTCTGAGAGGAAGATCAGCCACACTGGGACTGAGACACGGCCCAGACTCCTACGGGAGGCAGCAGTTGGGAATCTTGGACAATGGGGGAAACCCTGATCCAGCCATGCCGCGTGAGTGATGAAGGCCTTAGGGTTGTAAAGCT
>JAGWNK010000081.1 GCA_028871345.1 Alphaproteobacteria bacterium | reverse complement strand
TTGCCTTCCAGACGCTTCAGCACCTGCGATACCGCGCCCTTGGTGACGCCGAGACGCGCGGCCAGCCGGGTGGCGTTGGCTTCGGGCTCGCCGCGGATCGCCAACAGAAGATGCAGCTCGGAGGGGTGCAGCGCGAGCCCGCCATGGCGGAAGACATAGCGCTTCTCCAGGAAGACTAGCCTGTTGGTGACGCGCTCCCAGAGCGCGACGATGTCTTCGGCGCCGGTCATGGGGTTGTGTTTAGTATCTAAACACGAAACCGTCAAGAGGAGCGGAGAGCGAGCTGGGGGGATGGCGGATTATGCCGGCGGATAGTGCTCTTCGAGCACCTTGGTGCAGGCCTCGGTCGCGTCGAGCAATCCCTCGGCGATGCGACCGTTCTTCGCCTCCGCCGTGAAGCGCGCGATGATCGCGTCCCAGGTCTCCTGCGGCACGCGCAGGTCGACGTCGCGGTCGGTGACGACCTCGACGTAACGCTCGCCGAGCGAGACGAAGAGCAGGATGCCGATCTTGCGGTCGGTCTGCGCCAGGATGCGCGCGGCGAAGGCGCGATGCGCCATGTCGCGGGCATGGGCGTGCTTGATGTGCCTGGGCACGCTCATCAGCCGCAGCGGCAGCCAGTCGAGCACGAAGGCCACCACGGCCGCGGCTACGGCGGCCGCAAAGAAGGCCTCGCGCAGCGGAAGCGCCGGCCAGAACAGCGCCATCGCGCCCACCACCGTGAGGCCGGCAACACCTGCGTAGACCAGAGGGAACAGCGCGTAGCGATCGCTGACCGGGACAGCGACGGCGACGAGGCGGGCGCTGGTGCGTGCCTCGGATGCTTCGCAGGCGGCATGCAGCCGCGCGCGTTCGTCATGCGTCAGATGCTTCACCAATGTCCTGAAGCGCCTCCTCCGCCGAATGAGCCGCCGCCGCCGGAGAACCCGCCCCCGCCGAAGCTGCCTCCGCCGAAACCACCCCCACCCGAGAAACCGCCGCCGCCCCAGGGCCCGCGGCCGATACCGCCGAGGAAGAGCAGCGGCCAGAAGAACCGTCCGAACACGATCCACAGGATGATGACGATGAAGAGAACCGGAATTCCGCCATGGCCGCTCGGCTGCTCATTCGGCAGCGGCTGCGGGATCGCATCGCCGTTGGAGGGCTTGCCGCCCAACGCCTTCAGGACGTCGTAGGTCCCGGCCAGCACGCCGGAATCGTAATCGCCCTTGCGGAAATAGGGCAGCATGACGTTCTGGATGATCAGCGCGGACTGCGCGTCGGTGAGGTCGCCTTCCAGCCCGTAGCCCACCTCGATGCGGGTCTTGTGCTCGTTCGGCGCGACGATCACCAGGGCGCCGTTGTTCTTGCCCTTCTGACCAATGCCCCAGGCGCGGCCGAGCTGATAGCCGTAGGTCGCGATGTCGTTGCCCTGCAGCGATTTGAGCGTGACGACGACGACCTGGTTGCCGGTCTGCTTGTCATGCTCGGCCAGCATAGCGGTGAGCCGCTGCTGCGCGTCAGACGAGAGAATGCCGGCGTCGTCGACGACACGGCCGGTGAGCGGCGGGAAGCTGAGCGCGGCCCACGCGGAGGCGGTGACGAAGGCGACGACGATCAGTGCCGTGAAAGCCTGCGCGACGGCCCGCGCGCTTCGTGGCATCAGAAGCTCACCTTCGGCGCACTCTGGTTCTGCTCGCTCGTTTGGAAGGTCTGGCGCGGCTTCAGATCGGGATAGAACATCGCCGCCGTCCAGCGGTAGGGGATGGTGCGGAGCATGGTGTTATATTTCTGCACCGCCTGAATGTAGTCCATGCGGGCGACCGCGATGCGGTTCTCCGTGCCCTCCAATTGCGCCTGCAGCGCGAGGAAGTTCTGGTCGGACTTGAGCTGCGGATAGGCTTCGCTCACCGCCAGGAGTCGCCCCAACGCTCCGGAAAGCTGCGCCTGGTTCTGCTCGAACTGGTGGAAGGCCTGCGGATTGGTGAGGATGTCGGAGGGCAGGACCATCTGCGTCGCCTTGGCGCGCGCCTCGGTCACCTGGGTGAGAACGGTCTGCTCCTGCTTGGCGTAGCCCTTCACGGTGGCGACCAGGTTGGGCACCAGATCGGCCCGGCGCTGGTATTCGTTCTGTACCTGGCTCCAGGCGGCCTTGACGGCCTCGTCCTGTGCCGGAATGGCGTTGATGCCGCAGCCGGCCAGGGCAATCCCCAGCAGGCAGACGGCAGCGAGGCGGCCAGCGATCCTCGAAAACGCACGCGACATGGCGACTCCCTCTCCCAGCAGCGACGGATGTTTTACCATGTTCCGCGCCCCATCCGTCCCTTTTTGCGGCGCGGGGGCTTTCAAAAAAAATCGCCGGAGCGGGATGGTCCGCTCCGGCGATCAGCTTGGGATGCCCGCGGTGTTGGGGCGCGAGCCGAGCCGGGCACAGCTGCCCAGGCTCTCGCCAAGGGGGCTTGGCGGCAGCAGGCCCTGGGGGAGGGGGCTGCTGCACCCTTTAGATAGGTGCCGTTTTTGGTATTTCAATGGGCGGCCGGTCCCGGCGGATCAGTAGTGCCAGTCCTTGGCCTCCCGGACCAGGAATTCCCGGAAAGCCGCCACGCGCTTGGACTGCCGCAGGGCGTCGGCATAGACCAGATGCACGTCGAAGCTTGGCCCCGGGATGTCCGGCATAACGCGAATGAGTTGCGGGTGCTGCACGGCCACATAATCCGGCAGTGACGCGATGCCCACGCCGGCCAGTGCCGCCGCCAGTATCCCCGTCACGTTGTTGACGCGCACCGCGCGACCCTTTGCACCAGCATGGGCCAGACGTTTGGTCTGATCGATCAGCCAGTTCACCTCGCGGATTTCGGGCGTCGCCGTCTCGCCATAGGCGACGATGGTGTGATCCGCCAAATCCTCCATCGACGACGGCGTGCCGTGGCCGTCGAGATACTCCTTCATCGCATAGATGTGATAGTGGACCGTGAACAGCTTGCGCTGGATCAGATCGGCCTGCACCGGCGCGCGCATCCGCACGGCGATGTCGGCCTCGCGCTGCGAAAGGTCGAGTTCGCGGTCCTCCATCATCAGATGGAGTTCGACCTCGGGGCACTCCGCCAGGAACTTGTTGAGCCGCGGCGCCAGCCAGTAGGCGCCGATGCCGTTGCTCGTCGTGACCTTCAGCGTGCCGCGCGGGGCTTCGCGCACGTTCTTCAGCGCTTCCTCGGCCTGGGCCAGGCGCGTGAGCACGTCGCTCACCGCGGCGTAGAGCATCTCGCCCTCGTCGGTGAGGGTGAGGCCGCGCGCGTGGCGCTGGAACAGCGGGGTGGTGATCTCCTCCTCCAGCGCGCTGATCTGCCGGCTGACCGCCGACTGGCTCAGGGTGAGCATCTGGCCGGCATGGGTGAAGCTTCCCGCCGACGCGACCGCGTGGAAGATGCGAAGCTTGTCCCAGTCCATCTACGCCCCCTACGGCGACGCTAATGCGCGCCCGCCAGAAAACGTTCTGCCTCCAAGGCCGCCATGCAGCCCATGCCCGCCGCGGTCACCGCCTGACGGAACACCTTGTCCTTCACGTCGCCGGCCGCGAACACGCCCGGGACGCTGGTCTGCGTCGAATCGGGCGCCGTCTTGATATAGCCGGATTCGTCCATGTCGAGTTGGCCTTTGAACAATTCGGTCGCCGGCGAATGGCCGATGGCGATGAACAGCCCGTCGATGGCAAGCGTGCGCGTCTCGCCGGTCTTGGCATGGGCGAGCGAAACGCCGGTCACGCCCTTCGGCTCCTCGGTGCCGAGCACCTCGCCGACGACGTGATCGTAGAGGATCTCGATCTTCGGGTTGGCTTC
>JAGWNK010000015.1 GCA_028871345.1 Alphaproteobacteria bacterium | reverse complement strand
GCTTCTTCACCGCCTGTGAGCTGCGCGTCTTCACGATCAGCGACAGCCATTCGGAGAAAATGTGATAGGTTGTGACCATGACCGAAACGGCGAAAAACTCCGCCGTCGGATATCCTCTCCGGTGCAGAGCAAGTCCGATCGCGCCCCCGGCCAGCCCGGCGAAAGCGCCGATCTCCAGCAGAACATGTTGGTTCAGGATGCCGCGCCGGAGTGCCTGCGCCGCCATGTAAAGAATGTGCCGGCCAACGACAAAGACCAGGACGATCGATAGCGCCGCGGTGAGCCATGGCCCCACCCGCGTCAAATAGCCGAAGAGATTGAGATAGAGCAGCGAGAGCGCCATGACCGCCAGTGCGGCGGTGGTGACGGCGGCTCTCCACAGGCCCCGCTTCTTCAGGACGAGGAACACCATGCCGCCGAGGCTCAAGCACACCAGCGCCGGGAGGAAGCCGATCCATCCCATCGCCGGGTCGGCGATGATGGGAATCGCGGCGATGCTGAGCGTCACCGCGATCACAAAGCGCCCACTCTCGCGGACGAGGTCGCGCTCCTCCTCCTCGAAGGCGCGCAGCTTGCGCGGATCGTGCAGCGTGTAGCCGATGTCGCGCAGAGTCTGCAGCAGTTCGGCGGGGTCGGCGCGCGCCGGATCGTATTCGACCAGCGCCTGTTCGTGGGTTAGACTCACCGCCACCTTGTCGACGCCGGGCTTACGCCCAAGCGCCTTCTCGATGGTGCCGGTGCAGAGCGAGCAATGAAGGCCGCCGATGCGGGCACGAATCCGGGCTCTATCGGGGCGGCTCGCCGGTTCCTCGGTCCATAAGGGCGATGCTCCGGATTCCGCTGCGGTCGCTATCGTCATGGCATCCTCCGTTGAACCTGCCGACCGGCGTTGGCGCTTTGGAGAGCCTCGAGCCGGAGGGCTTCGGAGAGTAGCCTGCGCTCCGTACCTACATACGGAGTCAAGAGGCGACGGAAGCTAATTTGGTGCCCAGGTCACGATCGGCCGACAACCGCATATCCGGCCTGCTGGATCGTGGCGGCAAGGCGCTCCTCGCTCGCGGCATTCGGGTCGAACAAGATCCGAGCTTCCCGCGCATTGAACGAGACGGTCGCCTTCCGCACCCCGGGTTCCGACGAGACGAGCGCAGCGACCGTGCGCGCGCAACCGTCACAGTGCATGCCGTCGATCTTGAAGATGGCTGTTTTCATCGTGAGTCCTCTTGCTGCCTCGCTCTGGCGTTGCCGCTCGCCGCGAGGCGGAGGTCCGTCTGCCTCCGATCGATCGGCATTCACCTCCGTCCGTGCGGACAAGGCATCGATGATGGTGCAGGTGCGCAGCGCGCCGCCGCCAGGGCAGGAGGCGATCAGGGCATCGAGCGCCCCCCGCATATGCTGAAGCTGCGCGATCTTGCGATCGACATCCTCGCGCTTTGCCACGGCCTGAACGCGCACATCGCCGCAGTCGGCGGCCGGATCGGCCCGCAGCGACAGAAGCTCCGCGATCTCGCGTAGCGAAAAGCCTAGTTCCTGCGCCTGTCGGATGAAACGGATACGTTCGACGACGGTATCGTCATAGAAGCGGTAGCCGCCGCTTTGAGGTCGCGGCGGCTGCGCGATCAATCCACGACGCTCATAGAAGCGGATGGTCTCTACGCCGACGCCCGCCCGCTCAGCGGCTCGGCTGATGGTGATCGCTTCGGCCATCAAGCCTCTCTCCCAATTATAATGCACTCCGTACCACGGTACGGAGTCAATGGTGATCGCTTGTCTGAACTGCGGGCACGCCGCGACTGAAACGATGTCCACTGAAGTCTGCCAGTTTTTCCACGAATGCATGGCGCGCGGAGCCCTCCTGAAACCCAAGCAGGGGGACTGCTGCGTCGTTTTGTTCCTACGACACAGTGCCTACCCACCGGTGCACGCAGCAGCGAGCGGCGAGCAAGTATGCTGCCGCGGTGATGGTGGGACGAGTCGTGACTGCCGAAGTTAGGCATGGCGTCCAAGGGTCAGCTGGCCAGTCGTGACTGTGCCGGCGGTGTAAAGAGGCCACGGGCCTAGCAGCCCTCGAAACGTAGCCTCGCGAAGCAGCGCACGATGTCAGACGATGTTGTAGGCGCTTGCTGAGCGGTTGTTCTCGTTGACATGTAACTACCGTTACATCATGATGAACCCATGGTTACACCGCCATGGCTTCTCCTGACCTACAAGGTCCCGCCTGAGCCCTCCGCGAAGCGGATCGCTCTATGGCGTCGCCTCAAAGGTATGGGCGCCATCTATCTTCAGAATGGCGTTTGCCTGCTGCCGAAGACCGATGACCACGTCCGCCGACTGAAGATGCTGGAAAACGACATCGCCGGAATGGGCGGTGAGGCGGTGATCCTGGAGACGGTCGCGCTCGATCGGGCGCAGGAAGACAAAGTCGTCGGCCGTTTCAAAGCAGATCGGGACGAACAATACCGGGAATTCATCGGCCGGTGTGCCGGATTCGAGGCTGAGATCGCCAAGGAGCGGGCCACGAACAAGTTCACATATGCGGAACTGGAAGAAGAGGACACCGACCTCAAGAAACTCCAGAGCTGGATCGAGAAGATCCGAAAACTCGACTTCTACGGCGGAACACTGGCCGAGGAAGCCGCTGCGCGCCTGAAGGGCTGCGAGGAACTTCTCGACGCTTACGCGCAACAGGTTTTCGAGGCCCATGGCGAAAATCAGTGACGGCGGCCTAGGAGCGGGGACAATGGCGGTTCGCTCCGCAAAGAGCGGGGGCGCCTTGCACGCGATTCCCGCCGGAGTGTGGGCGCTCGGCTTCGTCTCGATGTTCATGGACATCTCCTCCGAGATGATCCACGCGCTCCTACCCGTGTATCTCGTGACGGTGCTCGGCACCTCGACGCTAACCGTCGGCTTCATTGAAGGCGTTGCCGAGGCCACGGGGCGGATTACGAGAATCTTCTCGGGGGCGTTCAGCGACAGGCTCGGCAGGCGCAAGGCCTTAGCAGCACTCGGCTACGGACTTTCGGCTTGTGCCAAGGTGATCTTTCCGCTCGTCTCCGTAGTCGGCTGGCTCGTGGCCGCGCGCTTCATCGACCGTCTCGGTAAGGGCATTCGCGCCGCGCCGCGGGACGCGCTCGTCGCCGACATCAGTCCGCCACATCTGCGAGGCGCGAGCTTCGGCCTGAGACAGTCGCTCGACACCATCGGAGCCTTTCTGGGCCCACTCGCTGCAATGGTGTTGATGTGGCTGACCTCAAATCACTTCACCGTCGTCTTCTGGATCGCTGCCGTGCCAGCGGTTATCGCGGTCTGGCTGATCCTCGCCGCGGTCCATGAACCCATACGACAGCAGGACGCGTGCCCAGCCCGCGAACTAGGCCGTTCCACCAAGGTCGGCAGCCTCGGCTCCTCTTGCTGGCTCGTTATTGCGGTTGGAGCGATCTTCACGCTCGCGCGGTTCAGCGAGGCCTTTCTGGTTCTCCGTGCCCAGTCCATCGGCGTGCCGCTGATGCTGGTGCCGGGCGTGCTCGTCGTGATGAATATCGCCTACTCGCTTTCGGCTTATCCCGTCGGAGCTCTTTCAGATCGGATGGACCGGACAATGATGCTGGTCGCCGGCCTGTGCGTTCTGATCGTCGCTGATCTTGTGCTGGCCCGGGCCACAGGCGTAACCGCGCTCGTCGCCGGCGCCCTCCTGTGGGGGCTCCACATGGGGTGCACCCAGGGCTTGTTTGCAGCCTTGGTTGCCGACGCCGCGCCACCGGACTGCCGGGGGACCGCATTTGGAATGCTCAACCTGGTCTCCGGTTTGGCCCAGTTCTGCGCCAGCGCGATCGCCGGAGTGTTCTGGGATGCCCACGGTCCAGGCAGCACGTTTCTCGTCGGTGCGGCGCTGGCGATCCTCGCTCTTGCGGCGTTGCTTTCGGTTCGCAACCTGCTGCGCCGACCATTGGTCGCGGGCGGCGAATGAAAGAGCAGCGGATCCATCGGCTCTTCGAGGTGAGCGTCCTGCTCAAGGGAGCGCACGCGCTTATCGAATGCATCGGCGGCATTGCCCTGGCCTTCATCAGCACGAACACGATCGTGGACCTCGCCAACAGGCTCACTCAGGACGAACTTATCGAGGACCCGCACGATCTCGTCGCGACGCATCTGCTGGCATGGGCGCAAAATTTCTCGGTTGGCACGAAGACGTTCTACGCCTTCTATTTGCTCAGCCATGGCGCGATAAAAATCTTTCTCGTCGTCGGGCTGCTCCGAGGCAAACTCTGGTCCTATCCCGCCTCGCTGATCGTGCTCGGGCTGTTCATCGTCTATCAGATTTACCGTTTCACCTACACGCACGGAGCCGGGCTGATCATCCTCACTATCTTCGATGTCTTTGTGATGGGTCTCATCTGGCACGAATACAGGCTCGTGAGACGTCACCTGCCGACGCAATGATCTGAGCAAACCCACCTGTCCAATCAGGAGCGAATAAACTCGATGGATGACGCTATTACGCAGTGGATCAATTCTGCCGCAGGACACAGCGCCTTGCTCGACATAATCATGACTTCGATCACACAGTATGGCGTGCCGCTTTTGGTTCTTATCGTGGTGCTGCAATGGTGGAGTCGGCGTGACAGGCTGCATGTGCGACATATGTGTATCGCTGCCGGCCTGTCGTTCTCCATCGGCCTTGGCCTTAACCAGATCATTCTCCTGTTCGTGCACCGGGTCCGGCCCTACGACGCCGGCGTCAGCCATTTGATAATCAGCCGTAGCAACGATTGGTCGTTTCCGTCGGATCACGCGACGGCGACCTTTGCGATTGCCGCTTCCTTCCTTCTCTGTGGGCTTGAGAGGCGTGGAATCGCATTCTTCGTTGCAGCCGCAATGGTCTGCATGTCGCGTGTCTACGTCGGGACGCACTACTTCACCGACGTGCTCGGTGGGGCCATGATCGGCATTTTTGCGGCAGCGGTCGTGCGCGGGTTATATTGGGAAGGGACGCGGATCGATCGATTGATTACTGGAATCCTTTAGCGAGCGAGCGTCGTCGAACGTCTGCGAAGCCGCTCCGGTAGCAACCACCCAGGGAAGAAAGAAAGCGCACGACGGGAGTGTCCATCCTGTGTATCTGGATCGCCCAGTGCCGTTGATCTGCAATCCGATTTGAACTTAACAATCTTGTCATAGCCGGAAACACGCGCATTTTTGTCTCCTCACGCCTTTTTGATTGTTTTCGAGCTGTGACGTGCCGTTATTGCAGGGAAGATATCCCGCAGAGGCTGGTCCTTGTCGTGGGCATTAGCGCAGGCAATTCAGCGAGCGTGCGAATTTCATGATCTGGTGCTCCCGGCAACCGCTCGCGTTGCTGCCTGTAGCGGTTGCACCAGACGACACGCATCCCAAAATCCGACGCCGCATGCGCGTCCCACGCATTGGACGATTGAAATGACACCGCCGAGGCCGGCAGGCCAAGTTGATCCAAAGCGTATTGATAGACGCTGGGGTGCGTTTTGAACGAGCTAACTGCGTCAGCCGAGAGCACGGCATCGAACAGCCCGTTCAATCCCGCGCCTGAAACTGCAGCGTCCAGCATCGCGGGGGTTCCGTTAGAGAGGATGGCCGTGGCGAACCCTGACTGCCGCAACGTAAGAAGCACTTCGCGGACCTCCGGAAAGGCGACGGGCGTTCGATAGAGCTCCATCAGCGCCTCGCGCAGTCGCGGACTCTGGATCGCCAAGCTGTCGAGGGCGAAATCCAGTGCGTCCCCAGTGATCTGCCAGAAATCGATATAGCGACCCTGAAGAGTCCGCAGCCAGGTGTATTGGAGCTGCTTGTCGCGCCACAATGCCGTCAGGACGGTGCGACGGTCCTCTGGAATATCGGGGCAGCGCGCGGCGGCGGAAGCGAAGTCAAACACCGTGCCATAAGCGTCGAAGACGCAAGCGCGAACGCCAGTGAGCCGGTTCATCGAGAGGTTCCTTGGATTGATATTTCTACTCGATCACGAAACTTGGACCCATCAGAAGTACATGGTAATTCGACCGGGCAAGCGGTGCGTTGACCAAACTGATTTTGACCGCCGGCTTCCGGGTTTCTGCTAAACCATCGAGCCGATGTCTGAGGCGTAGCTCGGATAGGCAAAGATGGTGCCCTTGATCTTGTTGGCTGTCAGGCCCGCTCCCATCGCCATAGCGAACAGGTTGATCTGTTCCTCGGCGCCGGGACCAATCAGATGGGCCCCCAGGATCACACCCGTCTCCCGCTCGACGAGAACTTTGTAGCCAGTTCTGACCGCTCCAACCCGCATCGACGAATACCAGCCACCAGTTTTCTCGAATTTGACATCGAAGTTGAGGCCCTTCTCGCGCGCAGCCGCTTCGGAAAGCCCGACGGTGGCCACCATCGGCAGCGTGAACACGACGCTCGGGATCGGCGGGTATTTCACCGCGCGCTCATCCTTGCCTGCCAGCAAGTTCTTGCCCGCAACCCGCCCCTCGTAGGCCGAGACAGGCGTCAGATTTGGACCGCTGTCGGCGCAGTCGCCAGCGGCGAAAATGTTTGGGTTGGTGGTTCGCATGTAAGGGCTAACCTTGATCCCGCGCCGACCGCTTTCCACGCCCGCGGCAGCAAGATTCAGGTGGTCGATGTTCGGCACCCGACCGCTCCCGTGAACGACAAGATCGCACGCTACGGTCTTCACACCAAAAGGCGTTTCATAGGCCACGGCAAATTCCTTGCCGCTCTTCTCGATCTTCAGAACCTTGGCCTCTGTTTGCAGGTCAATCCCCATCTCGATCGTGGCTTCGGCTAGGATATCAACCAAATCGGGATCGAAATTGCCCAGCGGGCGCTCGACCATTTCCAGGACCGTGACTTCGCTGGCCCCAGCCCGCTTGGAAACATGGGCGAACTCCATGGCGATGAAGCCGCCGCCGACGAAGACTATCCTCTTGGGCTTTTCAGGCAGCTCCAGAAAATCGGTGCTGGTGATCAGCAGGTCTTCGCCGGGGATGTTCAGCGTCATCGGGCGCGCGCCGGTGGCAATGTGGAAGTGCTTCGCCCGCAGCGTTGTTCCGTTGACTTCAACCGTATCCGGGCTGGTAAAGTGCGCGTCGCCATGCAGCGTGGAAATGCCTGCCTTCTTCAGCCCGGCTTCGATCCTCGTCGGCATGGCGCCGGTGAATGTCTCCTTGAACGCGATCATATTGGGCCAGTTGATCGATGTTTCGGCTTCGAGCCCTTTGCCCTTCAGATTATGTGCCCAATCCACGCCTTCGGTGACGGCGATGAGCATTTTCTTGGGGTCGCAACCGCGCAAAGCACAGGTGCCACCATAGGGCATACTGTCGACGCTGGCGACTTTCCAGCCTGCTGCAGCTGCCATCCGGGCAACGCCGTTGCCAGCGGTTCCTGCCCCGACCACGATCAGATCATAATCTTGCGCGTCGGTCATGGAATTCTCCTCTCCCGTGAGTGTTCTTCGGCTCTCAGCCTGCATTCACAACATGGGCAGCCCGCCAAATCATGACCGCATAGCTGCAAGAGGCAGTCGTGATGCGGACCGCCATTCTCCAGTTCGTTAAGCGCTGGGACTCCATGCATAAGCAGCGAATGCGTCATCCACCTTGGGGTTATTGACGTGGTTTGCATAGTTGCTGAGCGTCTTCACCGCGAGCGCGAGGACGATTTCAAGCACCTGCTCTTCCTTGTAGCCGGCGCCCAGAAAGGTCTTCAGGCTGGCCGCGGTCGGCCGTCCGCGCGTCGTAAACATATGCGACGTGAATGTGCTGAGCGCGGCGAGTCTGGGATCGGCAATGCTTGCGCCCGAGCGCAGGGCGCCGAGAACATCAGCGGGAACCCTTGAGACCTTCTCGGCGATCATGCTGTGAGCCGCCATGCAATAATCGCATCCGTTCTCGCGGCTGATCGCCAGAAAGACGACTTCCTGCTCGGCCGGTGTCAACCCCGAGTGCGCGCGGAACGCAGTATAGCCATCGAGATAAGTCTGCAGGAGCCCTGGGGAGTTGGCCATCCCCGCATACATGTTGGGGATGAATCCGACAGAGGCTTTTGCCTTTTCAAGGACGACCTTTGCGCGCGGGTTAGCGTTTTGTAGCGTTACCGGCGAGAGTGAGAGTCTGGCATTGTCAGTCATTGAATTCTCCTGCGTTTAAGATGGCATACGAGCGTATTGACGGCATCACGTACGTGCTCGTGACTGCGGGAGGAGGAGGGGGTTATCGGCGAGGCGGCGCAATTGCGCGCGGTCCAGGTCGAGGCGCGGACAGTCACAGTGTCGGTCGCAACTGGTCTATCGATCGCTCATCTCATCCTTCTCTGCCTGCCCAAATCCTCGATCTCGGGCTAGTCTAGGGTCTGTAGCGGCTACAGGGTCAAGAGGTTTTCCCGATGCGCGGTCGGAAGCTGCCAAAGTGCCTCCAACGCGCCGAGTTGGCCCAGTGGACGGGCGCCAGTCTCGAACCGTGCGCTACTACGAGAAGGTCGGTTTGTTGCCGCCGCGACCGAGAACCGCCAGCGGCTATCGGAGCTATGATGGGGCGCATGAACGCCGCCTTAGCTTCGTACTGAGGGCGCGATAACTCGGGTTCTCGCTCGCGGAGATCCGCGCCTTGCTACGCCTAGTGGACGAACGGGACCAACCTTGCGCGGAAGCGAGCTGCCTAGCGACGACTCACTTGGCAGACGTGCGGGCAAAGATCGCCAATTTGAAACGGATGGAAGGAGTGTTGAAGACGGTCGTTGCCTAGTGCGGCGATGGAACACGCCTCGATTGCCCGCTGATAGAGACATTGTTCCGTGAGACGACCTTTCTAATAGGTCGGCTTCGTTACGCCTGAACACACAGGATTTTGCTCCCAGCTTATCACGGAGCTTGAAATCGGCCGACTGCGCCGAGAATCGAAAAGCCAGCCCGCCAACTGAGTTACGGGCTAGTTTCGGCTGCGAGGACAGGATTTGAACCTGTGACCTCCAGCTCAATGACGAAGATCGCGTCAATCTGTTTGTAAGATTTGGCGCACCCGACAGGATTCGAACCTGTGACCTTCGGCTTCGGAGGCCGACACTCTATCCAGCTGAGCTACGGGTGCCCTTAAACTTCACCTAGTCCCGACGACCGTCTCAGGTCAACGGAACCGCGCCGTGTCAAATCCTAACCGCCCTTCAGATCCATTCCGCAGCGACCTGCGCTCGTTCGCTACGCTGACTCTATCGGCGCTTCGCTACACCGCACCCTAGATTGCTTACGCGGTGCTTACGCGAGATTTTCGATGCCTCTGAGCCAAATGTATCTGCCGAATAAGGCGTTGATTTTCTTGGTAGTCTCAATCTCCTTCGTTATCCAAAACCCCTTGACATCAGCCTTCGGAGGGCAGCACTCTATCCAGCTGAGCTACGGGTGCGCAGCGGCCGAGCTATAAACCACGCGGGCACGGGCGGCAACGGAGGCCGGCATGCAAGAAAAAGGCGGCGGCGCGCGGCCGCCGCCTTTCAAATCCTGATGACGCTTCAGGCTTTCTTGGCCTTACGGCGAAAGCGGAAACCGCCCGCCGTCAGAAGGCCCGCGGCAAGCAGCGACAGGGTCGCGGGTTCCGGGACGTTGGAGTTCACCTGCAAATTGAGGCTCGCCTGCTCTTCCAGCGAAAAGAAATCGGTGCCGCCATTGGGGATGCCGCCGTTGGCGAAGTTCACCGTGCCGCTGTCAAGTCCGGCGCTGATGTTCGTGAAATATGCGTTGTAACCGCCATAGCCGCTGGTGTCCGTATTGCTGCCGGCCGGGCCGATGTTCGTCTCGACGGGCGTGGGGCCGCCGTTGGGGTCCGTGAACAGCGTGTAGATGTCGATGCCGTCGCTGTCGAAGCCCATGATCCGCACGCCGGTATTGCTGAGGTTGAAGCTCGTGATCGCGTGGCCCGAATTGTTGACCACGCCGATCAGCGTGTCTTCGACGCTCTCGTAATCCGCTTGCGGACCGCTCGTCGTTACAATGCTGCCGTCGGCGTTGAAGGTGATGACGAGATTACAGGCCGTGGCACTGCCCAGGCCGGCGCCGCCGACCGCCGAATGCTGGTACGATCCCACCTGCGTGGCCGGACAAATTCCGCCGGATCCGTAAATCAAGGTCGAAACCGTCGCCGATGCCGGCACGGCCGTCGACGCCGCGAAACCCAGCGAAGCGACCACCGCCCACCCCGCCGACCACATTTTCAGTCTTCCCATCTGAGGCTCCACTCCTGCGACTGCGATGGGGGTTTGTGAAGCAATGGGCGTGCCATAATAAAACACCAGGAAGATCAATGGGTTGGAGTCACGCCCGGTTAATCCCTGTCTACCAGACTGACAAGTGGCGGCGGCCGAGGTTACCGACAGTTAATTAAGTCTTTGACTCCAGGGAATATTCTGGATGACCCCGCATCTGTAAGAAACATTAACACTCGGCAATTCGGGGTCGTTACTTCAGGATCGGGCGGAAGGCGCCGTCCCATTCGGTCGGCGGCGGGCTGTCCTCGAAATAGGCGATGCGCGCCAGGTGCAGGTCATAGAGCTTCTGGCTGGCGCCCGACAGCTTGCGGCACTGCTCGATGAGATCGCGCGCCTTCTGCCATTGCTGGCTGCGCATCGATTGGAAGATGTGGTCGTGGAAGGTGGCGAGCGCGCGGAATTTCGGACTGGCCCGCATCACCGGATTGCCCAGCATGGCGTGCAGCTTGATCGGCTCGTCGTTGCCGCCGAGCGCGATGAAGTCGACTTCGAGAAAGGCGAAGCCGCGCTCGGAGGTCTTGCGCGTCTCTTCGGCGACGATCACGGCGGGTCCGTACTGGCCGGAGATCTGCTGGATGCGCGCGGCGAGCACGGCGCAGTCGCCGTTCACCGAATACGCCGTATGGCCGCGGGCGTTGAAGCCTCCGGCGATGGCGGGGCCCGTCGCGATGCCGATGCCGATCTCCACCGGCGACAAGGCGACGCCGTCGATGCGCCGCTCATGCGTGATGATCTCGTTGGTGCGCGCGATGGCTTCCATCATGCCGTTGGCGGCTTCGCAGGCATGAATGGGATGCTCGGGATCGTCGAGCGGCGCGTTCCAGAACGCGGTGAAGCCTTCGGTGGTCATCTTGTCGATGGCGCCGCCGTGCTCGAGCGCCTGGTCCATCAAAGGTTCCATCACCCGCTGCATCAGCCGCGTGAAGGCGGCGGGATCGCCGCGGAACGACGAAGCCAGCTCGGAGAAGTTGCGCACGCCGCACGCCAGATAGGTCACGGTGCGTGTTTCGCCTTCGAGCTTCATCGGCTGCGGGCTGCGGGCGATCTGGTCGATGGTGCGCGCCGGCAGCATGTCGGCGAAGGCGTGGCGCAGCTTGGAGCGCGCGTGCGTGATCTCCCACAAGCGCATCGCGGCGCCGGCAAACCACACCGCCGTCAGTCCGACGCCGAGGCCCAGCGCGTCGAACAGGACGTGCGAGCCCACATAAAGCCGCCATGAGACGTAGCCGGTCACCAGGATGACGGCGAGCGCGAAGACCCCCGCCCAGCGCACGCTGGTGCGCGCGAAGGCGAAGACGCAGCCCAGCCCGAACAGCGCCAGGCACAACAGCTCCGCCTGTGACGCCGCGGCCGGCCGGCGCAGCGCGGTGCCGAGCAAAAGGTTCTCCGCCGCTTCCGCATGCACTTCGGCCACCGGGCGCAGGCCCATCGGGGTGTCGACCAGGTCGTCGGGCGCGCCGACATAGACGATGGCGTTGGCGAGCGAGCCTTTCGGCAGGGTGCGGTTCACCAGCGCCGAGGCGGGTATGTCGCGGTCGCTGCGCGCCGCGGAATAGGCGATCCACAACGAGCCGTCGGGTGCGGTCGCCACGTCGCCATGGCCCGTATCGATGGCGGCGATGCCGGGCGCGCCGCCGAACAGTCCGGCATTGCCGTCGTTGCTGCGCACCACCGTGGCATCGCGACCCATGGCAAGGCGCAGCACTTCGGCGTCGATCGAGGGGATCGCCTTATCGCGCAGACGGAAGACGAGCGGCATGCGCCGGACCTTGCCGTCCGCTCCCGCATCGAGATTGACCGCGCCAATCCCGGCGCTGGCCGCCACCAGAGCGGGCAGCGACCCCGAGGCCTGATCGAAGGCGCGCACCTGGCCCATCGGGTCGCGTGTTCCCGTCCAGCTGACCGGCGCCTTGATCATGACGGTGCGCGCCGGCGTGGCGTCGCCCAAGCTGATGCCCGTCACCGCCTTGGTGCCGGCGAAGGCCTGTGCCAGGGCGGAATCGGGGGAGGACATCTGCTCCAGGGCGGTGCGCGCGGAATCGAACGCCGGCCCCGGCGGCACCAGGGCCAGCAGCGCCTTGGGCGAGGCCGCGTCGGGGGTGTCCAGCGGGCTGACGAAAGCCACCTCAGCGACCCCTTGCGCCGTCAGGTCCCGGACCAGCGCGGCGAGCACGGCATGCGGCCACGGCCAGGCGCCGAAGCGCTCGACGCTGGCGCCGTCGACGACCAGAACGCGCACCGGGTGGCCGACACGCGCTGGGTCCTCGTAAGGACGCGGCATCGACGTCTGGTAGAAATCGAACAGCGTGCCGCGCAGACGCGACGCCAGGCCCTCGGCGTCGCTGCCGAATACGGCCAGCGCCAGGATCAGCATGACCAGCGGTACCGCCCAGACGCCGACCTGCCTGTCGTGAAGACTCATCTCAACCCCGAAAACGCGCCGATACCGTCACTGTATCACGCACCGATGACGGTTGCCGCAGACCCATTGTAGCAAGCTGCCGGATGTTGGGGGCAATTTCGTCACGCCCGCTTGAGGTTGTCGCGCAGGCGCGCCGCCGCGGTCGTCAGTGCAAAGATCACCCCCGCCGCCAGGACGATGGCCGGACCGGCCGGCAAGTCGCCGGCATAAGCGATCCCGACGCCCAGCGGGGCCGCCACGGCGCCGGCGAGGGCGGCCTGCACCGCCATGCTCTCCGGCGTGCGGGCGAAGGCGCGCGCCGCCGCGGGCGGAACGATGAGAAGCGCCACGATCAGCAGCGCTCCCACGACCTTCAGTCCGAAGGCGACGAGCAGGGCCACCAGGACCAGGAACGCCGTCTGGACCAGCGGTCCGCCATGGCCTTCCGCCGCGGCAATGTCTCCGCCGACCGCCGCCTTCAACAGCGGCCGCCACAGCACCACCGTCGCCGCCAGAACGACCGCGCTCACCCCGGCCACCGCCGCCACATCGCCGGTCGACAGGGCCAGCACGTCGCCGAACAGGTAGCCGAGCAGATCGGCGCGGACGGTCTCCAGCGTTGCCAGCACGACGAATCCCAGGGCCAGGCCCATATGGCCCACGATGCCCACGAAGGTGCCCGCCGGGATGGCGCGGTCGGCCGCCCGCGCCATGATCAGCGCCGCCACGATGGCCAGCGCCGCCGTGCCCGCCACCACGTTGACCCCGAGGAGCAGTCCCAGCCCGGCGCCCAGGAGCCCGACATGCGCCACCGATTCCCCCAGATAGGCCATGCGCTTCCACAGGACGAAACAGCCGATCGGACCGCAGGCCGCGGCGAGGAATGCGGCGCCCAGGATCGCCCGCCACAGGAAGTCATCCATCATGGACGGGTTCTCCCGAGGGCGAATGGACGTGGTCGTGATGGTGGGTATAGACCGCGAGATCAGCGGCGGCGCGCGCCCCGAAAAGCTCGAGGAACGCCGGATCGCGGACCACGGCATGCGCCTTGCCTTCGCAACAGACATGGCGGTTGAGGCATATGACGCGATCGGCCTGTGCCATCACGACGTGCAGATCGTGGCTGACCAGCAGCACGCCGCATCCCAGTTCGTCCCTGATTTCCGCGATCAGATGATAGAGCGCGGCCTCGCCGGAAACGTCGACGGCCGCCAAGGGCTCGTCCAGGACGAGAAGATCGGGGCGCCCCGCGATGGCGCGGGCGAGTAGAACGCGCGCCATCTCGCCGCCCGACAAGGCGGTGAGCTGGCGCTCGGCGGCCGCCGTCACCGCGACCCGCGCGAGGGCGGCATCGGCCGCCTCCTGCGGCGCGAACAGACCAAGGAAACGGCGCACGGTGATCGGCAGGCTGGCGTCGCGGACGAACTGCTGGGGCACATAGCCGATCCGCAGGCCCTCGCGGCGGGTCACCCGGCCTTCGCTGCCGACCAGGCCGAGCATGGCCTTGAGCAGCGTCGTCTTGCCGGACCCGTTGGGCCCGATCAAGGTGACGATCTCGCGGCGCGACACCGCCAGCGAGACGTGGTCGAGAATGCAGGTGCCGCCGCTGCGAACGCTCAGGTCCGTGGCCGCGATCAAGGGCTCGTTCATCGCGCCGCTTATAGCCTGCGCCGGTTGCCGCGGCTATTGCCGCCCGCGCGCGAAGGCGAAGCCCACCAGGCCCACACACAGCCCCATGCAGAACCAGGCGAAGGTGTCGCCGATGCGTCCATAGAGCGTGCGGCCGGGACCGCGCGGCAGATCGCCCACCAGCGTCGCCATGCCGGCCGCGCCGCTGTGCTGCTCGCCAAGCACGCGGCCGTACGCATCGCTCAAGGTGAGGAGCCCTTGGCGGGCGGCGCGGGCCACCGAAAATCCGTTCTCCACGCCGCGCATGATCGCGAGCCTGGCATGCCACCAGGCATCTGCCCCGAAGTCCCAGGCCGGCACGGCATAGAGCGTGGGATGCAGGAGGGCGTCGGTGCGCAGCGTCTGGGGGAAATCCATGTCCTTGCAGATCGCCACGCCGGTGTGGTTGGCGAGCATGAAGGAGCCTTTTCCGGGTACGAAAGCGTCTTCGAGGCCCGGGACCAGGTGCCGCTTCGCATAGGACATCGGCGGCGCACCATTGGCGAAGAAGATCCGCGCCACGTTCTGCCGTTGGGCGCCGCGATGGTCGAGGCCGACGACGATGGTCTCATGGGCGATATGGGCGTCGGTCTCGAATTCGGCATTGACGGTGCCGCTCGATTCGGGGGTGACGACGGCGATCTTCTCCGGGAAGACCACGAGACTGACGCCTTCCGTGCCGAAGCTGCGGGCAGCCTCGGCATAGCTGTCGGTGACGGCCAGAGTGGATTTCTCGTCGCGGTCCCTGCCGCTGGCGGCCAGGGCGTCGTCGGCGGCCAAGCCGATGCGGGTGACTGCCGTCCTGGGTGCGCCTGTCATCCGCCAGCCGCCATAGCCGACGTTGAGGAGCAGCGCCGCCGCTGCCATGAGCGCGGGCGCCAGGCGCCTTGTTGCCGCGCTTGCCGCGATGCCGGCGGCGAACAGACCCAGCAGGGCCGTCACGATCCAGATGCCGAACACCGAGGCACCTTGGATCAGGATCGGCATGCCCACCTGGCTGTAGGCGGGCGACAAGGCGCTGCCATGCGGACCCTGCGCCGCGAGAAAATCGAGCGTGGTCCACGACGCGGCAAATGCCAGGGCCCCCGACAAGGGCGACAGGCGCAGAGCGACCAACCGGGCGCCCGCCACGCACAGCGCCAATCCCAGGCCTTGCAGCACGATGATGACCACGAGAGCCAGCGTCGGCATGATGCCGAGATAGGCGGGCAGCAGATTGAGCGCTCCCATCATGCCGGCGGCCCCGGCTGCGGCCAGCGCAATCCAGGCGTTCCCGGGACGGAAGGCGAGCCACAACACGGGGACCGGAGCGATCCAGGCGAGCGGCCAGATGTCGCCCAGACCGGTCGAGAAGTAGAACGCGACGCCGCTCAAGACGGCGCACAAGGCTGCTGGCAGAATGGGCATGGAGGCTGTCCGGGATGGCCGCCAAGGGCGACAATTGCGCCTGGCCACAATGCACAAGATGGCCCGCCCGCGAAAGAGCGGGCCGCTCCGGCAAGCCGCGATGAGGTGGCGCAAAGTGTTGCAGGAACCCGTGGCGATCTTCCCACCGCCGGACTCCGGTTTGAATTGGCGAAGCTGGGCGCGCGAGATGGCCGCTGCCGTCCATGACAGCGTCCTGCCGCCACCTTATCCGACGCAGTCCCTGCCGAAGGGCGAGGGCGGGCAGGTTCTCCTCTTGCCGGGATTCCTCACAGGCGACTGGGCAATGCTGCGTCTCAACGGATTCCTGCGGCGGTTGGGCTATCGCGTCGCGCCGCCCGGCATCCTGCTCAATCTGGGACCGACGGCAGGCCTTCTCGGCCGTCTCGACCGCATTCTTCTCGAACTGGCGCAGAGCGGGCCCGTGAACGTGATCGGCGAGAGCTTCGGCGGCATCCTGGCGCGCGACCTGGCCTTGCGCCACCCCCAGTCGGTCGCGCGCATCGTGACCTTGTGCACGCCGGTGCGCTTTCCCGTCGTCACCACTCTGGCGCCGATCGCCGCACTGCTGGGTCCGTTGCACGACAGCCCGTGGGTCGCGCGCCGTCATGACATCGCCGCGCCGTTACCGGTGCCGGTGACGGCGATCTATTCCCCCGACGACGGGATCGTCGATTGGCGCCAGTGCCTGCTGGATGATGCAAGCCGCAATATCGCGGTGCGCGGCGCGCACACCACGATGGGATCCAATCCGGCAGCGCAGATCGTGATCGCAATGGCTCTGGCGGATGAATGCGCCTAGTGGGTCAGCCGCATCGCCACCTGGGCGAGGAGAAGCTTCGCGCCGCGCCGGCCAAGCGTGCGGTCGGTGACGCGCTGCAGGCGGTCGGCGATGGCGGCGACGTCAGGCTGCCGCAAGGCGCGCACGGAACTCGCCGTGAAGATCAGCAGCGACCGCACATAGGCGTCGCGCAGCACGGGCATCAGACGATTGACGTCGGCGCGCAGGCCGGGCTCCGGCACGTCCAATCCGATGCCCACCATCAAGAGCCCCTGCGGTTTTTCGCCGTCGGTGACGGTGGTGTAGATCGGATCGATCATCATGTAGCTGGCGGACTGCGTGATCCTGTGCACCGCCGGGGCGCGCTCGCCGGTTCCCCGGTCCTGGTCGGCGGCAAAGGCTGCGCCGGCGCACAGGGCGAGGAGAGCAACCGCAACCGCGCGGCTCATGCTGCGGATACCGTTTGTCACGAGGTCCATTTAATCCGCCATGGTAAAGCGTCGGTAAACGGCCGGGGCAAAGACATGGAACGATGCCGCAAAAACCCCGGTATTGCGCGATTCTTGTGCTGGCCTTCACCGCCGCAGGCGCCTGGGGCGCCGACCGTCCCGGCCAGCGCTTCACGCTACTGCCCTCCCATCTCGCGAAGCCTTACGCGACGCCGGGCGTCGACAACACCGCGACCGTCATTGCCCGCCCGGCGGGGGCGGTGCCCGAAGTTCCCCAAGGATTCGTCGTCGAACCTTACGTGACCGGGCTCGATGATCCGCGCTTCATGGCGCTGGCGCCCAACGGCGACGTCTTCGTCACCGAAGCGAGCGCCGACAGGGTCACGGTCATCCACGGCGGCAAGGCGTCCACCTTCGCTGCAGGCTTTCAGGGTCCCAGCGGCATCGCCTTCCACGACGGCGCGCTCTATGTCGGCGATCTGGTTGCGGTTTGGCGCATCGCTTATCGCGAAGGCGAACTGAAGGCCGGCGCGCGCACGCGCGTCACCCGGGATTCCTTCGGCGGCCGCAGCGGCCACGCGACGCGCGACATCGCCTTCGGACCCGACGGCGCGCTCTATCTCGCCATCGGCAGCGCCGGCAACGTCGCCGAAGAACCTCCGCCGCGGGCCACGGTGCAGAAGGTCTTGCCCGACGGCCACATGAAGACCTTCGCCGGCGGACTGCGCAACGCGGTGGGCACTGCATTTTATCCTGGCACGGACGATCTCTACGTCACCGTCAACGAGCGCGACGGGCTGGGCGACGACCTGCCGCCGGACTATTTCACGCGCCTGCGCCAAGGCGATTTCTTCGGCTGGCCCTATGCCTATATCGGGGCGCACCCCGATCCGCAGGACGGGCGCAAGCGGCCCGATCTGGTCGGCAAGACGAAGACGCCCGACGTGCTATTCCAGGCGCATTCCGCCCCACTCGGCCTTGCCTTCTACGATGCCGGCCAGTTCCCGACGGAATACAAGGGCAACGCCTTCGTGGCGCTGCACGGCTCGTGGGATTCGGCAAGACCCACCGGCTACAAGGTGGTGCGCATCAGGTTCGCGGGCCGTCGGCCGGAACCAAGCTACGAGAACTTCGTTACCGGCTTCTGGGCGGGCGGCACAAACCCGCCCAAGGTCTGGGGCAGGCCGGCGGGCCTCTTGGTGGCCAAGGACGGAAGCCTTCTCATTGCGGATGATGCCGGCAAGACCATCTGGCGCGTGCGCTATACCGGGCGCTGACGGCGAAAGGGCCACTGATGAAGCGAATTTCGGGCTCCGTCGCGGCGCTGCTCTGCGCCGGCGCCGCCTTGGCGGCGGATCATCCCGGGCAGCATTTCGAAATCAATCCAAGCCGCCTGGCAAAGCCGTTCGCCACGCCCGCCGCCGACAACGGCGCCAACATGATCGCGCGTCCCCGCGGCGCGGTGCCCGAGGTGCCCAAGGGCTTCGTCGCCGAACCCTATGCCACCGGGCTTTCCAATCCGCGGTTCATGGCGCTCGCCCCCAACGGCGACGTGTTCGTGGCGGAATCCTATGCCGGCAAGATCACGCTGCTGCATGGCGGCAAGGCCCACATGTTCGCCGGCGGCTTCCATTACCCGCATGGTCTCGCCTTCCACGACGGGACGCTCTATGTCGGCGATCTCGATGCCGTGTGGCGGCTCACCTATACGGACGGCGCGCTCAAAGCCGGCGCGCGAACGCGCGTCACCAGGGATTCCTTCGGGGCGCGCAGCTACCACATCACGCGCGACATCGCTTTCGGCCCCGACGGGCGCCTCTATGTCGCGATCGGCAGCGCCAACAACGTCGCCGAAGAGCCGCCGCCGCAGGCCACGGTGCAGGAAGTGTCGGGGGACGGCCGCTTGCGCACCTTCGCCGGCGGCATGCGCAATCCCGTGGGCATCGCGTTTTGTCCAGGTACGGATGATCTCTACGTCACCGTCAACGAGCGCGACGGCTACGGCGACGATCTGCCGCCGGATTTCTTCACGCGGCTGCGCCGCGGCGATTTCCTCGGCTGGCCCTACGCCTTCGACGGCCCCCATCCCGATCCGCAATTCGGCGCCAAGCACCGCGACCTGGTGGCCAGGACCAGGATTCCCGACGTGCTGTTCCACGCCCATTCGGCGCCTTTGGGCCTCGTGTTCTACGACGGCGCGCAGTTTCCCGCCGCCTACCGCGGCAACGCCTTCGTGGCGCTGCACGGCTCGTGGGATTCGTCCAAGCCCACCGGCTACAAGGTGGTGCGCATCAGGTTCGCGGGCGGCAGGCCCGAGCACGGCTACGAGAACTTCGCCACCGGCTTCTGGGCTTCGGGCGAGCATCCGCCGCAGGTCTGGGGCCGCCCCGCCGGTCTTCTGGTCGCCAAGGACGGCAGCCTTCTGATTGCCGACGACCAGGGCAAGACGATCTGGCGCGTGCGCTACACCGGACGCTGATCACAGGACGAAGGCGCGCGCCCGCTTAAGGTCGGCCACGAACGCCTCGAACTCCGCGCGGCGCAGGCGGGGATCGGGCATGCGCAGCAGCCACGACGGATGGATCGTCACCATCAGATGGACGCCGTCGGTTTCGCTGATCAGGCCGCGACGGCGGACGATGACGACGGGCTTGCCGGCGATGCTGCGCGCCGCCGTCGCCCCCATGGCCACGATGAGCCGCGGTTTGACGAGCTTGCGTTCGATGTCGATCCACCAGCGGCAGATGCTGATCTCTTCGGCGTTGGGCCTCTGGTGCAGGCGCCGCTTGCCGCGCGGGACGAACTTGAAGTGCTTGACCGCGTTGGTGACGTAGACCGAACCGCGCTCGAGTCCCGATTCGCCGAGCGCCTTGTCGAGGAGGCGACCCGCCGGCCCGACGAACGGTTGGCCAGCGAGGTCTTCATCGTTTCCCGGCTGCTCGCCCACGAGCATGATCGCGGCCAGCACGGGACCTTGCCCGGCGACGGCCTGCGTCGCTTTGGCGTAGAGCGGGCAACGCCGGCATTGCCCCACCGCTTTCTCGAGCCCGGGCAAGGAGCGCGGGTTCGGGGCGTAGGAGAGATCGGTGACCGGTTCCATATTGGGGAAACTCGCGGAAGGGCTGGGCGGTTGCCCCGATGCGCAGGGGCTGACAGACTTCCTCCGGGGAGGCCTCCATGGCGGAAGCTACGCAGGAAGCGAGAGGGCGCCTGGCGCCCTATGTCTGGCTCGTTCTGGCGGTGGCGGGGCTGGCGGTCGTCTCCGACCGCTTCGGTGACGAGATCGTCGGGCGCCTCGCCGGCCTGGAGGACGCCCCGGCGGCGCCGGTGCTGGCGGCCATCGCGCTGTTCGGCTTCTGCAGCTTCGCCAGCTTCTACGCCTCGTGGAAGACGCCGCTGCCGTCCTTCGTGGTGGCCATCGCGCTCGGCATGGCCGGGCACGCGCTGTTTGCCCCGATCGTCGCCAACACGACGCTGGTCGCTTCGCTGGTGACGGTCAGCGCCGCGGCGATCCTGTTCGGCGGCGGGCTCGAGATGCCGCTCAAGAGCTTCCTGCGCTTGTTCGTCAAGATCGCTCTGCTGGCGGTCCCCGGCGTGCTGATCACGGGCTTCGCCCTGTCCTGGGTGGTGGGACACGTGGCGGCCCTCTTCGGCATCGCGCTGGCGCCGATCGTGATCGTGCTGCTGGGGGCGATCCTCGCCTCGACCGATCCCGCCGCCATCATCCCGCTCCTCGAACATGTGCGGTTCAAGCGCCGCGCCGCCAAGGACATCGTCGTCGCCGAGAGCGCCTTGAACGACGTCGTCGGCACGCTACTCACTTCGGCGTTCCTCAAGCTGCCGCTGGCGGGGATCGCGCTGGTGGCGGCCTATCGCAGCCTCGCCTCGCCGCCTGCGCTGCAATTCCTGGCGAACCAGGGCGGCTATGGCCTGCTGTTCGGCGTGGCGGGTTACGGCCTCCTGCTGCTGCTGAGCCGCATGAAGCGCCGCTTTGCGCCTTACGGGGCGGACCAGGTCTATTTCCTGGCGACGCCGATTTTGGCTTTTGCCGGCGCGGCGCTGTTCGGCGGCAGCGGCTTTCTCGCCGCCTTCGTGGCCGGGCTGCTGTACGAAACGCGCGAGCACATGGCGCGCATCGAGCGATTCTTCTCCCAGATCGTCGACGGCGTCGCCAAGCCGCTGATCTTCGTGCTGGTGGGCGCCCTGGCCGATCCGCACGCGCTCGTCGCTTATGCGCCGGTGGGGATTCTCGCAGCGATGGTCTTCATGGCCGTCCTCCGCCCCGTCATGGTGTTCCTGATGCTGGGGCCATACCTGGCGCTGCGCGCCCGCGGACTGACGCTGCAGGAGCTGCTCTTCATCTCCTTCGTGCGCGAGACGGGCGCCATTCCGGCGGTGCTGCTGGTCACCGCCGTGGCCCGCGTCGCCGCGCCGGTCGACGGGCTGGTCGAGATCGGCATGTGGGTGATCCTGATGACGCTCATCGTCGCGCCGCCCTTCACGCCCTATCTGGCGCGCAAGCTGGGGCTGACCGCCGGCCCCGTGCCTTCGCCCGCCGAGGCGCTTGCCGGCAAGGCGTAGCGTCGAAGCACCTGCTTCGCCGTCGAAGAAAGAACTGCGGACTGGACGAGGCGCCTGACGGGCGAAGACTGGTGGAGCTGAGCGGAATCGAACCGCTGGCCTCCTCATTGCGAACGAGGCGCTCTCCCAACTGAGCTACAGCCCCAAGCCAAGCTTGGTTCCGGGCGGGCCAAAAGCGGCACAAACCCGGCACGGGGCCGGTATCTAGGGAGCGCCCCCCGAAGCTGTCAAGCGCCGGCGCCGCGACCTTGCGGGGGGTGGCCGGGGCTGGCACAAGGAACCGGCAATATCCCCGGATTCGCGCTGCGCCATCCGGGCGACACAGGCACAGAGGGGCGCCCGCCGGGCGCTATCGTCGATGTATTACGGTCCCGACCCGGTTTCCGCGCTGCTTCTGGTGATCCTCGAACTCTACTGGTGGGTCATCATCGCGGCGGTGGTCGTCAGCTGGCTGGTCGCCTTCAACGTCATCAATCTGCACAACAACATCGTGCACAGCATCGCCCGCTTCCTGGATGCCCTGACGGAACCGGTCTTCCGCCAGGTGCGCCGCATCGTTCCGGTGTTCAGCGGCATCGACATCTCCCCCCTGATCGTGCTGCTGGTCATCTGGTTCCTGCAGCGCGTCATCCTCTGGGTGGACGCGCGGTGGCTGCTCTGACGAGCATCCGCGTCACGCCCAAGGGCGTGTCGTTTCTCGTACGGCTGACGCCCAAGGGCGGTCGCGACGCGGTAGAGGGCTGGGCGCCCGGCGCCGACGGTGTCTCCCATCTCAAGGCGCGGGTGCGCGCGGTCCCCGAAGACGGCAAGGCCAATGCGGCCCTGGTCGAGCTTGTCGCCAAGGCGCTGGGGGTGCCGCGATCCTCGGTCGCGCTTGCGTCCGGTGCCACGTCGCGCTTGAAGAGGCTCGAGATCGCCGGCGACGGCGCCGCCCTGGCGGCGCGGCTCGCCCGCCTGGGAGAAGCGCCATGACGGCATCGATCATCGACGGAAAACTCCACGCGGCCAGGTTGCGCGCGCGCATCACCGAGGAGACGGCCCGCCTCAGGGCGGCCTATGATCTGGTGCCGGGCCTGGCCACGGTCCTGGTGGGCAACGATCCGGCCAGCGAGGTCTATGTCCGCAACAAGAACAAGACGGCGGAATCCGTCGGCTTCCGTTCGGTGCATCGGCACCTGTCCGCCGATGCCGGCGAGGCGGAGGTGCTGGCCGAAGTGCGCGCGCTCAACGCCGATCGCGCCGTGCATGGCATCCTCGTGCAGCTGCCGCTGCCCAAGCAGATCCGCGAACAGGCGGTGCTCGACACGCTCGATCCGGCCAAGGACGTCGATGCGCTGACGCCGACCAACGCCGGCCTGCTGCTCAGCGGCCGCGCCAGGCTCGTCTCCTGCACCCCGGCCGGCGTGATGATGCTTCTGAAAGAGACGCTGGGCCCCATCGCCGGGCTCGACGTCGTGGTGATCGGCCGTTCGCTCCTGTTCGGCAAGCCGGCGGCGCAATTGCTGCTGGCGGCCAACGCCACCGTCACCATGGCCCATTCCAAGACGCGCGACCTGCCGGGGCTCATCGGCCGCTCCGACATTCTGGTGGCCGCCATCGGCAAGCCGGAATTCGTGCAGGGTTCCTGGGTCAAGCCGGGCTCGACCGTGATCGATGTCGGCATCAACCGGATCGACGTCGACGGCAAGACCAGGCTGGTGGGCGACGTGCAGTATGCGGCGGCGGCCGAACGCGCCGCCCACATCACGCCGGTGCCGGGCGGTGTCGGCGCCATGACCATCGTCTGCCTGATGCGCAACACGCTGATCGCCGCCGCCGCGCAGGCGGGCGTTGCGGTGGAAATCTAAGTCTTCTTGCGCAAGGCGTCGGCCAGTCCGTCGGGGCCTAGCGTCTCGTCATAGACGGCGACGAATTTCCCGTCGGGTCCCATCAGGTAGATGCGGTTGGAATGGTCGATCGCGTATCCGCCACCTTGAAGCGGGCGCCTGGCGTAGTAGACGCGGTACTGTTTCGCTGCGGCAGCAACGGACCCTTTGCTGCCGCCGAGCCCGACGAAGGCGGGACCGAACGCCTTCAGATACGCCTTGAGCACGGCCGGCGTGTCCCGGGCGGGATCGACGGTGATGAAGATAGGCACCACGCGGGCGCCATTGTGCAGCTTGGCGAGCGCGTCGGCCATGACCGCCAGGGTGGTGGGGCAGATGTCGGGGCAGCTGGTGTAACCGAAATAGACCAGCATGAACCGGCCGCGGAAATCCTGGTCGGTCCTCACCTGACCGTTCTGGTCGGTTAATCGGAAAGGGCCGCCGATTTCGGCCACGCCGCTGGTCTGAACGCCCGACACAAAATCGCCCGCATGCCATAATAGGCCCGCCGCCACCATTGCCGCCGCAAGCAGGTAGGGGACCAGGGCGAGGGGCGTGCGGATCATACGTATTGCGCTCTTGGTCGCAGGTTGGGCTGGATAGGACCCTATTGATAATATGCCGGATTCGGCCGGCTGAACTATGGTAACAGCAGAAGCCACGGCGAAAGTGGAGCGGACGGCTCGCCCGATTCCGGCCGCACGCGCGTCGGCGATTCGCGGTCGCGTTCGCCTGCGCACGCTGTCGAATCTGCGCTGGATGGCGACCGCCGGGCAGACCGTGGCGCTGTTCGTCGTCTATTTCGGATTCAACTATCCCCTGCCGCTCGCCCGCTGCCTGGCCTGCGTTTTGTTCAGCGCGGGACTCAACATCATTCTGGTCTTCCGCTATCCGCCCAGCCACCGGCTGACCAACCGCGAAGCGACGATCTATCTCGCCTATGACGTGCTGCAATTGGCGGCGCTTCTGTACCTGACGGGCGGCATCGCCAATCCGTTCGCGCTGATGTTCATCGCACCGGTGGTGATTGCGGCCTCCACCCTCAATCTGGGCAACACCATGATCCTGGGCGCCATCGCGCTCGCCGCCGCTTCGATCATTTCGGTGACGCACGAGCCGCTGCCCTGGTCGATGGACGGCCATTTCGATCTGCCGCCGCTTTACCTGGCGGGGCTGTGGTCGTCCCTCGTGCTCGGCATCGGATTCACCTCGGTCTATGCTTGGCGCATCTCCAGCGAAGGCGCGCGAATGTCGGCGGGCCTTGCCGCCACGCAGCTGGCTCTATCGCGCGAGCAGCGCCTGTCGTCGATTGGCGCGCTGGCCACCGCGGCGGCGCACGAGCTGGGATCGCCGCTCGGCACCATCGCCGTCGTCGCCCACGAACTCGAACGCGCCCTGCCGGTCGGCTCGGCGGAAGCCGAGGACGCCAAGCTGCTGCGGGCGCAGGCCGAGCGCTGCCGCATGATCCTGATGCGCCTGGCGCGCCCGGAAGAGGCCATGCTCGGCAGCACCGCGCGCCTTCCCTTGTGCGCCCTGCTCGACGATCTCGCCGACACCTATCGCGACGAGGAGCTCGAGATCGTCATCGCCGCGGCGCCCGCCCAGCGCGACGAGCCGCAGCCGCAGGTCTGGCGGGCGCCGGAGATGCTGCACGGCCTGGGCAACATCATCGAGAATGCCGCGGATTTCGCGCGCTCGCGCGTGCGCGTCGAGGCCAGGTGGTCGGCCTCGACCATCACCGTGTCGGTGGAGGACGACGGCCCCGGCTTCGCGCCCGACATCTTCGAACGCATCGGCGAGCCCTACATCACCTCGCGCCCCGGCGATCACGCGGTCGGCGACACCGAGCTCGGTCCGCCTTCGGGCAATCTCGGCAAGCGCGAAGGCATGGGGCTCGGCTTCTTCATCGCCAAGACGCTGCTCGAACAGACGGGCGGAACGGTCAAGGCTCTCAACCTTTCGGAAGGCGGCGCTCGCGTCAGCGTCACTTGGCCGCGCGGGCAGATCGACGGCGATGCGCCACCGGCGCACAGCCAGGAGGAATGACGATTCCATCGCAGCATCGGAATTCAACGAGGACAGCAAGATGACGGAAGACAAGACCCTGTTGATTGTGGAGGACGATCGCCCGTTGCGCGAACGTCTGGCCCGCGCCATGGAGGCGCGCGGCTTCGTGGTGTCGATCGCCGAAGGCGTCAGCGAAGGCAAGGCGCGCGTCAAGGAAACGCCGCCGGCCTTTGCCGTGGTCGACCTCAAGCTGGAAGACGGCAACGGCCTCGACGTGCTCGAAACGCTGCATGGCGTGCGCCCGGAAAGCCGCGTGGTCGTGCTCACCGGATTCGGCAACATCGCCACGGCCGTGGCTGCGGTGAAGTACGGCGCCATCGACTATCTGCCGAAGCCCGCCGATGCCGACGACATCATGGCGGCCCTCATGGCGCCTCCGGGCTCCAAGCCCAAGCCGCCGGAGAATCCCATGTCGGCCGACCGCGTGCGCTGGGAGCACATCCAGCGGGTCTATGAGCTGTGCGGCCACAACGTGTCGGAGACGGCGCGCCGGCTGAACATGCACCGCCGCACCCTGCAGCGCATCCTGGCCAAGCGCAGCCCGCGCTAAGTCGCTTTCTCCCCCCGTTTGCGGGAAGGCCGCCCCCCGCGCCGGCGCGAAGCGTCTTCCCCGCGAATGCGGGAGGAAATCAGCAATTCCCGCGGCGCGATCGCGCGCCAGCGCCGTTCCAATACGCTTCGCAGGCTCTCGGCGTCGAGCGCCCCAAGCCTGGCCAGCGCCCCCTTGTAATCCTTGAAGTGATCCGTGACGTAGAAGGTCTCGGGATCGCCTGCGATCAGCATGTCGCGTTCTTCGATCGAGTCCGTGCGGAACATCACCGCCTGGGGTTCGCGGCAGCCGATCTGTGCCAGGAGCTTTCCGTTCACGAACACGGCAGGGTGGCCGTGGGAGGACTTTTCGGCGGCGCCCGGAAACGACAGCGCGATCTTCAGCGCCTGGGCCTTGCTGAGGCTCATGCCTTCTTCCGCTTCTTCTTCCCCCGCTTGGGCGACGAGGAATGGTCGGGTCGGCCTTTCGCAGCCCGAAGGCGGGTTGCCCCGTCCGTCGCGCCGGGCGTCGAACGCACCGGCGCTTCCTCGTCAAGGGGCGAGGAGAGTTTCTTCAGGAGACTTTTCGGCGCGCTCCGCCGCCAGTGCTGCGCCAACAGACCTTGCAGCGTCTTGCTGTCGGCCTTGGCAAGGCGCGCCAGTACGGCGGGATAGTCCTTGTAATGGCTGGTGACGTGGAAGATCCCGGGCTCGACCTCGATGAGCATGTCGCGCTCGTCGATCGAGCCGACGATCAGCACGGCGGAATTGTCCTCCTGGCGCAGCCGCGTGAAGAACTTCTTGGCCAGCAGGAAGGCGGGCTTGCCGTAGGACTCTCCCTTCTCCACGCCTTCGAAGGACAGCGCGATCTTCTCGAATTGCGTCTTAGACACCATCGGTGGCTTCCAGGATCTGCGACAGCCGTTCGGCGGCGACGCGGGCAAAGCTGAGGGTGACCGCCTTGCGCCGGCTGGCGTGCAGCGCCGTGCGCGGCGACGGGCGCACGATGGCTCCGCCATAGCGGTCGGCGACGATCAGCCCGGTCGAAACGGGGACATGCTCGTCGGGAAAATCGGGGGGGATGGCGAAATAGAAGAGTTCGCAATACTCCAGGTACTCCGGCCATTTCTGGTCGGCCTTGAGATCGGCGAGCGCCACCTTGATCTCGACGCCCAGCATGGTGCCGTCGACGCCGATCGCGGCCACGTCGAGCCGGCGCCCGTTGGCCAGCGTGAATTCGAGGATGGGCGAATAGCCTTCCTGGATCAAAAGGCGGGACACCCCGCGCGCGACATCGACCGCCGTGTGCATGGGCCATCGGAACATTTCGGGAACGCAAGGTCAAGGCGGGTGCTGTCCTCCCCCTTCAGGGGAAGGAACGGCCTTCACTCCGCCGCCAGCAGCGAGGCGCCCTTGGAGGCATCGCCGAAATTGATCGCCTGCAGATAGCGGATGCCGTCCTCGGCGATGTCGTCGCCCACCATGCGGTGGCCCTCGCGCTTCAGCTCCTCCATGTCGACATACATGGCGTAGAAGGCGCGGGTGCGCTCGGTGATGATGCCGGCGTTGAGCAGGGTCTTGATCAGCACACGGAAGATGTTGGCGGATTCCTTCATCTGCTCGCGGCGCTGGTCGTCGCCGAAGGCTGCCAGGATGGCACTCTGCGCCTCCTGCCAGTCGACGCCGATGGCCTCGTAGACCGATTTCTGCTGCTCGGGATTGATCAGGTTGAAGAGCAGGGTCTGGAAGCAGTTGGCCGCCCAGTCCTCGACCAGCGCGTGCTCTTCGGCCGACAGAAGCGGGATGGTGCGGCTCGCCCAGATCTTGCCGAACTTGTGGTGGAAAGCCTCGTCGGTCATCACCAGCTGGCACAGCTTGACGAGCAAAGGGTCGGCGGCGTGCTGGTAGAGCGTGGCGAAGGCGCCCATGGCAAGGCCTTCCACCAGCATCTGCATGCCCACGATCTTCTTGTAGACCTCGCGCGCCAGCACGATTTCGGTCAGGAGATTGACGAGGGTCGGTCCCGCCGGCAGCGGCGTGCCCCAGCGCGCCTTGATGTAGGCCGAGAACGCCGTGACGTGGCGGGCCTCTTCGCGCGTCTGGTTGGCGGCATATTCCTGCGCGCCCGGGTCCTTCAGGATGTGGCAGAGCGAGGCCGACAGCGCCAGCGCCCCCTGCTCGCCGTGCAGGATGGACGACAGCGACCAGCGGTTGGACTCGCTGACATAGAGGATCTTCTGCTTGGGGCTGAGCGCCTTGCCGAGATCGGTCAGGAAGAACGGGAACATCCAATCCGGCAGCGCCTGCACGTTCTCGATGTCGAACGAGGTGTCGAAATCGATGTAGCGCTTGTCGAGCGGGTCCCAGAAATGGTCGTGGGTCGCCGAGATGATGCGGTCGAAGGCGGCGGTGCGCCGGCCATAGCGCTCCGCTTCGATCATGGCGGGGAAGTCGTCGGGCGGAACGGCGTCATAGGCGTCGTCCTTGGTGATCTGGACCATGGCAAACCCTCCCTCGGCCGGCGGCGCCCGCGAAGAGAAGGCGCATCTGATTAGAATAAGTATGAGACAGACTCGCATGCTGTCAACGAACGTGACGCGTCCGTCACGAACGTGACACGACGTCAGGCAAGGAACTGCGAAAAGCGCAAGGCACCCGCTGCGGGAGGTATGCAAAGCACCGCAAACCCCGTTTCCTCCCCCGTTCACGGGGGAGGACGGCTGGCCTACGCCTTCCCGCCGAGCGTGCCCTTGGTCGAGGCGACGTCGCCTTCGAGGCGTTCGTCCGGGGCGATGGCCTGGCGCAGCGCGCGGGCCAGGCCCTTGAAACAGGTCTCGACGATGTGGTGGCTGTTCTGCCCGTAGACGCTCTCGATGTGCAGGCAGACCCCGGCGTTCATGGCGAAGGCCTGGAACCATTCCTTGAACAGCTCCGAATCCATCTCGCCCAGCTTGGGCTGCGGGATCGTCACGCGCCACACCAGATAAGGCCGGTTCGACACGTCGATGGCCACGCGCGTCAACGCTTCGTCCATCGGGATGAGCGCGGCCCCGAAGCGGGTGATGCCGGCGAAATCGCCCAGCGCCTTCTTCACCGCCTGGCCGATGACGATGGCCGTGTCCTCGGTGGTGTGATGGAAATCGACATGCAGGTCACCTTGGGCGCGCACCTTCAGGTCGATCATCGAATGCCGGCCGAAGCTCTCCAGCATGTGGTCGAGGAAGCCGATCCCCGTGTCGATGTCGCATTCGCCCGCCCCGTCGAGGTCCAGAGACACGGCGATCTCGGTCTCGCGGGTCTTGCGTTCGACAGTGGCTGTGCGCATGGGCGCCTCCCGAAGATGACGTTTGATAGCAAGGGCGGGGCGTTCAGCCTAGCCCGGCCATTCGAAAGGCTCCGTGACCGGCTTCACGCCATAGGTCCCGATGACGGCCAGCAGCCCGGCGGCGTCCGCCATCATGGCCAGCCGGCTGTTCACATTGGCGATGGGCGGCACGAACCACGAGAAGCCCTGGCCGCCCGCGCCCATCATCCGGGCCTGGGCGATGCGGCCTTCGCTGTCGATGGGGCGCGCCCGCCAGCCGTGGCGCAGCGTGTTCAGATGCGTCTCGAAATGGTTGGCGGCGCAGACCGGGGCGTTCTCCATATCCTGCACGCCATAGCCTTCCTCGGTGCGCTCGATGACGCAGCCCTCGTGGGGAAGCCGGCCCGACAGGGTGAAGATCGCCGGCGTCGCCAGCGGCGCTTCGCACAACAGACGGCGCGCCGCGGCGTAGTCGGGTGCGGTTTCAAAGGTCTTGCGCAGCAGGTGCGAGGCCGGCAGCCCCGTGGCGCGGCCCGCTGCCAGGCGTCCCAAGAACCAGTCGCCCGGCAGGCCGCCGCCGCGCTTGCGCATCGGGGCCTGGTTCAAGGCGGCGGCAAAACGACCCGGCGCCATCGCCTGCAGCACGCCGCAGAAGCCGGGCCATGTCACGTTCAGATAATCTCCGGCCGGCCCGCTCTGATGCGCCACCACCACGGATTCGCCCAGCAGCGGGAACGGCCAGTCGAGCACACGGCGCAGCAGCGGCGCCGCCGGCCTCTCCCAGACGCCGGTCGTGCAGCCCCATTCGAAGCAGATGTTGAGGGTGAAGGCGCCGCAGACGCCCACATGCTCGGCGATCAGGTCGATCTCATGCAGATAGGGATTGGCGGTGCGCTTGAGCCAGCGGCGCGAGGCGCGGTCGCCGAGCGGCAGGGCGTATCGGCTGACAACGCGCGACCATCCGCCGAAGGTCGATGCCGCCGCCTCCACCAAAGCGCGGGCGCGGCTGCGCTGCAGGAACAGCAGTTCCAGGGGCGTGTACCCGCGGATGTCGACATAGGGTATTTTGGCGAGCATCGTGATTTTGCCGAATCCCACCCTATATAGAGCTTACCATGTCCCATCCCGAATGGCGTTCCACCACCATCCTGTCCCTGCGCAAGGCGGGCACCGTCATAGTGGCGGGCGACGGCCAGGTCACCCTCGGCGCCACGGTGATGAAGGCCAATGCCCGCAAGGTCCGCCGCCTGGGCAAGGGCGACGTCATTGCCGGATTCGCCGGCGCCACGGCCGATGCCTTCGCCTTGTTCGAGCGCCTGGAAGGCAAGCTCGAGCAGCATCCGGGCAACCTCGCCCGCGCCTGCGTCGAACTCGCCAAGGACTGGCGCACCGATCGCTATCTGCGCCGGCTCGAAGCCATGATGGCGGTGGCCGACGCCAAGACTTCGCTGATCCTGTCGGGCACCGGCGACGTGGTCGAACCCGAGGACGGCCTGATCGGCATCGGCTCGGGCGGGCCGTTCGCGCTCGCCGCGGCGCGGGCCTTGCTCGATTTTGATCTGTCCGCGGAGGATATCGCCAGGCGCGCCATGAAGATCGCCGCCGACATCTGCATCTACACCAACGAGAACCTTGTCACGGAAAGCCTTGCCGTCGGTTGAGGACCGCAGGTGGCGGATGTAGGATGGCTTCCGGTCAGGTGCGACATGAACATCCGATATCCCAGGATCGATGAACGGGCGCGGAAGCTCGCCGCGCGGACCGGCGAAGATCCGACGCAGGTGGTAATCCACGTTTTGGAAGAGAAGCTGCAACGTACTCCGGAAAGATCTCTGCTCTCCGAGGATGCGCAAGCCGCTCAACTTCTGGCAATCGCCGAGCGCGCAACCGGACTGCAGGGGGAAAACAGGACCAGCCGCGAACTGGTCGATGAACTTTACGACGAAGACGGGTTGCCCCTCTGATGCTGCCCGTCTGATGGTGATCGATGCTTCTGCGCTCATCGCCATTCTCAAGCTCGAGCCGGAGTGCGAGCGGTTTGTCAGCGCTATCCTTCGCGCCCAGGGTCATGTCACCGGTCAATTGGCTCGAGGCGGCGATTCAGGCCGAGCGAGCGCGTGCAGAAGACGCCGCGGTACTCGATGAATTCGCCGCCGCCGGAATTATCATCGTTCCCGTCGATCAGTTTCAAATGCGCCTGGCGCATATAGCCTGGCGCGATTTCGGCAAGGGGCGTCATCCCGCCGCGCTCAACCTGGGCGACGGTCTTGCCTACGCCCTCGCCAAAGCAACCGGGGAACCGCTGCTATACAAAGGAGCGGACTTCGCGCGGACGGACATCGTTTCGGCGCTGCAGTAGACTTCGCACCCATTCGCTCCCATATATGTCCCCATGAGTTCCGCCTTCACGCCCCGCGAAATCGTTTCCGAGCTCGACCGCCACATCATCGGCCAGCACGAGGCCAAGCGCGCGGTCGCCATCGCCCTGCGCAACCGCTGGCGCCGCCAGCAGCTCTCCCCGGAGCTGCGCGAGGAGGTGCTGCCCAAGAACATCCTGATGATCGGACCGACCGGCGTCGGCAAGACCGAAATCTCCCGCCGTCTCGCCAAGCTCGCGCAGGCGCCGTTCCTCAAGGTCGAGGCGACCAAGTTCACCGAAGTGGGCTATGTCGGGCGCGACGTGGAGCAGATCGTGCGCGATCTTCTGGAGGTCGCTATCGCCCAGGTGCGCGAGCGGCGCCGCCGCGACGTCGAGGCCCAGGCCGAGGCGCGCGCCGAGGACCGCCTGCTCGACGCCCTGGTCGGCCATTCCGCCGGCTCGACGCGCGAATCCTTCCGCAAGTCGCTGCGCGCCGGCGATCTCGACGAGAAGCAGATCGAGATCGAGATGAAGGAGGCCGGCGGCATGCCGGCCTTCGAAATCCCCGGCATGCCGAACGCGCAGATCTCCATGGTCAATCTGGGCGACATCTTCGGCAAAGCCTTCAGCGGCCGCTCCAAGGCGCGGCGTATGACCGTCGCCGAGGCGCGCAGCCCGTTGCTCGCCGAAGAGGCCGACAAGCTGATCGACCAGGACGCCATCCTGCGCGAAGCCATCCAGGAGACCGAGGACAACGGCATCGTCTTCCTCGACGAGATCGACAAGATCTGCGCCCGCTCCGAATTCCGCGGCGGCGGCGACGTCAGCCGCGAAGGCGTGCAGCGCGACCTCCTGCCTCTGATCGAGGGCACCACGGTCGCCACCAAGCACGGCCAGGTGAGGACCGACCACATCCTGTTCATCGCCTCCGGCGCCTTCCACACGGCGAAGCCCTCGGATCTCTTGCCCGAGCTGCAGGGCCGCCTGCCGATCCGCGTCGAGCTGAAGGCGCTGACCCGCGACGACTTCCAGCGCATCCTGACCGAACCCGAGGCCAGCCTCATCAAGCAGTACAAGGCGCTGATGGCGACGGAGGGCGTCACCGTCAGTTTCACCGACGACGGCATCGCCGCCATCGCCGACATCGCCGCCCAGGTCAATGCCACGGTGGAGAACATCGGGGCGCGCCGGCTGCAGACGGTGATGGAGCGGGTGCTCGACGAGCTGAGTTTTGCCGCCTCCGAGCGTCAGGGCGACACCCTGGCCGTCGATGCCGCCTATGTGAAGGCGCGGGTGGAGGATCTGGCCAAGGACCAGGACTTGTCGCGGTTCATCCTCTAGGACCGCGCTCCTGCGTCGCAATCCCGCAGCCGGAACTACCGCAGCATATGTCGAAATCTGCATATGCTGTTGACCCCGGCGGAATTCCCTGTATGGAGTCGCGCCGTCAGTAAAGGATTTTGGGAAATGGCGCGGTCCAACTACCTGTTCACCAGCGAAAGCGTGTCCGAAGGACACCCCGACAAGGTCTGCGACCGCATTTCCGACGAAGTGGTCGACCTGTTCTTCCGCGAAGGACCGAAGAACGGCTTCCCGGTCAAGGACTTACGCGTGGCCTGCGAGACCTTGGCGACCACCAACCGCATCGTCATCGCCGGCGAGACCCGCGGCCCGGCCGCCATCACCTTCGACATGGTGGAAGAGGCGGCCCGCGCCGCCGTGCGCAAGATCGGCTACGAGCAGGACGGCTTCCATCACGAGGAAGCCCGCGTCGAAGTGCTGCTCCACGCCCAGTCCCCGCACATCGCCCAGGGCGTCGATGCGTCCGGCAACAAGGACGAAGGCGCTGGCGACCAGGGCATCATGTTCGGCTATGCCTGCCGCGAGACGCCGGAGCTGATGCCGGCCCCTATTCATTACAGCCACAAGATCCTGAAGCTGTTGGCCGAGGCGCGCCATGCCGGCAAGGAGCCCAAGCTCGGCCCCGATGCCAAGAGTCAGGTCACGCTGCGCTACGACCATGGCAGGCCCGTCGAGGCGACCCAGATCGTGCTGTCCACCCAGCATCTCGACGAATCGATGACCTCGGCCGATGTGCGCGCCGTGGTCGAGCCGTATATCCGCGACGCCCTGCCGGGCGGCTGGATCAACGCCAACACGGTGTGGCACGTCAATCCGACGGGCGCCTTCGTGGTGGGCGGACCCGACGGCGACTGCGGCCTGACGGGGCGCAAGATCATCGTCGACACCTACGGCGGCGCGGCCCCGCATGGCGGGGGCGCCTTCTCGGGCAAGGACCCCACCAAGGTCGACCGCTCGGCCGCCTATGCCGCGCGCTATCTGGCCAAGAACGTCGTGGCGGCGGGTCTGGCCGAGCGCTGCACCATCCAGATCTCCTATGCCATCGGCATCAGCGATCCATTGTCGCTCTACGTGAACCTGCACGGCACCGGCCGGGTCGACGAGGCCAGCCTCGAGAAGATCCTGCCCGAGCTGATGAGCCTGAAGCCGCGCGGCATCCGCGAGCATCTGGGGCTCAACAAGCCGATCTATGCGAGAACCTCCGCCTACGGACATTTCGGCCGCGAGCCGGATGCCGATGGCGGCTTCTCCTGGGAGAAGACCGATCTCGTCGCCGGGCTCAAGCACGCCTTCTGATTTCGGCCGCAAGCTCTACGGCCGCCGCAAGGGTCCCAAGCTCTCCGCCCGCCAGGAGAAGCTGCGCCGCACGCTGCTGCCGGCGCTGGCGCTGCGGCTGGTCGCCGGTCTCGATCCGCGCGCCTATTTTTCGACCTCGCCGCACGGGGAAGTTGGTTTTCCGGTCGATGACGTCTGGCTCGAGATCGGCTTCGGTGCCGGCGAGCACCTCCTGGAGCAGGCGCGCCGCCATCCGCGCGTGGGCCTGATCGGCGCCGAACCTTATCAGGCGGGCGTCGCCAAGCTCCTGTCGAAAATCGATCAAGAACTTTCCTCCCCCGTTCGCGGGGGAGGGTCGGTCGCGACAGCGCACCGATGCGAAGGCGGAGAGGCCATCAACATCCGCGTCCACGAAGGCGATGCGCGCGACATCCTCGAGGCCTTGCCTGATGCGTCACTGGGGCGCGTATTCCTGCTCTTTCCCGACCCCTGGCCCAAGACGCGCCATCACAAGCGGCGCTTCCTCCAGACGGAGATGCTCGATCGCCTGTCGCGGGTGATGAGGCCCGGCGCCGAACTGCGCGTCGCCAGCGATGACGCCGGCTATGTCGCCTGGACGCTGGAACGGGTGCGGGCCCATCCCGATTTCGCCTGGGCGGCGCGGTGCGCCGGCGACTGGCAGAGGCATCCGGCGGGCTGGCCGCAGACCCGCTACGAAGCCAAGGCGCTGCACGGTCCGCCGGCCTATCTGCGCATCCTCAGGGTGTGAACGGCGCCCCGTGCGCGGGAACACACCGGATTGCGCCGCGTTTGCCGGCCGCAGCCGCCAGGGTCTAAACTCCGTCCATGATCCCGCAGGAAGAAAAAGAAGAACGCTACCGCGTCCCCTTGGGAGAGCTCGCCCCGATCATCTCGGCCGCCGTGTTCGGCATCGCGTTTTTCGTGGCGTTCCTGTGGGTTGCCCTGGGCTCGCCGTTCGACAAGATCGTCGCCAATGAGGAGCGGGCTCGACAGTCCCAGCCCGCCGCGGTAACGGGGGAAGTGAACGTTTCCTTGCCGGACAAACATTAGGTCACATGACCCGCCAGCCGGCTTGTAATCGGCAGGCCGGACGGCTACATAGCGGGCATCCCAAACAACAGAATCCTGTTGTGTGGTGGTCTCAGGAGGCCGCCGCGGGAAGAGGCGTTATCCCGTGCCGGGCGTGAAGGAGTGGTGCCATTCTGACGGCGCTGTCGCATCTGGAGCCGATCATCGCCCCCGTCGTCGAGGCGGCGGGCTTCCGCCTGGTGCGCCTCAGGCTGTTGGGCGGCAAGCAGAAGACGTTGCAGGTGATGGCGGAACGTGCGGACGGAACGATGAATGTCGACGATTGCGCGCAGCTGAGCCGCGCCTTGTCCGACTATCTCGAGCGCGAAGATCCGCTGGAAGGCGACTATCTGCTCGAAGTGTCGTCGCCGGGCATCGACCGGCCGCTGACGCGGCTGGCCGATTTCGGCCGCTGGGCCGGCCACGACGCGAAGCTGGAACTTGCCGCGCCCATCGACGGGCGCAAGCGGTTCCGCGGTCAGCTTCTGGGGCTCGACGGTTCCGACGTGGTGGTGGAAGTTCAGGGCACGCGGCTCAAGTTTCCCTTCCGCGCCATCGCCGAGGCCAAGCTCGTGCTCACCGACAAGCTGATCGAAGAAGATCTCAAGGCGAGGAAGCGGTGATGACGTCATTTTCCTCGCGTCGACAACTGTAATCCCTTAGGAGCGCTCCCCATGGCAGCGATTGCCGCAAACCGTACCGAACTCCTGCAGATCGCCGACGCCGTCGCGCGCGACAAGTCGATCGACAAGACCGTCGTCATCTCGGCGATGGAAGAGGCGATGCAGAAGGCCGCCAAAGCCCGCTACGGCAGCGAGAACGAGATCCGCGTCGAGATCGACCCCAAGACCGGCGAGACCCACGTCTCGCGTTACCTGCACGTGGTGGAGCTGGTCGAGAACGACAAGACCGAAATCAGCCTGGCGGACGCCCAGGCGCGCAACCCCAGCGCCATGATCGGCGACATCATCGCCGAGACCCTGCCGCCGGTCGATTTTTCGCGCATCGCCGCCCAGGCCGCCAAGCAGGTGATCGTGCAGAAGGTGCGCGACGCCGAGCGCGAGCGCCAGTACGAGGAATACAAGGACCGCATCGGTGAGATCATCCACGGCATCGTCAAGCGCTCGGAATTCGGCTCGGTGGTGGTCGATCTGGGACGGGCCGAAGGCGTGGTGCGCCGCGACGAGATGATCCCGCGCGAGAACTTCCGCGCCGGCGACCGCATCCGCGCCTACATCTACGACGTGCGCCGCGAGACGCGCGGGCCCCAGATCTTCCTGTCGCGCAGCCATCCCCAGTTCATGGTGCGCCTGTTCGCCCAGGAGGTTCCCGAGATCTACGACGGCATCATCGAGATCCGCGCCGTGGCGCGCGATCCCGGCAGCCGCGCCAAGATCGCGGTGATCTCCAAGGATTCCTCGATCGATCCGGTCGGCGCCTGCGTCGGCATGCGCGGCGTGCGCGTCCAGGCGGTGGTGCAGGAGCTGCAGGGCGAGCGCATCGACATCATTCCCTGGTCACCCGAGGCGGCCACCTTCATCGTCAACGCGCTGGCGCCCGCTGAGGTATCCAAAGTCGTGCTCGACGAAGACACCCATCGCGTCGAGGTTGTGGTTCCCGACGAGCAGCTGTCGCTGGCCATCGGCCGGCGCGGCCAGAACGTGCGGCTGGCCTCCCAGCTCACCGGCTGGCAGATCGACATCCTGACCGAGGCCGAGGAATCCGAGCGCCGGCAGAAGGAATTCGCCGAGCGCACCAAGCTGTTCATGGATTCCCTCGACGTCGACGAGACCGTGGCCCAGCTGCTGGCCTCAGAGGGCTTCGCCGAAATCGAGGACGTCGCCTATGTGTCGCTCAACGAGCTCGCCGCGGTGGAAGGCTTCGACGAGGAGACGGCGCAGGAACTGCAGAGCCGGGCGCTGGAGCACATCGAGGCGCGCAACAAGGAACTCGACGACAAGCGCCGCGCCCTGGGCGTCGAGGATGCGGTGCTCGAGGTGGACGGCGTGACCCCCGCCATGGCCGTGTCGCTGGGCGAGCATGACGTCAAGACGCTCGAGGATCTGGCCGGCTGCGCCACCGACGATCTGATCGGCTACTACGAGCAGGGCAAGGACAAGGAGCGCGTGCGCGTGCCCGGAGCCCTGGAAGGCTTCGACCTGTCATCCGACGATGCCAACGCCATCATCATGAAATCACGCGTCAAGGCGGGCTGGATCGAGGAATTGCCCGAGCCTGCCGAAGAAGAGGGTGTCGAAGAGGCCCCCGCCGGCGAGGAAAGCGCGGAATAAGGCAAAGCCCGGTAGGCAAGCCGGGTCTGAGCGGATATATAGACCGGCCTTTTGGCCCCAATGACGGAGAAGAAGTCGCTGTTCGCGGATTGTCACAAGCTGCCGAGGAGGGCGTCGCGCCGTGCTGGCCGCCATCTCGGACAATGACGGCGCCCTGCGCGAGCGGCGCTGCATCGTCACCGGCGCGACCGCGCCGGAGGACAGGCTTGTCCGCTTCGTCGTAGGGCCCGACGCCGATATCGTTCCCGATCTCGATGCCAAGCTTCCGGGCCGGGGCCTGTGGGTTGCGGCCGAGCGCGCCACGCTCGCCAAGGCCGTCGCCAAGCAGGCGTTCGCCAAGGCTGCCAAGGCAACGGTAAAGGTCGCGGAAGACCTGCCGGACCATGTCGAGAGGCTGCTGGTGGCGCGGATGCAGTCCGATCTGGGCCTGGCCCGGCGCGCCGGGCTTGCCTTCCTGGGCTTCGACAATGTGTTGCGGGCGATGGATGCCAAGGTTCCGCCCAGGCTCCTGATCGAGGCCTCGGACGGTGCCGCCGATGGCCGGCGCAAGCTTGCCAATGCGGCCTTCGCCCGCGGCATCGAGGCCCCGACGATCGATGGGTTGACCAGTGACGAGCTCGGTTTGGCGCTGGGACGCGAGAATGTGATACACGCCGCCGTCAAGCCAGGGGCCCTGGCCGACCGGCTGCTCCTCAATGCCACACGATTACAAGGGTTCCGTCCGCGGCCGGCGGGACCGTCAGGTTCGAATCCTGTCCGCAACGAAAGAGAATAATGAGCGATACCAACGATACCACACGACGCCCGGCGAAGACGCTGTCGCTGAAGAAGACCGAGACGTCGACGGTGAAGCAGAGCTTCAGCCACGGCCGGACCAAGGCGGTTGTGGTCGAGAAGAAGCGCACGCGCATCGAACCGGGCAAGCCGGCCGAGAAGGCGCCCGTCAAGGATGCGCCGGGCAAGCCGGTTGCGGCAGCCCAGCCAACACCGGCCGCCGCGGGGCCGTCGCGTCCCGGCGTCGTGCTGCGCCAGTTGACCGAAGAGGAAAAGGCGCGCCGCGGCGCCGCCCTGGCCGACGCGCGCGTCCACGAGGAAGAGGCGCGCAAGCGCGCCGAAGAGGAAGCCCGCCAGCGCGCCATCGAGGACGAACGCCTCAAGAAGGAGCGCGCCGCCGCCGAGAAGCGCAAGGCCGAGGAGGAAGCGCGCAAGGCGGCCGAAGAGACCGCGCGCAAGCATGCCGAAGACGAAGCGCAGCGCCGTCTCGAAAAGAAGGACGAGCCGGCGGCGGCCGGCGCGGCAGCGCCCAAGACGACGGCAGAGGCGCCGCGCCGGCGTCTGGTCGCCGAAGAGGAGGAAGAAGCCGCGCCCAAGAAGGGCGCCAAGGCGCCCGCCAAGGTTCCTGCCGCCGCCAAGAAAGGCGAGGGCGACCGCCGCCGCGGCAAGCTCACCGTCACCAAGGCCTTGTCGGGCGATGACGAGCGCATGCGCTCGGTTGCTTCCTACAAGCGCCACTTGCAGCGCCTGAACAAGGGCGCCCAGGCCCAGCCTGCCGGCCCCGCCGGACCGCGCGAAGTGACGATCCCGGAGACCATCACTGTCGCCGAGCTCGCCAACCGCATGGCGCGCCGTTCGGTCGACGTCATCAAGGTGCTGATGAAGAACGCCATCATGGCGACGGTGAACGACGTGATCGATGCCGACACGGCCGAACTCGTGGCCGCGGAATATGGCCACACCGTCAAGCGCGTCGCCGAATCCGACGTGCTGGAAGGCCTCAAGGGCGAGGCCGACGCGCCGGAAAGCCTCAAGTCGCGTCCGCCGGTGGTCACCGTCATGGGCCATGTCGACCACGGCAAGACCAGCCTGCTCGACGCCTTGCGCGAAACCGACGTGGTTGCCGGCGAAGCGGGCGGCATCACCCAGCACATCGGTGCCTATCAGGTGATGCTGCACAACGGGGCGAAGATCACCTTCCTCGACACGCCGGGCCACGCCGCGTTCACCGCGATGCGCGCCCGCGGCGCCAAGGTCACCGACATCGTCATCCTGGTGGTGGCGGCCGACGACGGCGTCATGCCGCAGACGGTGGAAGCCATCGCCCACGCCAAGGCCGCCCATGTGCCGATCATCGTGGCCATCAACAAGATCGACAAGGGCGACGCCGATCCGATGCGCGTCAAGACCGAGCTCTTGCAGCACGAGATTCAGGTGGAGGATCTGGGCGGCGAGACCATCTCGGTGGAAGTCTCCGCCAAGAAGCGCATCGGGCTCGAGAAGCTCGAAGAGCTGATCCTGCTGCAGGCCGAAGTGCTAGACCTCAAGGCCAATCCCGCACGCTCCGCGGAAGGCGCCATCATCGAGGCCAAGCTCGACCGCGGCCGCGGCCCGGTGGCGACCGCGCTCATCCAGCGCGGCACGCTGAAGGTCGGCGACATCGTGGTGGCCGGTTCCGAATGGGGCCGCGTGCGCCTGTTGCAGAACGACCGCGGCGAGACGGTGCCCAATGCCGGTCCCGCCGTGCCGGTGGAAATCCTCGGCCTGTCCGGGGCGCCGGAAGCCGGCGACGAGTTCGCCGTGGTGGATTCCGAGGCCCGCGCCCGCGAAATCACCGAATACCGCGCCCGCAAGCGCCGCGAAGCGCGCCAGGCGACGACGTCGCGCCAGACGCTCGATCAGCTGCTCAAGACGCGCGCCGCGGGCGAGAAACGCCTCTTGCCGCTTGTCATCAAGGCCGACGTGCAGGGCTCCGCCGAAGCCATACAGGGCGCGCTCGCCAAGCTCGGCACCGACGAGGTGGCGGCGCAGGTGCTGCAGTCCGGCGTCGGCGGCATCACCGAATCCGACGTCATCCTGGCGCATGCCTCTGGGGCGGCGATCATCGGCTTCAACGTGCGCGCCGACAAGCAGGCGCGCGAGCGCGCCAAGCGCGACGGCGTCGAGATCCGCTACTACAACATCATCTACAACGTGGTGGACGACGTGAAGGCGGCGCTGTCGGGCATGCTGGCGCCCGAGACGCGCGAGAAGTTCCTGGGCAATGCCGAGATCCTCGAGGTGTTCACCATCTCCAAGGTCGGCAAGGTCGCGGGCTGCCGCGTCACCGAAGGCGTGGTGCGGCGCGGGGCCAAGGTGCGCCTCATCCGCGACCATGTGGTGATCCACGAAGGTGAGCTCTCCACCCTCAAGCGCTTCAAGGACGAGGTGCGCGAGGTGCAGAACGGCCAGGAATGCGGCATGGCCTTCGCCAACTACCAGGACATCCAGAAGGGCGACATCATCGAAGCCTTCGAGGTCGAGACGATTCAAAGGGCGCTGTAGTTTCTCCCCCCGTTTACGGGGGAGTGGCGCCGGAGGTGCCGAGGGGGGCGAGGTTAGGCATGCCCCCTCCGCCTCGCGGAGATTATCCTCGCGCGGCGCTTCGCGCCGACGCGGGGGCTCGGCACCTCGCCCGTGAACGGGGGAGGAAAGCCGGGAAAGACAAAGTGAGTGCAAGCCAATGCCCCGTTCCCATTCCCGTGCCAATCTCGGTCCCTCACAGCGCCAGCTGCGCGTCGGCGAGCTGTTGCGCCATGCGCTGTCGGAAATCCTTCTGCGCGGCGACATCCGCGATCCCGATCTCGCTGGCGTCTCGGTGACCATCACCCAGGTCAAGCCGTCGGGCGACATGCGCTACGCCACCGTGTTCTGCGAACCATTGGGCGGCAGGAACGCCGACAAGATCATCGCCGCGCTCAACCGCCACAAGGCCTATCTGCGCGGCGAGATGGGCCACGCGATCGCGCTCAAGTTCACGCCCGAGCTGCGCTTCGTCGAGGACAAGTCGTTCGCCGAGGCCGAGAAGATCGAGACCATCCTGAAATCGCCGCGGGTGCAGCAGGACTTGGCGAAGAAGAACGACGCCCGGGATTATGACGAAGATGAATAAGGTCCGGCGCGATTATTTCCTCCCCCGTTTACGGGGGAGGTCCGCCCGAAGCGCGGGGTGGGGGCATGCTTGGTGTCGCCCCATCCGCTTCGCTCGCGAGTGCTCGCCCAGCACCTTTCCCGAAATCGGGGGAGGAAAGGAGGGTGCCCATGTCCCGTAAGAAGAAGGGCACGCCCGTCCATGGCTGGGTGGTGATCGACAAGCCGCAGGGCGTCACCTCCACCCGCGCCGTCGCCATCGTCAAGCGCGTGTTCGACGCCCAGAAAGCGGGCCATGCCGGAACCCTCGATCCCATGGCGACCGGGGTGCTGGCGATCGCGTTGGGCGAAGCGACCAAGACTGTGCCTTACGCCATGGACGCCGAGAAGTCCTACCGCTTCACCGCCGCCTGGGGCGAAGCTAGGGATTCCGACGATGCCGAGGGCGCGGTGACCGCCACCTCCGACATCCGCCCCGACCGCGAGGCGATCGAGCGCCTCCTGCCGGCCTTCAGCGGGATGCTGGACCAGGTTCCCCCCGCCTATTCGGCGGTCAAGGTCGAGGGGGAGCGAGCCTATGATCTGGCGCGCGACGGCGAGGCGGTCAGCCTGGAGCCGCGGCGGGTCTTCGTGCGCCAGGCGCGCCTTCTGGGGCTTCCCGACGGTGACCATGCCGAGTTCGAAATGCATTGCGGCAAAGGGACTTACGTCCGCTCATGGGTGCGCGATCTGGCCCTTGCCTTGGGAACCCTGGGCCATGTTTCGGCCCTGCGGCGCACCCGCGTCGGGGCCTTTTCGGTCGATCAGGCGATAGGGCTGGAAACCCTGGAGGGTTTTATGCATAGTCCCGCCGCTTTTGAGCACTTGAGGCCCATTTCGACCGCGCTGGACGGCATCCCGGCGCTGGCCGTGACGGGCCCGGATGCGGTTCGCCTGAGAAGCGGCAATCCGATCCTGATCCGGGCGGCGCAGTTCGCACGGATCACGGAAGCCGCTTCGGGCAACGATCTTCAGGGGCTCACGGTCTTCTGCTCGACGGGCGAAGGCGAACCGGTGGCACTGGTCGCGCTTCAGGCCGGAGAGCTGAGGCCGTTCCGTGTCTTCAACTTTGGAACTGGATGACCGATCGATGACGATCACAGCCGAACGCAAACAGGAACTCATCAAGGAATACGCCATCGCCGCGGGCGACACGGGGTCGCCCGAAGTGCAGGTGGCGGTGCTCTCCGAGCGCATCACCAACCTGACCGAGCATTTCAAGACGCACGTGAAGGACAACCACTCGCGCCGCGGGCTGATCAAGCTCGTGTCGCAGCGTCGGCGTCTGCTCGATTATGTCAAGGCGTCGGACCAGAAGCGCTACGACGCGCTGATCAGCCGCCTGGGACTGAGGCGCTGAGAGCGCCCGTCGCCCCGCAAGTTTCACGCGCGCCCGCGGCGACCCCGCGCGCGCCCGCACATCCAATCATCAGATTCTTGAGACGCACTCAAGGAACGCCGCTGGCAATCCGGCCCGCGGGAACGAAGGAAAGTACGCAAGATGTTCAATATCGCACGAGAGGAAATCGAATGGGGAGGGCGCAAGCTCGTCCTTGAAACGGGTCGTGTCGCCCGGCAGGCCGACGGCGCCGTCGTCGCCACGTATGGGGAAACCGTCGTCCTGGCGACCGCGGTCGGCGCCAAATCGCCCAAGCCCGGCGTGGACTTCTTCCCCCTCACCGTGAATTACCAGGAGAAGTACTTCGCCGCGGGCAAGATCCCCGGCGGCTACTTCAAGCGCGAAGGCCGCCCCACCGAGCGCGAGACGCTCACCTCGCGGCTGATCGACCGTCCCATCCGCCCGCTGTTCGCCCACGGCTACAAGAACGAGACCCAAGTCATCGTCACGGTCCTCAGCCACGATCTGGAGAACGATCCCGACATTGTCGCCATGGTCGCCGCCTCGGCGGCGCTGACGATCTCGGGCATCCCCTTCATGGGACCGATCGGCGCGGCGCGCGTCGGCTTCATCGAGGGCGAATACGTCCTCAATCCCGAGGTCGATTCGATGCCCAATTCGAAGCTCGACCTCGTGGTGGCGGGAACCGCCGACGCCGTGCTGATGGTGGAATCCGAGGCCCAGGAGCTCAGCGAAGCCGAGATGCTGGGTGCGGTGATGTTCGGCCACCGCAGCATGCAGCCGGTGCTCGACATGATCATCCGGCTGGCGGAGAAGGCGGCCAAGGAGCCGCGCGCGCTGCCGGTCGACGATACCAAGGACGCCTTCGAGAAGATCAAGGCGTTCGTCGCCTCCGATCTTGCCGCGGCCTTCCAGATCCCCGAGAAGCAGGCTCGCTACGAGCGCCGCGACGAGATCAAGGCCAAGGCCGTGGCGGAGTTCGTGGGCGAGGGCAAGCTCGACGAGCAGAAGTTCGGTTCGCTGTGGCACGACGTGGAAGCCGACGTCATGCGTTTTGCGGTGCTCGACACCAAGAAGCGCATCGACGGGCGGGACCTCGTCACCGTGCGTCCGATCACGGCGGAGGTCGGCGTCCTGCCGCGCACCCACGGCTCGGCGCTGTTCACCCGCGGCGAGACGCAGGCGCTCGTGGTTGCCACGCTTGGCACCGGCGAGGACGAGCAGTTCGTCGACAGCCTGGAAGGCACCTACAAGCAGCACTTCATGCTGCACTACAACTTCCCGCCCTATTCGGTGGGCGAGACCGGGCGCATGAACGCGCCGGGACGGCGCGAGATCGGCCACGGCAAGCTCGCCTGGCGGGCCGTGCATCCCATGCTGCCGAAGAAGGAGGACTTCCCCTACACCCTGCGCGTGGTGTCGGAGATCACCGAATCGAACGGCTCGTCGTCGATGGCGACGGTATGCGGCACCTCGCTGGCGCTGATGGATGCGGGCGTGCCGATCACCCGGCCGATCGCCGGCATCGCCATGGGCCTCATCCTGGAAGGCTCCCGCTATGCGGTGCTCAGCGACATCCTGGGCGACGAGGACCATCTGGGCGACATGGACTTCAAGGTGGCCGGTACCGAAAACGGCGTCACCTCGCTGCAGATGGACATCAAGATTGCCGGCATCACCGAAGAGATCATGCGCGTGGCGCTTGATCAGGCGAAGTCGGGCCGCCTGCACATCCTGGGCGAGATGAACAAGGCGATCAGCCACAGCCGCGCCGAGCTGGGCGAGCACGCTCCGCGCATCGAGACCATCAAGATCCCGACCGACAAGATCCGCGAAGTGATCGGTTCGGGCGGCAAGGTGATCCGCGAGATCGTCGAGAAGACGGGCGCCAAGATCAACATCGAGGACGACGGCACCGTGATGATCGCCTCCGCCGACGGCGATTCGATCAAGGCGGCGCTGAAGTGGATCAAGTCGATCGTGGCCGAGCCGGAAGTTGGCGAGATCTACGACGGCAAGGTCGTCAAGGTGATGGATTTCGGCGCCTTCGTGAACTTCTTCGGCCCGCGCGACGGTCTGGTGCACATCTCCGAGCTGGCGCCCAAGCGCGTCGCCAAGACCTCGGATGTGGTGCAGGAAGGACAGGCGGTGAAGGTCAAGCTCTTGGGCTTCGACGACCGCGGCAAGGTGCGCCTCTCCATGAAGGCGGTCGACCAGACGACCGGCGAGGATCTGACGAAGAAGCAGGAAGAACACAAGCCTGAAGCGACGAAGGCCGAAGGCCAGCCGGGCTGATCGTTTCGTCACGGCCAGGCAAACGCCGCCCGCGGGCAACCGCGGGCGGTTTTGTTTGGCTCGAACGGAAAACTGGCGGGCGGCTGCTGGCGCCGAGCGGAGGGGGGTCCGGGGAAGGGCCGCTTGCCGCCCGCCAGAGGTTCACATCAGGCGGGGGACGCCCGTACAACCGCCACCGGAGGTTTCCTCCGTACCCAGATGATTCCGGCGGCGAGGTCCTTGTTGTTGTCGCGCTCGCACGACACCAGTTCGGCGTCCTGCCAGGGGGTTTGCGCATCGCTGCACGCGGTCGCTTTGGCAACGGCGCTGCGGGCCTCGTCTTCGTCGCTTGCCACGATCCACAAGCAATGCGGCCTGATCGATGAGGCCCGCCATTGCGGGCGACGTTCGGTGCCTTGCAAGGGCGTCAAACGATAGACAGGCATCTTTCCCAGCCCTCCGATTGGCGGCGCTGCCACATCGTCAGGATGCATCGGAATGGCGCGAAACCCATCGCTGGCTCTAAACATTTGATTGACAAGTATTTTGGGGGGCGCGTGATTGGCTTTTGGGGACGCATCAATGAGTTCTGCTCGTTAACCAATCATAATTTGGTCACGTAGCGTCACTTTTGTCGAAACTGCGACATGTTGGCACGCTCGCTCGCAACCGGCCCGGTCAAGCGATGGCCTTGCGCCGCCCCATCGCGGCGTCCGGGAGGCTGGCACCGAACAGCGACAGGCTCCGGCGCCGCGCCGGCCGCAGGAACAGCGTGGCGGTGTCGTTCGATCCCGGTCACGCAAAGGCAGCCATGGACGGCTCTATTACGGCAGCCGGTTCACGACATTGAAGGACCGCAGAAAGGAAATCGGACCGGGCTTGTTCAAAGCCGTGCTGGATCAGCTCGGTTTGTCGAGACGGGAATTGGAATCGTAGAATGGCAAATGCCGCGTTCGGTTATCCCTACACGCTGGCAATGCAGCCGAATGGCTGGTGGCTTGTGCGCTTCCCCCAGGTGCCTGAGGCGCTGACCGAGGGCGAGACCAGGCAGGAGGCGTTCGAGAACGCCAAGGATTGCCTGATTGCCGCCTTGGAAGGGCATGTGAAGGCTGGCAAGCCGATCCCGCGCCCGCCGTTCAAGGGTGACCGTGTCGTGCTGCCGTCATTGGTCACGGCCAAACTGGCCGTTTACGAGAATATGCGCCAGCACGGCTGGACGCGGTCGCGGCTGGCAAGCGAGCTCGGCATGCCCGAGAATTCCGTGCGTCGCCTTCTTGATCTGCGTCACAGTTCGCACATGTGGGTGATCGACGACGCATTGGTGGCGATGAATGCCCAGTTGCCCATCCATCTGCCGCCGCGCCGAAAGGCGGGATGAGCGCGGGACGGCGCCGCCGCCGATGTTTCGGCGGCGCCGCGATCGTTGACGGCTACGGCCTGATTTCCGGCTCTACCAGCCGCGCCAGATTGGCCAGCGATTGCTGCCAGCCGAGGTAACAGGCCTCGGGCGGGATGGCGTCGGGGATGTTCTCCTGCACGATGGAAAGCTCGGTGCCGACCGACACCTTCTTGAGGCTCACCGTCACCTGCAGCGTGCCCGGCATATTGGGATCGTCGAAGCGGTCCGTGTAGCGCAGCCGCTCGCCGGGGACGAGTTCGAGATATTCGCCGCCGAAGGCGTGGCCGTCGCCGGTGGTGAAGTTGCGGAACGACATCTTGAAAGTGCCGCCGACCTTGGCCTCGTGATGATGGACCGTGCCGACGAAGCCGTCCGGCGGCAGCCATTTGGCCATCGCATCGGGTTCGAGGAAGGCGCGATAGATCTTCTCGGGCCTGGTTGCCAGGACGCGGTGCAGGCGGACGGTGCTGGGCATCGTTGTTCTCCTTGTTGCGGGCTCAGGCGCCGGGGATCGGCAGCACCGGCATGATCTCCACGGCTTCTCCGGGGAAGTTCGTGAAATGGGGATGCTTCTCGAACAGCTTGGCCGCCGCCTCGTGCGACTCCGCGCGCACCACCGAGAAACCGCTCATCTGGTTGGCGATGTCTTCGACGCCGCGCTCCGTCACCCGCTTGGTCTTGCCGAGCGGGCCGCCGATTTCGACGATGGCGCCGTGATGTTTCTCGATCCAGGCCTTCCAGGCGGCGATGCCGTCGCGCTCCTTCGCCTTGCGCTCGGCTTCGGGCAGCTCCATCCAGGACTTCATGCGCGGACTGGATTTGCTGCCGAGGAAGACGGCCAGAAACGTGTTGGTCATGACGGGTTCCTTTCCTTGGGGGGTTGAAACAGAAGCGTGATGTAGCGGCGCAGGTGATCGACGCTGGCGGCGGCGACGCCGGCATCGCCTTTGGCCTTGGCCAGGATGAAGGCCCCTTGCAGGACCGCCTGGGTGTGCAGCGCCAGGCCCTCCGCGGTGAAACCGGCATGGACGGCATGGCGTTCCATCGCCTCGGCGATGTCGGCTTCGAGCTTGGCGGCATGGGCGCTGATGCTGGCGTCGCAGGCGGCGCGGATCTCGGGACAGGTCTCGTAGACCTCCTGCACCATGGTCCCGACGAGGCAGGTGAACTCGGGCACCTTGCCCGTGAGGATCGCCTTGCGGAAATCGATGTAACCGAGCACGCGGTCGAGCGGATCGTCGTGGCGGTGATAAGGCGCGGCGGCGAAGAAGGCGCCGGTCAGCTCCGACCAGTATTCGGCGGCGGCGACGCCCAGCGCCTGCTTGGTCTTGAAATGATGGAAGAACGAGCCCTTGGCGACGCCGGCCACGGCGCACAGTTCGTCAACCGTGGTGGCTTCGAAGCCCTTGCTGCGGATCACCGACAGGGCGGCCTCGAGCAGCTTGCGGCGGGCCGCCGCCATCGGGTGGAGGGTGGCTGTGTCCATAACGAGATGTATACCGACTGGTCGGTATAATGTCAAGATGGGCGGGCTATGGATGAATTATCGCTCTTAACGGCCGAGCCCGCCGCGGGACGCCGGCGGGGCGGTCGCCGACAGCATTCAACCGGCGCTTCGCCGGATCGTTGCGCTTCGCCGTCGTACATGCGTTTCGCCGGAACTCCGTAGACGGATGATTGGTACGGATGATCTGCGCGCCATGTTGGCGGGCGGCACACCGGCGCTGGGCGATCCTCCAACCCGCCGGGGAACCGCGTGCCACCGCAAAATCTCTCTCGATCAATGGATAGGCGTCGGAAGATTTTCGTCCACCAGCCACCGCAGCGGAAACTTCCCGTTCATCGCCGGTTCAGGTGCAGGCCAACAGATTGGCGGGACACGACGCTGGAACACAGCCAAGAGATGGCGAGACGGCATGCGTGTTCTGGAAGGTTCCAGCGCCGGTTCGGACCAAGGGAGCTGACATGCGCAAGCTGCATCCGATCGTCCTCGCGATCTTTCTGGGATTTGGCGTCGCCGCCGTCTCCTCGCCCGCCAAGGCGCAGGTCGGCATCGGCATCTTCGTCAATTTCGCGCCGCCGCCGCTGCCCGTCTACGACCAGCCGCCTTGTCCGGGATACGGCTACATCTGGACCCCCGGCTATTGGGCCTGGGATGACGACGACGACGATTACTACTGGGTGCCGGGAACCTGGGTGCTGCCGCCGCTGGTCGGCATGTACTGGACGCCGGGCTACTGGGCCTTCGACGACGAAGATGATGAGTACGCCTTCTATACCGGTTATTGGGGTCCCAGCGTCGGCTTCTACGGCGGCATCGACTACGGCTTCGGCTACGACGGCTATGGATACGAGGGCGGCTATTGGCGCGACGACCGGTTCTACTACAACAGCACCGTCAACAACGTCTCGGAGACCAACATCACGACGGTTTACAACCGGACCGTGATCAACAACTCGGTCAACAACGTCAGTTACAACGGCGGCCGCGGCGGCGTGCAGGTGCGGCCCACGCCGCAGCAGCTGGCGGTTGCCAGAGGGCGCCACATCGACCCCACGCCCATGCAGCGCGAGCATCTGGCCTTGGCGCGCCGCACGCCCGATCTGCGCGTGCGCTTCAACCACGGCGCCCCGCCCATCGCCGCCACCATGCGCCCGGCGGTTCTGCACGGCGCGGGCATCGTCGGGGCGGCGCATGCCGGCCGCGGCTTCACGGACTGGCATCCCGCGCGCCAGGACCGGTTCGGCGGGCATCCGGCGTCGAGCCCCTGGATGACCGACCACGCGTCGCGATATCAGGATCGCAATCGCGGGCCTTCGGATTCGGCCTATGGCCGCGCCCCGCGGACTTTCGACCGGGCGCACGGTTCTTCCGATGCCAATTACGGCCATCTCGAGTTCGATGGGCGCCCCACCTATCACCGGTCCTACCAGCCCACGGACCACGGTGATTCCTACGCGCGCGACCGCTTCAACACCGATCGCACCCGCTACAACGAGCACAGCTATCACCACGCCGCCGCGCCGTCCTTCATGGCGCCCGATCGCGCCCGCTACAACGAGCGCAGCTACAGCCATTCCGAGGCGCCGTCCTACATGACGCCCGACAGCGGCCACGCCTTCTATGGCGGCGGTCAGCAGTTCCATTCGGCGCCGCCCGCGCACCAGCCGTCCTACGACCGACGCCCGCCGGAACGCGGCAACGACCGCGGCAACGACAAGAGGCACCGAGGGCCCGAATAGGCGCCGGCGCCGCGTCGGGGGTTTGTCGCTTCAGGCTTCGCAACCGACATCGCGAGTGATGATCCGTTTTCGGATCATCACTCGGGCGCGATCTCGGCGTGACGGCAATTGCTGCGGGACCGGTTCGCCGGCGGCGGGAATGTGATATCGGGGGCGGCGCCTTGGCTTGCGGAGCGCTTCGCGGCTTGGACTGGCGCTGAGGGGGAGTTGCGACAGGGGCAGAAGTTTTGTTGCGGCAGGAGCAAGTCCTCGGGATTTCCGGGCGAATGGCACCGTTGCCGGTGCGATGACGCGGGGGAATCCGTCCCGCTCTGCGCATCGGTGCAAATCACATTCATTCCATATTCGCGCTCTTCATGGCTGCTTAAACGCATCGCATTAGGGTCCGCGCGTGACCTACGGAACGCCTGGATTTGCCATGGTCCCGCACCAAGACACACGGCCGGCCGAGGAGGCGGGGGTCGAACGCTCCGCCGAAAAGAACTTTCCGGATGTGACGTCCTACGACGCCCTTGCGCTCGGCCAGTTGTGCACATCCATCACCAAGACGGGTCTGGCGTATTGGCAGAAGCTGCGGGGGGATCGCGCCTATCCCGCGCGTGAAGACCTGGCGCCGCGCGACATGGCCGGCCTGCTCACTTACATGGCGCTGGTGAAAGTCATCGACGATGGGGCCGATTTCGAACTGAGGATCGTCGGCGATGAAGTGACGCGCGCCTATCGCGCCCCGCTGCTGCACCGCCGTCTCAGCGACCTCGCCAGGGATTTGCCGCACACCGCGGCGAATTGGCAGACGGTGAACCGGCGCGTGTTCGACAGCCGCCGGCCTTATGCATTGTCCATCAAGGCCGGCCACGACACGCCCGAAGTGAACTTCCGCGACGCGGAAATCCTCTGCCTTCCCCTCGGCCCCGATGAGCGCACCGTCGACCACGTGATCTCCTTCGGCATGCGGGCCCTCTGCCCGATCAAGCTGGGCCTGGCGTGAACCGCCGAAGGCTTCCCTATTGGGGCGCTTGGCGCCGGCGCGCGCCCTGCGCGGCAATGCGGGTGACAATGGTTCGCCGATGCGCCTGCGATGCAATCCGCCCACTCTCGCGCTGCGGTGGTATTCTCGCGGTGTGATCGAAAGGATGGCGCGCCATGGCGAAATCCTCCGGCTTGGTGTGGTGGACATCGCGATTGATCAGTCTACTGATTATTATCCTCCTCTGGTGGATGGCGATCGGTGAAACCGTCTCGGCGCAGGCCAGGGGCCTGCCGTTTGCCTGGACGGGCCTCATTCCCTTCCTGATTCTCGTGCCCGTCACGGTGGTCATCGGGTTGGCCTGGCGCTGGGCCTGGGTGGGAACGGCATTCTTCGGCCTCTTGGCAGTGATCGTTGCCGGCCTCGCCGGCCTGCACATTTTCGGACTGATTCAGCCCACCAGACCTCCCAACAACATGCTGGTGGTGTTCGCGGCGCTTGTGGTCCTCGGCCTGCTCTACAACTGGTCCTGGAACAGGCGCAGGGCGGCGGCATCATAGACGGCGGTGTCGCATCCGGCCCCGGTCGTCAAAACTGCCCGGCGGGGCACGCGTCGAAGACTCCCGTTGAAGCGCTCGCGGCAATGGATTGCGCGGGATGCACGTCCGACATCAGCCGCCGGTCCTGGTCGCGTCACAGGCCGGGTCGGCAAGACGTTTCCTAGTTTGCCCTTTGGACGGCGGGGTCATTCGCAGGGCATTCGATCCGCGTCGTGCCCGGCCCCGTCGTGGACTCGTCGCAGCTGACGACCCTGCCGGTCCACCGATCCAGTCGGTAAATCTCGATCCTGGCGCCAGCTTGCTCGCCGCCTCCGGCCGCTGAAATCTGGTAGCGGCCGATGAACAGGATGCTGGCCGCGACCAGAGCGGCCGCTGCCAAAGTCTCCCACGTGACTCTCATTTCCCTTCAAGCCTCCGCCGCCGACCTGGCGCAAATGCTACACCAGGCCTCGCGCCGCAACGAGAGCGCGATCGGGCGCTCTTTGTCTCAATGATTGTCGCCGACATCACCGGGTGACAATCCTGCGCCAATCCGATGACGGCGCGTCGGCGATGGGGGTTTGCTGTCGCCGGATTCGCCGGCACTTCCCCCGTGAACGGGGGAAGAAAGGAGGAGGCGTCGCAGCTGAAGTCGAGTCCCGCGGAAAACCGATACCCCACTCGGCATCGCGCGCGCTTGACCGCTGCGGCCTCTCCCGCAACGCTGCCGGCGCAACGTCCGGAAGGAATTGGCCATGCCCAAGATCGATGTGAAGGCGCTGAAGGAACGCAAAGGCAGCGGCTATCCCGCCCCCTTCGATGAGCCCTGCCGCGAGCGGGTGCGCAAGGCGCTGGGCGATGCCGGCGGCCTGACGCAGTTCGGCGTCAATCTCCTGACGCTGCCCCCCGATGCCTGGTCGAGCCAGCGCCACACCCACACCGGCGAAGACGAGTTCGTCTATGTGCTCGACGGCGAAGTGGTGATGATCACCGATGCCGGCGAAGAAATTCTGCGCCCCGGCGATTGTGCGGCGTTTCCCAGGAACGACGGCAACGGCCACCATCTCGTCAACCGCGCGCGGCGCCCCGCCCTGCTGCTCGAAATCGGCACGCGCTCCGACGACGATTTCTGCACCTATCCCGACATCGATCTGCAGATCGATTCCAGGCTCGACCGTTTCGCGCACAAGGACGGCACCTTCTATCCGCCCCGCGGCTGAGTGCCGCCGCGCCATTGTTGGTTAACGGCGGTTTTCCATTCTTGTTTCGCGCCGGCATTACCGTCACATTTCCAGGCTAGTCGTCTTGGGCTGGGATGGGGGCGAAGATGTATGTCTTGATGCGGATCGTCAGTCTGGTGCTGGTGGTGGTGGCCTTGATGCTGCTCGGCGCCGATGCCGTCTCCTCCCTCGAACATCACGGCGAGATCGCGGTGCGTTCCATCGAAACCGTGTGGGGGATGTTCGATCCGGCGAGCGTCGCTGCGTTCAAGGGCTGGACCAACGGCAGCCTGCCGGGCTTTTTGGCGGGCGCCATCTTGTCTCTGTTGTCGATTCCGGGCTGGGCGCTGAGCGGCGTGCTGGGCGTCACCCTCGCCTTCATCTTCGGCCGCCATCACGAAGAAGCCTGATCTCGCCGCAAACACTCAGCGCGTTGCGCCCGGCTGCCACAGCACGTCCTTGCCGCGGTTGGCGGCCCGCGCCGCCACGAACAGAAGATCCGACAGCCGGTTGATGTAGCGCAGCGCTTCGCCGTCGACCGTCTCCTGCTCGGCCAGCGCCGTCAGGCGGCGCTCGGCCCGGCGCACCGCGGCGCGCGCCACATGCAGATGGGCGGCCAGGGCCGTGCCGCCCGGCAGCACGAACGAGGTGAGCGGCTTCTGCTTGGCGGTCATGGCGTCGATCTCGCGCTCGAGGCGGGTCACCTGGCTTTCCGCCGCCTTCAGGCGCACCCGGTCCTTGGCCGGATCCTCGGGCACGCAGACGCCCGCTCCCAGGTCGAACAAGTCGTTCTGGATGCGCGCCAGCATGGCGTCGGCCGCCCCTTTGGCGTGCAGGCGCGCCACGCCCACCGCCGCGTTGGCTTCGTCGACGGCGCCCAGAGCCTCGATGCGCAGGCTGTGCTTGGGCACGCGCCGGCCGTTGCCCAGCCCCGTCGTGCCTTTGTCCCCGGTCTTGGTGTAGATGCGATTGAGCAGAACCATGCAGGAAACTTATCCCCGCCCCGCGTCCAGGCAAAGCGGTTGCTTGGGGCCCCGTCCTGACTATCATCCGCCCGCCTCAAACCGGAACTTGGCCATGCTTGACGCCCCCGAAGTCATCGAAGTGGAAACCACCCGCGTCGCCTGCGACGGCAACGGCGGGGTGCTCGGCCATCCCAAGGTCTATCTCGAGATGGGCGACGAAGGCTTCGTGGAATGCCCCTATTGCGACCGCCGCTTCGTGCGCAAGGCGGGGACGAAATCGCATTGAAGGCCCTTGAGAAGAAGCCTCTCAAGCGCGGCGATCATCTCTATCTGATCGACGGCTCGGGCTATCTGTTCCGCGCCTATCATGCCTTGCCGCCGCTCACCCGCAAGTCCGACGGACTGCCCACCGGGGCGGTGTCGGGCTACTGCAACATGCTGTGGAAGCTCATCGAGGACATGAAGGACGGCGACCAGCCGACCCACCTGGCCGTGATCTTCGACGCCGGCAAGAAGACCTTCCGCAATGACATCTACCCCGAATACAAGGCCAACCGTCCCGAGCCGCCGGAAGACCTGATCCCGCAATTCCCGCTGGTGCGCGACGCCACGCGAGCCTTCGGCGTCGCCTGCGTCGAAGAGCGGGGCTTCGAGGCCGACGACCTGATCGCCACCTATGCGCGTCTCGCCACCGAGGCGGGGGCGCGCACCACCATCGTGTCCTCCGACAAGGACCTGATGCAGCTCGTGGTCGACGGCAGGGTGCAGCTCTTCGATACCATGAAGAACAAGCGCATCGGCTCGGCGGAGGTGATGGAACGCTTCGGCGTGCCGCCGTCCAAGGTGGTGGAGGTGCAGGCGCTGGCGGGCGATTCCACCGACAACGTGCCCGGCGTCCCGGGCATCGGGGTCAAGACGGCCGCCGAGCTCCTCAATGTCTATGGCGACCTCGAAACGCTGCTCAAGCGCGCCGGCGAGATCAAGCAGCCCAAGCGCCGCGAGACGCTGCAGCTGAACGCCGACAAGGCGCGCATTTCGCTCAAGCTCGTCAAGCTCGACGATCGCGCCAAGCTGACCCAGTATCCCGACGTCTTCGCGGTGCGCGAGCCCGAGCCGTTCACCCTGCTCGCCTTCCTCAAGCAGATGGAGTTCGCCAGCCTCGCCAAGCGGGCGCTGTCGCATTACGGCATCGCCGATCCGGATACGCCTCTCCTGGAAGCGGGACAGCCCGAAGGGCCCGGGCGCGCCGCAGCCACCGGCTCGGCCATGCCCGGCGAGCTTGTTCGTACAGAGGCGGGAAAGCCCGGCGCGGTGGCGCACAAATCCGAGATCTTCAGGGCCATCAACCACGACGCCTACGAGACCGTCACCAGCCTGGCGCGCCTCGAACAATGGATCGCCCGCGCCCGCGATCTGGGCGTGGTCTGCATCGACACCGAAACGACTTCGCTCGACGCCATGCAGGCCGGGCTGTGCGGGGTGTCGATGGCGCTGATGCCCGGCGAGGCCTGTTACGTGCCTTGCGGCCATGTGGCGGCGGGGGGGCTGGCGCTCGAAGGCGGCGACAAGATGAACCAGCTGCCCGAGAACGAGCTCCTGGCGCGCCTCAAGGTGCTCCTGGAAGACGATTCGGTGCTCAAGGTCGGCCAGAATCTGAAATACGACTATCTGATCTTCGAGCGGCGCGGCATCCGCATCACGCCTTATGACGACACGATGCTGATGTCCTACGTGCTCGATGCCGGCAAGCAGGGCCACGGCATGGACGAACTGTCCGAGCTGCATCTCAGCCACAAGCCGATCTCATTCTCCGACGTGGCCGGCAAGGGCAAGGACAAGGTCACCTTCGATTGCGTGCCGATCGCCGAAGCGACGCGCTATTCGGCCGAAGATGCCGACGTGACGCTGCGTCTTTGGATGCTGCTCAAGCCGCGACTGGCGGCCGAGCGCAAGGTCACGGTCTACGAGACGCTGGAGCGTCCGCTGCTTTCCGTGTTGGCCGACATGGAAGCTGCCGGCATCGCCATCGATTCCGATCTGTTGCGCAGGCTGTCCAACGATTTCGCGCAGGCCCAGGCCGCGCTGGAGACCGAGATCCAGAAGCTGGCGGGCGAGAGTTTCAACGTCGGTTCTCCCAAGCAGCTGGGCGACATCCTGTTCGGCAAGTTCTCGCTGCCCGGCGGGCGCAAGACCAAGACCGGCGCCTGGTCGACCGACGCCGACGTGCTGGAAGAGCTGGCGGCGCAGGGCCACGACCTGCCCCGCAAGGTGCTCGACTGGCGCCAGCTCGCCAAGCTGCGCGGCACCTACACGGATGCGCTGCCGACCTACGTCAACCCCAAGACGGGGCGCGTGCACACCTCCTTCGCCATGGCCGCGGCGGCGACGGGCCGCCTCGCCTCCACCGATCCCAACCTGCAGAACATCCCGATCCGCACCAGCGAGGGGCGGCGCATCCGCCAGGCCTTCATCGCGCCCAAGGGCTCCAAGCTGATCAGCGCCGATTACAGCCAGATCGAGCTGCGCCTGTTCGCCCACATCGCCGAGATTCCGCAGCTCAAGAAGGCCTTCGCCGAAGGCCTCGACATCCACGCCATGACGGCGTCCGAGATCTTCGGCGTGCCGGTGAAGGACATGCCCGCTGAGGTGCGCCGCCGCGCCAAGGCCATCAACTTCGGCATCATCTACGGCATCTCGGGGTTCGGCCTCGCCGCCCAGCTCGGCATCGGCCGCGGCGAGGCGGACGACTACATCAGGAAATACTTCCAGCGGTTCCCCGGCATCCGCGACTACATGGAGACCACCAAGGCCTTCGCCCGCGAGCACGGCTATGTCGAGACCCTGTTCGGGCGGCGCGTGCACATCCGCGAGATCGCCTCCAAGGTTCCGGGCCTGCGCGGCGGCGCCGAGCGCGCCGCCATCAACGCGCCGATCCAGGGCACCGCCGCTGACGTCATCCGCCGCGCCATGATCCGCATGCCCGAGGCGCTCGCCAAGGCCGGCCTCAAGGCGCGCATGCTGTTGCAGGTGCACGACGAGCTGGTGTTCGAAGCCGTCGATGGGGAAGTGGAGAAGACGCGCGCTGTGGCGGTCAAGGTGATGGAGGGTGCGCCGCTGCCGGCGGTGTCGCTCAGCGTCAGGCTGACGGTCGAGGCCCGCGCCGCCCAGAACTGGGACGCGGCGCATTAGAGCATGCGCAATTTGGGGGCAGCGTTGATGCGGAGCCGAAACCGGTCGTAGCGCCGCCGACAAGGCTTTCGTCTCGCGACAGAGGACCGGAGCCGGTGATGAAGTTCTTGAGCCTTGCACTTTGTGCGGTGATTGCGCTCGGTGGCGAACACGCGTTGGCGGACACCTGGGCGCCGTCTCGGGGCCACGCGCAAATGCCGATATGGCCGGACAAGGTGCCTGACGCAGAGCCGGTTCCCGGGCCGGAAACCGCGGTGACCACCAGTCATCTCGTCGCCGGACGCCACTATGTGGCGGTTATGAACGTCTCGCGGCCGACGATGACGGTCTATTCGCCGATTGGGAAGAACAGCGGGGCGGCCGTCGTGGTGTTTCCGGGCGGCGGCTTCGAAGTGCTGGCCATCGATCTCGAAGGCACGGAAGTCTGCGACTGGCTGACGTCCAAGGGCATCAGCTGCATCTTGCTGAAGTATCGCGTGCCGAGCGAGCCGTATGATTGGCATTGCAGGTGTCGCCCCGACAATCTCGTGACTTCAACGCCGTCGCTACAGGATGCCCAAAGAGCCATCGGAATTGTGCGCCTTCACGCCAGGGAATGGCGCATTGATTCACACAAGATTGGCGTACTCGGGTTTTCGGCAGGCGGATACCTCGCGGCGGAAATCAGCACGAATTATAGGCACCGCTTGTACGCACCCGTAGACGATGCCGACCAAGAGAGTGCCCGCCCGGATTTTGCGGTGCTTGTCTATCCAGGACATCTCGCGACTGATAACGGCAGCCTGAATCCCAACATTGCCGTCTCCAGTGAAACACCACCCACATTCTTGGTGCAGGCAGAAGACGACAACGTGGACGGCGTGAAGCAATCACTGGTCTACTACGCTGCATTGAAAAAGGACGACGTACCGGTGGAGATGCATCTGTACGCACAGGGCGGGCATGCGTTCGGTCTGCGGCCGACGGCGCTTGCGATCACGCACTGGCCGGTGCTTGTCGAACAGTGGCTTCGCACGATCGGGATTCTGCCGCACGCACCGCGATAACCGGTTCGAAGGCCACGCGAATATTGCGGGTGCAGCACCAATTGCCGGCTGGCTACGCCCGATGGTGGCTGAGGTCGCGATAGCGCGGCGCGGCGCCGCACAAGGCGCATTCCGGATCGCGCTTCAACGTCACGGTGCGGAAGCGCGCTTCCAGCGCTTCGTAGATCAGGAGCCGCCCCGCCATGCTGTCGCCCGCGCCGGTGATCTCCTTGATGACCTCCAGCGCCATCAGCGTTCCCATCACCCCCGTTGCGGCGCCGAGCACGCCCGTCTCGGTGCAGGAGCGCACGGTTTCCGCCGGCGGCGGCTCGGGGAACAGGCAGCGGTAGCAAGGGCCGCCCGTCTTGAACGTCGAGAGCTGGCCCGAGAATTCGCTGATGGCGGCGCTGACCAGCGTCTTGCCCGCGAGGAAGCAGGCGTCGGCCACCAGGAACCGGGTGGCGAAATTGTCCGAGCCGTCCGCCACCACGTCGTAGCGCCCGATGATGCCTTCTGCGTTGTCGGCGCCGAGCCGCACGCGATAAGGCTCGAAGGCCACGTGCGGATTGATGGCGTGCGCGGTCTCCACTGCGGATTCCGTCTTGAAGCGGCCGATGTCGGCGGTTTTGTGCGCGATCTGGCGCTGCAGGTTCGACAGGCTGACCACGTCGAAGTCGACGATGCCGATCGTACCCACGCCGGCCGCCGCAAGGTAGAGGATCGCCGGGCTGCCCAGGCCGCCCGCGCCGATCACCAGCACGCGCGACTGCCGCAGTTTCGCCTGCCCGGCACCGCCCACTTCGCGCAACACGATGTGGCGGGCGTAGCGTTCCAGGTCCTCGTCGGTAAAGTGCATATCCTTCCCTAACGCATGCGCTCGCAGGTCTTGCCCGGACCGATGAAACAATGTTGGCTTCGCGACGTTTCGCCGCTGTCCGCGCTGCGTTCACAGCACAGGATGCAACGACTATACAGAGAAATAATCATCCATTTTCCAGGCGTCACGACGAAACAAAAAGCGACATCGATTGCGACGAAGAAGGTAGATATGTCCGAACTCAGGGCGCAGGTCTGGGAAACCCACGGATTCCGCGAACTCGCGGCGGCGCATCGCAATCTGGGCGCGCCGGCCCTTTACGAAGCGGCGATCCGGCGCGGCGAAGGGCGGCTGGCCGACGGGGGCGCCATCGCGGTGCTGACGGGGCGCCACACGGGCCGATCGCCGAATGACAAATATATCGTGCGCGACGAAGCCTCGGCCGGACGCGTATGGTGGGACAACAACCAGGCCATGGCGCCGGAAGCGTTTACCCGGCTGGAAGCCGACATGCTGGCCTATGCGCGGGGCCGGGAACTGTTCGTCCAGGATCTCTTGGCGGGCGCCGATCCCGCCCACCGGCTGAGCGTGCGGGTGGCGACCGAGTACGCCTGGCATTCGCTGTTCATCCGCAATCTGCTGCTGCGCCCGCAGGCGGCGGCGCTCGAGGACTTCGATCCCGGCTTTGTCATCGTCGATCTGCCGGGTTTCTCGGCCGAGCCGTCGAAGCACGGCTGCGCCACCTCGACGGTCATCGCCGTGAACTTCGCCAAGCGGCTCGTCCTCATCGGCGGCACGTCCTATGCGGGCGAGATGAAGAAGTCGGTCTTCACCATCCTCAACTATCTTTTGCCCGACGATCGCGTGATGCCGATGCACTGCTCCGCCAATGTCGGCGAGGACGGCAAGTCGGCGATCTTCTTCGGGCTCTCGGGCACCGGCAAGACCACGCTGTCCGCCGATTCCAGCCGTACCCTGATCGGCGACGACGAGCACGGCTGGGGCCACGAAGGCGTCTTCAACTTCGAAGGCGGCTGCTACGCCAAGGTGATCCGCCTGTCGCCCGAGGCCGAGCCCGAGATCTATTCGACGACGCGCCGCTTCGGCACCGTGCTCGAGAACGTGGTGGTTGACCCGGCAACCGGCGCGCTCGATCTCGACGACGACCGCTACACCGAGAACACGCGCGCCGCCTATCCCATCGATTTCATCCCGCACGCCAGCGAGACGGGATGCGCGCCGCATCCGGCCAACGTCATCATGCTGACGGCCGACGCCTTCGGCGTCTTGCCCCCGATCGCCAAGCTGTCGCCCAGCCAGGCGATGTACCACTTCCTGTCGGGCTTCACGTCGCGCGTCGCCGGCACCGAGAAGGGCCTCGGCAAGGACCCCCAGCCGACGTTTTCGACCTGCTTCGGGGCGCCCTTCATGCCGCGCCATCCCTCGGTCTACGGCAACCTGCTGCGCGACCTGATCGACCAGCACGATTGCGATTGCTGGCTCGTCAACACCGGCTGGACGGGGCCCGTGGCCCAGGGCGCCAAGCGCATGCCGATCAAGCTGACGCGCGCTTTGCTCAACGCCGCACTCAGCGGTCCCTTGGCCGCCAGCCAGTGGCGCGTCGATCCGGTGTTCGGCTTCCGCACGCCGGTGCATGTCGACGGCATCGACCCCAAACTCCTGCACCCGCGCGACAGCTGGGCCGACAAGGCGGCCTACGACGCGCAGGCCCAGAAGCTCGCCGGCATGTTCCGCGACAATTTCCGCAAGTATCTCGATTATGTCGACGAGCGGGTGCTGAAGAACGCCGACCAGATCGCCAAGGCGGCAGGTTAGTCCGCCGCCCGATACACCCACACCCGCGCCGGGGGCAGGTTGAGCCATACCTGGGCGGCGCGCGCGATTTGGACTTCCGGTGGTTCGACGGGCGGGTGGAACCCATAAGAGAACTGGATCAGCGAGCCTCCCGGCAGCAAGAGCGACAGGGCGTCGAACACCAGACGCTCGCGCATCCAGGCGGGCAAGTTGAGCAGCGGCAATCCCGAGACGACATGGGCGAAGCGCGTCTCGCCCGCCAGATCGCTCAGCGCCAGGGCGTTGGCGCGGATGAGATGGAGGTGCGGCCAGCGCGCCTCGATCAGGTCGGCGAATTCTTCGTCGCGCTCGATGGCGGTGATGCGTCCCGGCGCGTAACCGCGGGCGATCAGCGCGGTGGTCACGGCCCCGGTGCCTGGACCGAGTTCCAGAACAGGACCTTCGCGCGCCGGATCGGTCTGCGCCGCGATGGCGCGCGCCAGCGCACGGCTGGAGGGCAGGACGGCGCCGACCAGCACCGGGTTCGCCGCGGCACGGCCGAGGAAGCGAAGATGTTCGCGCCCCGCCATCAGCTTCCGGTCGCTGCCGACCAGAACTCTTTCACCTTGGCGAAGAAGCCCTCGGATTCGGGCTGGTTGCCCTGTTGGTTTGCGGCTTCGAAGGCGCGCAGCAGCTCCTTCTGGGTCTTCGACAGCTTGACCGGCGTCTCGACGGCAATTTCGACATAGAGATCGCCGTGCAGCCCGCCGCCTTGCAGCACCGGCATGCCCTTGCCGCGCAGGCGGAACTGGCGGCCCGACTGCGTGCCTTCCGGGATCGCCACCTTGGCGCGGCCGCCGTCCAGCGTGGGAACTTCCATGCTGCCGCCCAGCGCCGCCGTCACGAACGACACCGGCACATGGCAATAGAGGTTGTGGCCTTCGCGCTGGAAGATCGGGTGCTCGCCCACCGAAACGAAGACATAGAGGTCGCCGGGCGGTCCGCCGTTGAACCCGGCCTGACCTTCGCCCGTCAGACGGATGCGCAGGCCTTCGGCGACGCCGGGCGGGATGTCCACGGCGAGGGTGCGCTCCTTCTGCACATGCCCGGAGCCGCCGCAGCTGCGGCATGGATTTTTGACGACGCGCCCGCGCCCCTGGCAGTGCGGGCAGGTGCGTTCGATGGTGAAGAAGCCTTGGCTGGCGCGCACCTTGCCGTGGCCGGCGCAGGTCGGGCAGGTCTCGGCGCGCGTGCCGGATTCGGCGCCCGAGCCTTCGCAATCCTGACACGCGACCGCGGACGGCACCTTGATCTCGACGCGGCAGCCTTTGTAGGCCTCTTCCAGGCTGACCTGCAGATTGTGGCGCAGGTCGCCGCCGCGGTTCTGGCGGCGGTGATGGCGCCCGCCCATGAATTCGCCGAACAGGTCGTCGAACACTTCGCTGAACGAGCCGGTGAAGTCGAAGGGGTTGCCGGCGTTGAAGCCGTTGCGCCCGCCGTTCTCGAAGGCGGCATGGCCGAAGCGGTCATAGGCGGCCCGCTTCTGGTCGTCCTTCAGGACGTCATAGGCTTCGTTGATTTCCTTGAACTTGCCTTCGCAGGCGTGGTCGCCGGGATTGCAGTCGGGGTGCAGCTCCTTGGCGAGCTTGCGGTAGGCCGCCTTGATCTCGGCGGGGGAGGCCCCTTTGCCGCAGCCCAGGACCTCGTAGTAACAGCGCTTGCTCATACCCGTACCGTCGTCATGTCCCTGCGCATGACGTAGTCATTGGCCGCGCCGCCCACAGCCGGCTCGACGCGGCCCTTCCGGGCGGTGCGCCCGATCACTCTACCATTGCGGACCATTCCGCGTCTCCGCCGTTTGGCCCAAGGGCCGATCAGCTGCCCTTCTTCTGCTCGTCGTCGACTTCGGAGAACTCCGCGTCCACGACATTGTCGTCCTTCGGCTTGGCGCCTTCGCCGGCCGGGCTCTCGCCCGCCTGCGCCTGTTGCGCCTTGTACATGGCCTCGCCGAGTTTCATCGACGCCTGCGCCAGGGCCTGCGTCTTCTGCTGGATCGAGGCGACATCGTCGGTCTTCACCGCTTCCTTGAGCGAGGCCATGGCGTTCTCTATCGCCGTGCGGTCGCCCATGTCGATCTTCGCGCCGTGTTCGGAGAGCGCCTTCTCGGTGGTGTGGACGAGCGCATCGGCCTGGTTCTTGGCCTCGGCGAGCGCCCGGCGGCTCTTGTCCTCGGCCGCATGGGCCTCGGCTTCCTGCACCATCTTCTTGATGTCGGCGTCGGAAAGCCCGCCCGAAGCCTGGATGCGGATCTGCTGTTCCTTGTTGGTCGCCTTGTCCTTCGCCATGACCGAGACGATGCCGTTGGCGTCGATGTCGAAGGTGACCTCCACCTGCGGCACGCCGCGCGGCGCCGGCGGGATGCCCATCAGGTCGAACTGGCCCAGCAGCTTGTTGTCGGCGGCCATCTCGCGCTCGCCCTGGAAGACGCGGATGGTGACCGCGGTCTGGTTGTCCTCGGCAGTCGAGAAGATCTGCGACTTCTTGGTGGGGATCGTGGTGTTGCGGTCGATGAGGCGCGTGAACACGCCGCCCAGCGTCTCGATGCCGAGCGACAACGGCGTCACGTCGAGCAGCAGCACGTCCTTGACTTCGCCCTTGAGAACGCCCGCCTGGATCGCCGCGCCGATGGCCACGACTTCGTCCGGGTTGACGCCCTTGTGGGGTTCCTTGCCGAAGACCTGCTTCACCGTCTCCTGCACCTTGGGCATGCGCGTCATGCCGCCCACCAGGATGACTTCGTCGATCTGGCTGGCCGAGACGCCGGCGTCCTTCAGCGCCTGCTTCACCGGGCCGATGGTCTTCTGGATCAGGTCGTCGACCAGCGCCTCCAGCTTGGCGCGGGTGATCTTGATGGTGAGATGCTTGGGGCCCGAAGCGTCGGCCGTGATGAACGGCAGGTTCACCTCGGTCTGCATGGAGCTCGACAGCTCGATCTTCGCCTTCTCGGCCGCATCCTTCAGGCGCTGCAGCGCCAGACGGTCCGTGCGCAGATCGATGCCGTTCTCCTTCTTGAACTCGTCGGCCAGGTAGTTGACCAGCCGCTGGTCGAAATCTTCGCCGCCCAGGAAGGTGTCGCCGTTGGTCGACTTCACTTCGAACACGCCGTCGCCGATCTCCAGCACCGAGATGTCGAAGGTGCCGCCGCCCAAATCGTAGACCGCGATGGTGCCCGAATTCTTCTTGTCGAGGCCGTAGGCCAGCGCCGCCGCGGTGGGTTCGTTGATGATGCGCAGCACTTCGAGGCCGGCGATCTTGCCGGCGTCCTTGGTGGCCTGGCGTTGGGCGTCGTTGAAATAGGCTGGAACCGTGATGACGGCCTGGGTGACCTTCTCGCCCAGATGGGCTTCGGCGGTCTCCTTCATCTTCTGCAGGATGAAGCCCGAGATCTCCGAGGGTGCGTAGCGCTTGGCTTCGCGGCCCGCGACCCAGGCATCGCCGTTGTCGGCCTTGATGATCTTGTAGGGCACCATGCCCGTGTCCTTCTGGGTCATGGGATCGTCGAAGCGCCGCCCGATCAGGCGCTTGATCGCGAAATAAGTGAATTCAGGGTTGGTCACGGCCTGCCGCTTGGCGGGCTGGCCGATCAGACGCTCTCCGTCGTTCGTGAACGCCACGATGGACGGGGTGGTGCGGGCGCCTTCCGCGTTCTCGATGACCTTGGGGGCCGAGCCCTCCATGACCGCGACGCACGAGTTTGTCGTGCCGAGGTCGATGCCGATCACTTTCGCCATGTTCATTCCTTCCTTTTACGGCAGCGGGCTTTCAGCCTCCCGAAGAAGCACCTGGATGCCCGCCCCAATGAAACCGCGGCAATGAGCCAAAAAGGCCCTTGCTGCAGCTAGCGGGTATATAGGGTGGGGGTACTGCCCTCGCAAGGCCGTGAAAACCCCGCAGGGTCCGTAATTTCCCGGAACGGAGCGAGATTCTGGAAGGGGTTAGCCTGCGGCACTGCGGCAGGGCTCGCCGCCGCGGCTTTCCAGCAGGACCCGCCGGTAGTAATATTTCCTACCAGGAGAACGGTCATGTCGAAAATCGAGAAGATCAGTGTCGCCCTGCCCCGTGACATGGTCGACGCCATCAAAGATGCCGTGGAGGCCGGCGACTATGCCACGACCAGCGAGGTGATCCGCGATGCCATCCGCGACTGGCGGCTCAAGCGGCATGTCGAAGCGATGGATGTCGATGAACTGCGAAGGCTCGTCGCACCCGCTCTTGACGCACTTGATCGCGGCGAAGGAATACCCGCAGAAGAGGTGTTTGCGCAGCTGAAGGCAAAGTATGCCGCGATGGCGCGGAAAACAGAAAAATGAAACCTGTGATCTTCTCGCCGGACGCGGTGTTGGATATTCGCGGCATCGGTGAGGATCGCGACAGACAATCCCAACCGCGCTCATTCCTTTATCGCCGAACTGCACGCGGTCGCAGAGAGTATTGCCAATGCACCGGAAGCCTACCGCAGGCGCGACGACATTGCGTCGGGCCCGCGGATGGCAGTGAAGGACAAGTACGTCATTCTGTTTCGCGCGAGGAAGGACCGCATCGAGATCGCCCGGATTCTCCACGGTGCGCCCGACTTGGCACGCGCCTTCAAAGCGCAATCAAACTTACTTCGTCGCGTGCGCCGCCAGGACGTCGGCGATGCAGACCGACAGCTTCTTGGCCATGGGCACGTGCAGGAATTCGTTCGGCCCATGGGCGTTCGAGCCCGGGCCCAGCACGCCCGTCACCACGAACTGGGTCTTGGGAAATTTGCGCCCCAGCATGGCCATGAAGGGGATCGATCCGCCTTCGCCCATGAACGCCACCGCCTTGCCGAAATGCTGCGTCGAAGCCTGCGCCAGCGCCTTGTCGAGCCAGGGCGCCAGCGTCGGGGCGTTCCAGCCTGTCTGTCCGGCCTCCGCGTCGAAGCGTACCTCGGCGCCGTAAGGCGGGTCGGCTTCCAGCACCCGCTTGAGCGCCGCCACGGCGGCTTCCGCGTCGCAGGTCGGCGGCGTGCGCAAGGACAGTTTCGCCACCGAATAGGGCAACAGGACGTTGCCGGCGTTTTCCGGCGCGGGATAGCCCTCCATGCCGATCACGGCCAGTTGCGGCTTCCAGGTCCGGTTGAGGATCATTTCCGTGCGGTTGGTCGCCATCGGCTTGGTGCGGCCTGCGAAGGGCAGGCGGGTGAACACGTCGTCGCCCAGGATGTTGCCGGCCGCGACCGCCTGCTCGGCGCGGTCGCCGGGAATGCCCGAGAAGAATTCCTTGAGCTTGATGATGCCTGTCGCCTCGTCCTCGATGCGCGACAGCAGCAGGCGCAGGATGCGGAACGACGACGGCACGATGCCGCTCGCGTCGCCCGAATGCACGCCTTCGTTCAACACCCGCACGGTGAGCTTGCCCGCCGCGATGCCGCGCAGCGAAGTCGTCAGCCACAGCTGATCATAGTTGCCGCAGCCCGAATCGAGGCACACGACGAGGTCCGGCGTGCCGATGCGCCCCGACAGGGATTCGATGTAATGGGGCAGGTCGGGCGATCCCGATTCCTCGCCGGCCTCGATGGTGATGACGCAGCGCGCGTGCGGCAGGCCGCGCTCCTTGAGCGCCAGAATCGCCGACAGCGCCGCGAACATCGCATAGCCGTCGTCGGCGCCGCCGCGTCCATAGAGCTTTTCGTCCCGCAGCACCGGCGTCCAGGGACCCAGACCGTCCGACCAGCCCTTCATCTCGGGCTGCTTGTCGAGATGGCCGTACAGCAGCACGGTGCCCGGCGCCGTGCCCGGCACTTCGATGAAGATCAGCGGCGTGCGCTTGCCTTCACGCACCACGTCGAGCCTGGCGCCCGGCAGCTTGGCGATCGCCCGGCGCGCCCAGGCCTCGAACAGCGCCACCGCCTTGTCCATGTGGCCGTGCTCGATCCATCCTGGGTCGAACATCGGCGACTTGTTGGGGATGCGGATGTAGTCGGTGAGCGTGGGGACGATGTCGGTTTCCCAGAGACGGTCGATGAGGGCCTTTGTCATGTGTCTGGTCTCGTTCAGTTTTGTGAAAGTGAGGGGTTGAGAACCGCAACCCCCATCGGTTGAAAATCGGCGATGTTGCGCGTGACCATCGTCAGACCGTGAACCATCGCGGCGGCGGCGATATAGGCATCGCATTCCGGCCGGCGGTCGGGTCCCTGCAGGGATGCACGACCTCGTGCGACAGGAAGATCGACAGCCAGGATGCGGCTCGCGAAAGCGGGCAGCACATACCCTTCAAGCCAGTCGCGAAGAATCCCGCCTTGCCGGGGATCAGGACAACCGTACTGCGTAACGACAATCACAGCGACGCCACCAGCGCGGCGTTGTAGAGCTCGGTCATCTTGGCGCCCAGCGACACGATCTGCACCGATTTCTCCAGCCCGACCAGGAACGGCCCCAGCATGCTGACGTCGCCGGTCTGCTGCAGCAGCTTGGTGGCGATGGCGGCGGAATGCACCGCGGGCATGATGAGGACGTTGGCCGTGTCGGTCAGCCGGCAGAAGGGATAGAGCGCCATCTTCTCGCGGTCGAGCGCCACGTCGACGGCCATCTCGCCGTCATATTCGAAATCGACCTGGCGCTTGTCGAGGATGTGCACCGCCTCGACGATGCGTTCGCTGCGCTCGCTGCGCGGGAAGCCGAAGGTGGAGGAGGCGAGCAGCGCCACGCGCGGGGTGAAGCCGAAGCGGCGGGTGACGCGGGCCGCCTGCATGGCGATGTCGGCCAACTGGTCCGAGGTCGGCATCTCGTGCACGCTGGTGTCGGCCACGAACACCACGCGGCCCTTGGCGAAAATGACGAGGATGCCGATGGGGCGCTGTCCCGCCGGCGAATCGAGCACCCGGCGGACGTCGTTGAGCACCGCCGTGTAGGCGCGCGTCGAGCCCGTGACCATGGCGTCGGCGTCGCCCTTGGCCAGCATCGAGGCGGCATAGATGTTGCGGTCGTTGGTCACCATGCGCACGCAGTCGCGGTAGAGGGCGCCTTTGCGCTGCAGGCGCTCGTAGAGCGCGTCGATGTAGGGCGCTGCCTCGGCGGCCGAATGCGGCACGCGGATTTCGAGGTCGACGACGCCTTCGAGGCCCAGCTTGTTGATGCCGGTGCGGATCACTTCCGTGCGCCCGACCAGCAGCGCCTTGCCGAGGCCGGCGTTCTGGAAGGCCGCCGCGGCGCGGATCACGCATTCCTCCTCGCCTTCGGCGAACACCACGCGCTTGGGGTTGGCGCGCACGTTGGCGGTGATCTCGTGGAACAGGATGGCGGAGGGATCCAGCCGCGCCGACAGCTCGTAGCGGTAACGGTCGAGGTCCTTGATGGCGCGCCGCGCCACGCCCGACTTGATAGCCGCCTCCGCCACCGCGCTCGAGACCCGCGAAATCAGCCGCGGATCGAACGGCACCGGGATGATGTATTCGGGACCGTAGCTGGGGCGGGCGCCGCGATAGGCCGCCGCCACCTCGTCGGGCACGTCTTCGCGCGCCAGCGCCGCGATGGCCTCGGCGGCGGCGATCTTCATGGTTTCGTTGATGGTGCGGGCGCGCACGTCGAGCGCCCCGCGGAAGATGTAGGGGAAGCCCAGGACGTTGTTGACCTGGTTGGGATAGTCGCTGCGCCCGGTGGCCACGATGGCGTCGGAACGCACCGATTTCACCTCTTCGGGCGTGATCTCCGGATCGGGGTTGGCCATGGCGAAGATGATCGGCGCCTTGGCCATCCGCTTGACCATGTCCGGGGTCACGGCGCCTTTGACCGACAGTCCCAGAAGCACGTCGCAGCCTTCCATGGCGTCCGACAGGGTGCGCGCCCGGGTGTCGACGGCGTGCGCGCTCTTCCACTGGTTCATGCCGGTGGTGCGGCCGCGGTAGATGACGCCCTTGGAATCGCAGAGCACGGCGTTGGCCGAAGGCAGGCCCATCGATTTCAGGAGTTCGAGGCAGGCGATGCCGGCCGAGCCGGCGCCGTTTACCACCACCTTGATGTCGGAAATCTTCTTGCCGGTGAGATGCAGGGCGTTGAGCACGCCGGCCGACGAGATGATCGCGGTGCCGTGCTGGTCGTCGTGGAACACCGGGATGTCCATCAGCTCGCGCAGCCGCTCCTCGATGACGAAGCAGTCCGGCGCCTTGATGTCCTCCAGGTTGATGCCGCCGAAGGTGGGGCCCAGATAGCGCACGCAGTTGATGAAGGCATCGACGTCGTGGGTGTCCACTTCGATGTCGATGGCGTCGACGTCGGCGAAGCGCTTGAAGAGGACGGCCTTGCCTTCCATCACCGGCTTGCCGGCCAACGCTCCGAGATCGCCGAGCCCCAGGATCGCGGTGCCGTTCGAGATCACGGCCACCAGGTTGCCCTTGGCGGTATAGTCGTAGGCCGCGTCCGGGCGCTCCGCGATCGCCCGGACGGGAACCGCGACACCGGGCGAATAGGCCAGGCTCAGATCGCGCTGCGATGCCATGGGCTTGGTGGGCGAGATCTGGATCTTTCCGGGCTTCTTTCCGGCGTGGAAGGCGAGTGCTTCTTCTTCGGTATAGGACGGGCGGGAGGTGGTGTTCATCGGCATGCCCCGGTTGGTGTTTTCCACAGAATATCAGGTCGGGCGGGCTTTGCACCGCGCCGGGATGCGGGGCATGGCCGTCCTGCGTTCTGCTAGGCTCAAGCCATGAATGAGCACACCCCGCAGGAGGGCGACGGCGCCACGCCTGTAATGGCGCAATACCTGGAAATCAAAGCCGCCCACGCGGGATATCTCCTGTTCTACCGGATGGGCGATTTCTACGAATTGTTCTTCGATGATGCCGCGAAGGCCGCCGAAGCGCTCGATATCGCCCTCACCAAGCGGGGCCGTCACCAGGGCCAGGACATCCCGATGTGCGGCGTTCCTGTGCACGCCGCCGAAATGTACTTGGAGCGACTCATCCGCAAAGGATTCCGCGTCGCAATCTGCGAGCAGATGGAGGATCCCGCCCAGGCGCGCAGGCGCGGCTCCAAGGCCGTGGTACGCCGCGAAGTGGTGCGCCTCGTCACCCCCGGCACCCTGACCGAGGATTCGCTGCTCGATCCCGCCGCGGCCAACACGCTGGCGAGCCTCGGGCGTTCGGGCGGAGAATGGGCACTGGCGTCGGCCGACATGTCGGCGGGCAGCTTCCGGGTGGCGATGGCGGGCGACCTGGCGACGGAGCTGGCGCGGCTCATGCCGACGGAGCTGCTGGCTCCCGACGACCTCATCGGCGATGGCGTGGCGGGGCCGCTGCTCAAGGCGCTGGGCGCGGCGGTCACGGTGCTGCCGGCGGTGAAATTCGAATCCTCGGCGGGCGAGCGGGCGCTCAAGGCCTATTACGGCGTCGCGGAACTTGCCGGCTTCGGGGCCTTCTCGCGGGCCGAACTGTCGGCGGCGGGCGCGCTCATCGGTTATCTCGAGCTGACCCAGAAGGGCAAGCTGCCGGCGCTGATGCCGCTCAAGCGCGAGGCTTCGCAGGCGTTCCTCGCCATCGATGGTGCCACCCGGCGCAATCTCGAACTCACCGAAACGCTCGCCGGCCGGCGCGGCGGCAGCTTCCTCGCCACCATCGACCGCACCGTCACCGCTGCCGGCGCCCGCCTTTTGGCGGCGCGCCTCGCCGCGCCCCTGACCGACGTCGCCATGATCGCGGCGCGCCAGGATTCCATCGCCTTCTTCGTCGAGGCGCGCGATCTGCGCGACGAGGTGCGCGACAAGCTGCGCCGCGCCCCCGATATCGCGCGCGCCCTGGCGCGGTTGTCGGTGTCGCGCGGCGGCCCGCGCGACCTGGCGGCGCTGCGCGACGGCATCGTCTGCGCCCGCGCCTTGCGCGACCTCGTGTCCGCCGAGGCGCCAGGCGAGGCCGGGCGCGCCGTCGCCGAGCTCACCGATTGCCTCGTCGAAGTCTCGGCGCTGCAGGACAAGCTCGGCCATCACCTGGTCGCCGAGCCGCCCTTCTATGTGCGCGACGGCGGCTTCATCCGCGCCGGCGCCCATGCGCCGCTCGACGAGGTGCGCGCCCTGCGCGACGAATCCCGGCGCGTCATCGCCACGCTGGAGGCGCGCTACCGCGATGAATCCGGCACGCCGCTCAAGATCAAGCACAACGGCGTGCTCGGCTATTTCATCGAAGTGACGCCTCAGCACGCCGATCGGCTGAGCGCGGCGGGCTATCGCCACCGCCAGACCATGGGCGGCGCGGTGCGCTTCACCACCGACGAACTTTCCACTCTGGCGCAGCGCATCTCGGAAGCGGGCGACCAGGCGCTGGCGCTCGAGAAGATGCTGTTCGACGAGATGGGCGCCGCCGCGCTCATGGTGGCGCGGGCCTTGTCGCGCATCGCCGAGGCCTTGGCGCTGCTCGACGTGTCGTCGGCGCTCGCTCATCTGGCGGTCTTGGAACGCCACGTGCGCCCCGCGGTCGACGACAGCCGCGCCTTCGCCGTCATCCGCGGCCGCCATCCGGTGGTGGAAGCCGCGCTCGCCGGCGCCCATCAGCCCTTCGTGCCCAACGACTGCAACCTCTCGGGCGAGCGCCGGCTGTGGCTGGTGACGGGTCCCAACATGGCGGGCAAGTCGACCTTCCTGCGCCAGAACGCGCTGATCGCCATCCTCGCTCAGATGGGCGCCTTTGTGCCGGCGGAATCCGCCCGTGTCGGCGTCGTCGATCGCCTGTTCAGCCGCGTGGGCGCCGGTGACGATCTGGCATCGGGGCGTTCCACCTTCATGGTCGAGATGATGGAGACCGCAGCGATCCTCAACCAGGCGACGGAGAAGAGCCTCGTCATCCTCGACGAGATCGGGCGCGGCACCGCGACTTTCGATGGGCTCGCCATCGCCTGGGCCACGGCCGAACATCTCAGCCTGAAGAACCGGTCGCGCTCCCTGTTCGCGACGCACTATCACGAGATGACGGTGCTGGCCGAGCGCCTCAAGGGCCTGGCCTGCGTCACCATGCGGGTGCGCGAATGGAACGACACCATCGTGTTCCTGCACGAAGTGGTGCCCGGCGTGGCCGATCGCTCTTACGGCATCCATGTCGCCAAGCTGGCGGGCCTGCCGGCGGCGGTGGTGGCGCGCGCCCAGGACGTGCTCAAGGCGCTGGAAGAAGGCCGCGAAGGCCACAAGCCGTTGGCGCGCATCGACGACCTGCCGCTGTTTGGCGCCGCCGCGCCGCCCAAGCCCAAGGATGCGCTGGGCGAGGCGCTGCGTGCCTGCGATCCCGATGCCCTGTCGCCCAAAGAGGCGCTGGAGCTGCTTTACGAGTTCCGGCGTCTGGCGGACTTGCCGTAAGGGCGCCAATAGGGGACGCTGGCGCCATGACCGCGCCCCGCAAGTTCCTGGTGGTGGTGGACAAGACGCCCGAATGCCGCGTGGCGCTGCGCTTCGCGGCGCGCCGTGCTGAGCACACCGGCGGGCGCGTCACGCTCCTCTTCGTCGCCGAGCCGCCCGACTTCCAGCAGTGGCGCGGTGTCGAAGAGATCATGGCCGACGAAGCCCGCCAGGAGGCGGAAACGCTCATCAGCGAGGCGGCGCGAACGGTCAACGATCTCGCGGGCATCCTGTGCGAATTCGTGATCGAAAGCGGCAATCCGGCGCAGTGTCTGCAGAAGCTGGTCGCCCATGACCGCGACATCTCGATCCTGGTCCTGGCCTCGGGAACCGACAGCGACGGACCCGGCCCTCTCGTCAACCTGTTTGCCTCCGGCGTGCAGGCCATCCCAGCCACCATCGTGCCCGGCAACCTCACCGACGAGGCGGTCGACGCGCTGGCGTGAACACTTTCCCTCCCCTGAAAGGCGAGGTCCGAATTGCAAAGGAATTGGGGAAGGGGTCATGCCGCGGTCCCGCCGATGTCCTCCGCAAGGGCCGGACGGCATCGGTTTCCTTCCCGAACGAAAATGGCGATCCGGAACCTGTGCCGGCGAAGCGCGAGTGGGGTATCCGGCGGCGGCGCTGATGTGCGAATGTTGATCGGCCGAAGGATGGGAGGTTCCATGAAGTGCCCGGATTGTAGTGCTGAACTGGTCCAAAAAACGCGCGACGGTGTCGAGATGGAAGTCTGCCCCTCTTGTCAGGGCATGTGGCTCAGCCGTCAGGAACTGGCGCAGCTCGAGGATGAAGTCTTCGATTTCGGCGACGACGAAAAGGGCAGCCTGATGCTGGGCTGCACGCCTTCGACCCGCAAATGCCCCCAGTGCGGTGATCTGATGAAGCGATTTGAATACCGCTTCTACGACCTCCAAATGGATTTCTGCGAACGGCAGCACGGCTACTGGCTGGAGGCGGAGGAGGACAAGCGCGTTCTGGCGCTCATGAAAGAGGAAGAGAAGAATCTCGGCCGCAAAGTCCTCGCCGAGGACAGGTTCGCGGCGCATCTCCAATTCCTGCGTTCCGGCTCATTCCTCGACCGGATTCGCGATCTGGCGACCGAAGCGATGGACCCCAGGCCGAAGCCCGCGTCATAGGGCGTCCGACGCGTCTGGGCGTTTGTCGTGCTGCAAGTCCTGCGGCTCGCGTCGCGCCCGGATCGGCGAAAGACGGCGCAGCAAGCCGCCATCGCGATGAATGCCACGGCAAGGCGCCGGCCGCCGGTGGCGGTCGTTCGCCAGGACGTCACGGACCTGGAATTAAGACCCGCTTGCACCTGAAGGTAACCGGTGTCATTATTCCTGGCGAAGGGTGGTCTGGCCCTTCGGAATCACACGGGGAAGGCCACATGCACCGGCCCGGAAGCTTGCTGATTTTGTCCTTGTGCCTGGCGCTCGCCATGCCCTCCGGCGCGGCTTCGCGCCATCGCCGCAAGGCCCCGCCTCCGGCCGCCCCCGGCGCGCAACTGGCCTTTCCGGGCGCCATGGGCTGGGCCGCCACCACGCCAGGAGGCCGCGGCGGCCAGATCATCAAGGTGACGACGCTCGCCGCCGACGGACCCGGCTCATTCCTGGCCGCGGTCGAAGCCAAAGGCCCGCGCATCGTCGTCTTCGAGGTGGGCGGCGTCATCGACCTCGCCAGGCGCGACGTACGCATCACCGAGCCCTATCTCACCATCGCCGGGCAGACGGCGCCTTCGCCGGGCATCACGCTGATCCGCGCCCAGAGCATCGCCATCGTCACCCACGACGTGATCGTGCAGCACCTGCGCATTCGCCCCGGCGATGACAACCAGCCCAAGGCGGGCGGCTATTCGACCGACGGCATCCGCACCGACGAAGGCGCCCATGATGTCATCATCGACCATTGCAGCGTGTCGTGGGCGACCAACAAGAATTTCGCCGTGTCGGGTCCGCGCTTCGTGGGCGCCGATGTCGACGAATGGCGCCAGCACACCTCGCACCGCATCTCGGTCACCAACAACCTGATCTCCGAGGCGCTGAGCCGCTCGACCCACTGGAAGATCGAGCATTCCAAAGGCGCCCTGATCCACGACAACACCACCGACATCCTGATCGCTCGCAACATCTTCGCCCACAATTACGAGCGCAGTCCCCTGTTCAAGGGCGGCGATCATGCGGCGCTGATCAACAACCTCATCTACGATCCCGGTCAGCGCGCCGTCCACTACAACCTGGTGGCTTACGAATGGAAGGGGCATCCCTTCGAGACGGGCGAGATCACGGCGGAAGGCAACGTGCTGCGCGCCGGCGTGTCGACCGTGATGCCGATGGCGTTCTTCGAAATCGGCGGCGCCGGCCCCGTCGATTACTACGGCAGGGACAACATCGCCGTGGACCAGATCGGCCGGCCGCTGCCGATGTTCGGCCGCTACACGGCGGCGGCCACCGCCAAGATCATCCAACTGAATGAGCCGGCGGTCCGGCCGCCCTACGTGACGGCGATCCCGGCCGGTCAGCTCGAGTCGTCGCTGCTGCTCGACGCGGGGGCGCGTCCCTGGGACCGCGACTACACCGACGAGCGGGTTCTCGCCAATGTCTCGTCGGGGCGCGGCTGGATCATCGACAGCCAGCAGGACGTGCACGGCTATCCGCAAATGGCGGCGACCCATCGCGCCTTCGATCCCGCCGACTGGAACATGGTCGACATGACGCCGAAATCGCCGTCCGTCCTGGACGCGTCGCACAAGAACCGCACGCTGATGGTGCCGTCCGCGCAGTGAGGGGCGGAACGCTCCGCCCGGCGCGGCTTACGGCGCGTCGAGGACCGCGGTGGCCTGATCGAGCCGGTCGCTGAAGGCGTTGAGCACGCCCGCGGTCAGCCCGATATAGGTGTTGGCGTCGGCCCAGCGCTGCTGCTCGATCGCCTCGCGCACGCCCGGCAGCGTCTTGGCGCCGTAGCCCGTCAGCGTTCCCGGCGCATAGACCAGGTTGCGGTACCAGGGCCGCCCGGGCAGGCCGGTGTCGGACATCAGGGTCTGATCGATGTTCAGCATCAGCGCCTGCAGCCGGGCCAGGCGCTCGCCCGACAGTGTCGCCCCATGCGCCGCCAGCGCGTCGTCATAGGCCTGGGCGCTGGTCTTGAGCCGTGTGACGGCTGCGTCGAGCGGCGCGAAATCGAACTGCGGCACGGCCAGCAAGGCGTCGGGCGTGCCGTGCGCCTTGGTGGGATCGGCCGCCAGGGCGAAGGCGCGGTCGCGCAACAGGCCCGCCTGGACCTCGGCCGCCTCGCGCTTGTCTGTCGCGATCTTCTTGATCTCGCTGACGTCCTGGGCCATCTCCTCCGCGAAGTCCGCGGCGCGCTCCACCGGCACGTCCGCGTCCGCCGCCGCCAGCACCATGTGCCCGATGGTCCGCGCCAGCAGCGTATCGTAGACGAAGCCCGGATCGACGAAGCGGCTGTGGTGCTCGAAGGTGTCGTAGCGCGAATGATAGACGCCGCCGGAATCGCCTTCATCGCCATAGCGCACGTCCAGCGCCGGCAACCCCAGATGCTGCAGGAACATGGCGTAGTCGGAACCGGACCCCAGCGCTTCGATCGGGGTGTCGCGGTCGGGGTTGGCGGCCATCTTGGCCACGGCCTTCTGGTGATCCTTGTCCTTGGCGCCGCTCAGCACGGCATCGATGCGCAGCTTGGCCCTGCGCCGCAGGTCGACGGAGACGCCGGTTTCCGGGTCCGTCAGCTTGGCGGCCACGGCGTCCACGAAATGCTCGAGATCCTGGCTGCCGCCGACTTCCAGGAAGCCGCGGGCGTTGTTGTCGGAGTTGATGTAGAGCACGCCTTTGTGCTTCAGCTCGTCGGCGTGCGTCTCGGCCCATTCCGTCGAACCGAGCAGCCCCGGCTCCTCGCCGTCCCAGCTGCCGTAGACGATAGTGCGCTTGGGCCGCCAGCCCTGGCGGACGAGGGCGCCGATCGCCTTGGCCTCGGCCAGAAGCGCCACCTGGCCCGAAAGCGGATCGCTGCCGCCGAACACCCAGCCGTCGTGATGGTTGCCGCGGATGATCCACTGGTCGGGATAGGCCGCCCCTTTCATCACCGCGATCACGTCGTAGATCGGCTTGAGGCTCCAGTCCGACTTGACGGCGAGGTGGACGAGCACCTTGCCCGAGCCCACGCGATAGGTGATCGGCAGAGAGCCGCGCCAGGATTCCGGCGCGACCTGTCCGTCGAGCGCCGACAGGAAGACCTTGGCATCGGCATAGGAGATCGGGATGGCCGGAATCTTCAGGATGGTCGGGGCGTCGGCGATCTTCAGGCGCTTGGCGTCCTTGGTGGCGCCGGTGTCCGGCGTCAGGGGATCGCCCGGATAGAGCGTCATGTCCTGGACGGAGCCGCGCTGGAAACCGCGCGGCGGGCGCTGCGGCCCTTTGGGATAGACGGCATCCAGCGCATAGCCGTCGTCGTGCGGATCGGAATAGATGATGCAGCCGATGGCGCCGTGCTCGTAGGCGAGCTTCGGCTTCAGCCCGCGCCAGCCCGAGCCGTAGCGCACGATCACGATCTTGCCCTTCACGCTCACGCCCAGGCGCTCCAGCGTGTCGTAATCCTCCTTCATGCCGTAATTGACGTAGACGAGCCCGCCCTTGACGTCGCCGTCACCCTGGTAGGCGAGATAGGCGGGAAGCGCCGGCTGGGTGGCCGTGGCGCTCGAGTCGCCCTTGATCGGCGGTTCCTGCAGCGTCGCCTTGAAAGGCTTGGCGCCGACGAGTTCCAGCGATTCGTGGACCGGCGTGGGATAGAGCACTTCGAATTGCTCGATGTGGGCGTCCCAGCCCCAGGCCTTGAACTGGGCCAGGATCCATTCGGCATTGGCCTTGTCGTGGGGAGAACCGACATGGTTGGGCTGCGAGGCGAGCTGCTTCAGCCAGTCGCGAAGCTCGTTCGGCTGGATGGCGCCGTCGAAGGTTTTCGTAAGGGCAGTTTGGTCCGCCGGTCCGGTCTCATCCGCCTGGGCGCCGAGCGCCGTCACGCCGCACACGGACATGACCGCTGTCAGGAAAGCGATGCGACGCATGGCTGTCTCCCCCCTTCGACGCCTGCCCTCATACAACGCGCCCGCCCGGCCGGACAAACCTTATCGGCCCCGATCACAGGATTGTGCATGCGCCGCACTGCGCCGGCGCAGGCCGGCGAGGGCGAGCCCAATTGGTTCGTACCGATTACGAACGGCATTGCGCGCTCCATCTTCCGCGGCCTGACGCGCCGCGACGGTCCTCGCTCGACCGCGGGCCCAATCCGCGTCGTCGTTGAGGTGATCCGCTTATGGGGGCAACGCGGCTTCGCCGATCATCGTGTCGGTTTGGATCGCGTGTTCGCCGCGCCGCAAATCCGATCGTGGAGCAGAGCGCGCGAGGCGCTGTCCCGCCGACGCGGAATTTTCACGACGCGCCGAAGGGCAACGGAAAAGGGGACTCTTGGTGATCTTGCCTCGCTTTCGCAACCATCCGGCCCACGGCGGATAGGATGATCTCGCGGCAACGGCCGCGGCATTGTTGTGGAGGTGGCAATGATACATCGCAGCATTCAGATTGGTTTGGCGACCGTCGCGTGTCTTCTTCTGTCGGGCGCCGGCTCGGGCCGGCCCGCCAGGCTCGTCCCCCAGACGATCAAGCCGGTCGCGACGGTGAGCTGCCCGGCGACCTTGTCGATGTCCATCAATGCGACGGTGATCCCGCCCCTGACGGGGACGTGGCACGCAAGTCTCACGCAGACGCTCTACTTCATCGCCGACAAGGACCCTGTGCGCGACGGCTATATTCATTGCGGTTACGTCATGACCGAGCATGTGAAGAGCGGCGCCGAGCCGTTCCTTGCGATGAACGGATATGGCTTGAGGGGCAGCCTGATCCAGCCGCTCAACGGGCGCCAGTGCACCGCCCGCGCCGACGGCGGCACCTTCGATTGCACGGGGCCTTGAGCGCGGCCCCTGCGCGAATGACCGGGGACAGGAGCGGATTTCCGGCAAAGCCGCTCCTGTCCCGCATATTCGCCGCAAGCCGGCGGCGAATGGACAAGGCATCACGGCTGTCTCGACCGCGAACCCCGACGCGGAGCGATCATGGTCTGGTCTCGTCGCCCAGTTCGAGGCGGATGATCGTATCGATCGGGTCGCGGTCGTGCGCAGGCACCGCCAGGCGCATCGCCTCGCCGGTCTGCTCGATCGGCACGTCCGCTCCGCCCAAGACGGTTGCACGCACGACCTTCCGAGCCGGCGCAGGCAGCGACAAGGTGTCTTGCGGCCAGCTCAGGACATGCAGATAGATGAAGCGTCCCTTTTGCGTTGATCCGTATACGCCGTCAACCGGCGCGAAGGGGCCCGGGCGCGTGCCGTAGATGGATTCGCCGTTCTTCTTCAGCCAGTCACCCATGCGTTTCAGGAGGACGACCTGTCCGGCCGGGATCACACCGTCGGGATCCGGGCCGACATTGACCAGCATATTGCCGCCGCGCACCACGGCATTGACCAGGAGCGTGATAAGCGTGTCATACGGCACGAGCTTGCGGATCTTGGTGTATCCCCAGGCCTTGGTGTTGAGCGAGAAGGTTTTCTCCCACGGCTCGGGCCGGATCGGCCCGGTGATCGGCGCGGCGCCTTCTTCGCTTGCGAAATCGCCCTGCCAACCCGACCGCGCATTGATCACCACCTTGGGCTGGTAGCGGCGCACCATCGCGTTCAGCTTTTCCGGCTGCCAGAACCATGCCGCGTCCGCGTCGGTGCCTTTCAAGGCAAGCCATCCCCCGTCATACCAAAGAACGTCGATGCGGCCGTAATCGCGCATCAAGCCTTCGATCTGCTCATAGGCCTGGCGTTTGAACAAGGCCGCGTTTTCCGGCATCTCCTTGGGGTGGAAATAGGCGGGGAAGCGCCAGTTGACCAGCGAATAGTAGATGCCCACGCGCAACCCTTCACGCCGCGCCGCTTTGACGTAAGCGGCAATGAAATCGGTATGGGCGGCGGCATGGACCGAATCGAAATTGTCGACGTCCGAGGGGTTGTTGAACAGCGCGAAGCCATCGTGATGGCGCGCCGTCATGACCATGTAACGCGCGCCGGCGCGCTTTGCCAGGCGCGCCCAGCCGTCGGGATCGAAATGTCGGGGCCTGAACTGATCGGCAAGCCTGGCATAGACGTCGGCGGGGACATCGGCATTGTGCATGTACCACTCGCCCTGGCCCGGTATCGCGTAAAGGCCCCAGTGGACGAAGAGGCCGATTTTGGCGTCCTCCCACCACGTCATGTCGGCGGGGGAGAGCTTGAGGGCGGCGCCTTGCGCCTTGTCGGAGGCATCTGGCTTGGCGGCGGCGCGCTGTTCATCGGTCGGCGCCTGGGCGGCGGCAACGACCATCGAGGCCAATAGAACGGCGACAAATGGTGCAAAGAACCGGCGTTTCACGTCGCAATCCCCTTCTTGCCGAACGTAGCACAGTCGCCGATGTCCGCAATCGGCGCTACCGGCCTGAATTCGGCAATATGTAAACTGTCGCGGGACGCGGGCGCATTTTCTCCGTCGACCCCATGGCGGGGACCGACGCGCTTGCAAAGAGGCCCGCGCCTAAGAACCGCGGCGCAGCTTGCTGCGTCATAGCGGTCGCCCCACAACGGGAACGTTCCACTTCCGAGCCAAGCGGACTTCAAATTTGGAAGGCAAACCGACCAAGGCGAATGGCAAGAAAAGGTGAGAGCCGTTCGTCGCCGCTATGTCCGGAGACGGCCCCAAACTCACCCTTCGAGATTGGTCGAAAGTGCGCGCCACAACACGACATAGGGATGTCACCCTTCCGGACCCAGGATCGAAAGTGCGATGGGCCTGTCTGCGTGAACTTCATCGTAGAAGCGCATAATTTGGTCATTGGCCTGACTATTGCCTGCCGTTCACGGGCTATTCTCTGCGACATTACACGGTCCGTGCAATTGTGCGTTGCAGATTGCCGCGACCATAAGACAAATAGAATCAGCCTTGCCGAACGCTAGTATTCGCGTCGGGCAGGGGGGTGTTCGACATCTGCCTGGAATTGCAGCGGGGGGCTACGATCATGCATATGCGCGAATGGTATGGCAGAGCAGGTGCGGTTTTGCTGACCATGTTGATGTCCACGGGTTGTGCCGACGTGTATCAGGCCCAACGCTCGACCGATGTCTACACCGCGAGCGACTACGATCAGTCCAAACCGATGGCTTCAGTGGACGATGCGATCAAGGTGGTCAACGACCTCGAGACTTTTTACAGCAGCGGTGATGGGTTCAAGGTCGATAAATTGATGGCGGATCGCACCGGCGTGCGCTTCCATGAAAGCCGCACTGTCACCGAGCAGCGCGCGGAAAACACCGTCTACAACAATGGCGGGCTATTCAGCGAGGATCAGACGGCGACGACTTATAAGAATGTTGATGTCGCCCAGGATCACGACGCCTGGATTCCAGCCGACAAAATTGCGGGTATTGCCGTCTACAAGAACTTCGTCGGCTTCGTTTATTCTGACGAAACTTTTTATGGACTGCAGGCTTCCGACAATGCGGTGGCGCGGAAATTGGCCGACGCGTTCGCGACGCTGCAGGCAGCGAACTATGGCCCGTCCTCGAAGTTCTGTCCCGTCAGCGGGATACATCTCAGGGTTTTCGCCAACGCTTCGGAACAGCCCATGGCCGCCGAATATGACCGGCTTGGCTGGGATCAGCAGACCGGCGTGCTGGTCGATGGCGTGGATCCGGGCAGCCCGGCCGCGGCGGCTGGCATCGTCACTGACGACATCATTTTCGAGGCAAACGGCAAGCCGGTTTCTTTCGATTATGGCGGGGTGCCGTCATGGAGTTTGGTGCGCATCTACGAGGCCGAACTGAGCAACAGGCAATCGGCCACATTCGACCTCAAGATTTTCCGCAACGGGCAGATCACCTCGGCGAAGCTCACCCTGACCAATCCGGTCATCGGCCATGCTGCGGAGCTGGCTGCCGCGCCGCAGCCGGCTGCGGCGGAGAAACCGGCGGTGACGGATGCGAAGCCGTCTTTCGGCATTTCGGCGCGTGATCTGACCGCTAGCGAAGCCAAGAGCGCCGGCGGTTCCGGCGGCGTATTCATCGGCAGCGTTGCCGAAGGGTCTCCGGCGGCAACGCTGGGGTTGCAGCAGGGCGATTATCTGCTGGAGATCAATGGTACCAAGCTGACCAACCTTGAGGCGATCAAACCGTTGCTGGCTACCGGAACGGTGACGTCAGCAGTGGTTTGGCGAATGGGCAAAACCGTTACCCTCGGCAGCTTAAGCAGCTTCTAGAGCAAGGCGCTCAGACGGAATCGACGTTTCTCCTGCAAGCTGGACCTTGTGTCCGGTATTCGACGCATCATGCTATGCCCCCCATTTTGCACTGACCGGTTGAGCTCAAGCCCCGTAATCGGACATAGGTCGAACGGGGAAAAGGCGCGGTGCGCTCAATGGATCGAC
>JAGWNK010000050.1 GCA_028871345.1 Alphaproteobacteria bacterium | reverse complement strand
TCGGAGACGGGAATTTTCAGGTCACGGCGTTGCGGGTACCCATGATCTATGGCCGGGGGGCCGGAAAGAAGCTGCATCTGCTCGCAAAGCTGCTTGTGCGGGCGACGCTGCTGCCGGTGCCGCCCTACGCCATCCAGCGGTCGGTGGTGCACCTGGAGAACCTGGCCTCGGCCATCGCCACGGTGCTCAAGGCCCGATGCAATGGCGTGCTGTTCGCGGCGGACCCCGAACCGTTGACGCTGGAGCTGCTTGCGGACGTCCTGTCACAGCAGACGGGCCGGCGCATACGCCTGATAACCATGCCTGCCTGGCTGTTCCAGCCGCTGCATCATGTCGCGCCGGGTCTCTACGACAGCCTTTACAGCAGCAGCTTGATCGAGCCGAGCGCTTGCGTAGAACTTTCCACCTATGGCAAGAGGTCCTTGCGCGAGGGTCTCAAAGACATATTGGCCTAACGAGTCTGGTGCGGCAGATGAACGTCAGAGACATTATCGGGCGGGATCGCGCCTTGTTCGCGCAGGACGTATCCCATCACGGGAAGCTGTTAAGCGACGCCATCAGGGGCTCCCGCGTGCTGCTCATCGGCGGCGCCGGCTCGATCGGCAAGGAAGTGGCGGCCCAGATCTTCTGCCGCGGGCCGGCCGCGCTGCACATCGTTGACATCAGCGAGAACAACCTCGTCGAGCTGGTCCGCAGTCTGCGCAGTTCCGTCGGCTATATCGAAGGCGAGACGCTGTTCCTGCCCGTCGACATGGGCGGCATCGAATTCCGCAGCTTCGTAGATTCACAACAGCCCTATGATCATGTCCTCAATCTCGCGGCGCTGAAACACGTGCGGTCCGAAAAGGACGCCTATTCGTTGATGCGCATGATACGGACGAACGTTCTGCACACGCGCGACACGCTGGCCTTCGCGAGGGGCGGGAAGGCGAGAAAATACTTTGCGGTTTCGACGGACAAAGCCAAGAATCCGGCCAATCTCATGGGCGCCACCAAGCGCATCATGGAAGACGTCCTCTTTCGGGAGGATGGACATACGACCGTGTCGACAGCACGCTTCGCCAACGTCGCGTTCTCGGACGGCAGCCTGCTTCACGGCTTCCGGCAGCGGCTCGCGCTGCGTCAACCGATTTCAGCGCCGCGTGACGTGCGTCGCTATTTCATGACCGGTGAGGAATCGGGGCTTCTCTGCCTGTGTTCTTTGGCATTGGGGCGGTCCCGCGAGATCTTCTTCCCCAAGCTTGATGCCGAGATGTCTTTGCTCACATTTTCGGCGATCGCCGTACGATTTCTCGAGTCCGAAGGATACGAGCCCGTCGAAGTGTCCTCCGAAGAGGAAGCGCGCGCCAAGGCCATCGAGCTCATCCCCCGGCGAAAGTGGCCCTGCTACTTCTTCGGCAGCGACACGTCGGGCGAAAAGCCGTTCGAGGAATTCTGTTCGAACGACGATGCGGTCGACTGGTCGCGGTTCGAGGATATCGGCGTGATCACCGCACCGCCCCTGACCGCCAGCCAGGAAGCACGGCTCGACGGTTTTCTGTCGATCGTCACCCGCGCGATCGACCGCGGCAACTGGACCAAGGCGGAACTGGTACGGGCGATTTGCGATGCCTGCCCGGACCTCAGCCACGTCGACACTGGCAAGTATCTGGACGACAAGATGTGATCCATGGTCAAGCGCACTTTTGACGTCTTCTGCGTCTGTTGTGCCCTGCTTGTCCTGGGGCTGCCGCTAGCCGTCGTGGCCGTCGCGCTGAGGCTCACGGGCGAAGGCGAGATATTCTACGGCCAGGAGCGAATTGGACGGGGCGGCCGGCCGTTCCGGATCCTGAAGTTCGCCACCATGCTGAAGAACAGTCCCCATCTGAGCGGTGGCGACATCACCGTGAAGGGCGACCCCCGTATCTTGCCCGTCGGCCGCTTCCTCAGAAAGACCAAGATCAACGAACTGCCGCAGCTGTTCAACGTGTTGCTTGGCGACATGAGCCTCATCGGCTACCGACCTCTCACGCCGCGCGTTGCCGCGCTGTTTCCGCAGGGCTATTGGTCCGAGCTGTCCGATATACGCCCGGGCCTTTCAGGCATCGGTTCGATCGTATTCCGCGACGAGGAAAGGCTGCTGTCGGCCTCCTCGGATCGCGAGCGGCTGTATTCCGAGGTGATAGTGCCCTACAAAGCCGCTCTCGAACTGTGGTACGCGCGGCATCAGAGCTTCTGGCTCGACCTCAAGCTGATAGCCCTCACCGTCGTCGCCATCCTCAAGCCGAACATGGTCGCGGATCGTTGGTTTTCGGATCTTCCTCAAGCGCCATCGGCCGTGAGGAACCGGATTCCCCAGCACCAGCATTGACCGGGACGTGCTCGTCAGGCACGGAATTTCCGTGCAGATAGAGCAGAAGCGCCAGCATGACCCCGCCTCCGGTCAGCAGCGAGGTGAACATCGAGGAATTCGTAACGCCGACCAACACGGGGACCAGGGCGCAGCTCGCCAGCGCAAGATCTTTCGGCTGCGTGACGCCGTCGAACAGCGCGATGAAGAAGCGGAAGAACAAGCCCGCTAGGACGATGCCCCAGAATCCCAGGCCCGCCATCCCGTCGGTTGCCAGAAAATTGGCATTGGCATCCATCGGCAGGTCCGGTGACAGGTATCCCCCAATCACCCTGCCAAGCGCGTCCGAATAAGGATAATCGATGAACATCCGGAGTATGGAGATGTGCGAAAAATAGGTATGCGGATGGAGTTGGAAGAATTCCGTGTAGATGCTCGTCAGGACTCCGACCATGCAGAACGTGCGCATGTAGACGAGCGAGACGACGAGCTGAAGCAGTCCGATTTCACCACCCGGCCTGATGTCGAGTGCGAAGTACGCCAATACTGTCGCGGGAATGACGATCGCAGGACCGATCCGGCTCAAACGGAAGGGCTCGTTCCGGAATACCAGTACGAAGAAGGCCGGAACGAAGGCGACCGACAACAGCACCGATTTCATCGCAGCCGTCGCATAGACCAGCACCTGCCCGGCCGCGCCGAGGGCTGCAAGCGATTTGCGCCCTCTGGTCAAGCCGAACGCCATCAGGAACGGGTTGAACGCACCCGAAAGGAAGCCCGAGGCGTATCCGACGAGGCCCCCCTCGCTGAGATTCGCGGCGGCTGCCCGCTGCGCATAGACGTCCTGGACGCCAGCCAGATGCAGGTGCCCGCCATAGGCCGCAACCAACCATATCGTCAGTGCCGCGTACAACGTTGCGAACAAAACCCAGAACAGCGATGTCTTGATGGTGAGGGAAGGAGGACGGGTTTCGCGGGCCGTCGCAGGCCTCGGGATGCAGATGATCACGAACGCCGCGGCGAGAGAACCCACCAGGGCCAGGATCTGGCTGTGGGTCAGGTTTCCCATCAGCACCGGCATGGCGATCGCGGGAATGTACAGGGCGTAATAGATGACCCAAAGAATGAAATCCCCCGCCCGCTTGGCTTTCAGCGGCAGCAGAAGCGAAGGAATGATAGCCGCCATGGCCCCCACCACCAGCACGTCGGTCGCGGGCGGCGCATAGGTGAACGCCATGTACGAGAACCAAGGCGACACGACGCTCTTGTAGGTCCACGACAGAATGATCGTGAACGTCGTCGCCATCACGAAATTGGCGGCCTTAGCAAACACGACATTGGTGTCAATGCCTGAAACCCGTTGAACGATCGCGCTCATGCCTCAACCGCCGTAGGAGGCGCCACCCGCGCGCTTCCGTTCTGAACGCGCCTGCGCACGGCCCGATCCGCCATGAGCATGTAGACGAGATAGGCTGTACAACCGAAGGCCGAATGGATTGCCATGGCGAAATATGGTGACACATGGAGCACAGCGACCGTACTCCAGATGGTGACGACGCCGGTCAGTCTGAAACAATCCCATGCCAGCTGTGTCCGCTGATTTTCAAGGACCATGAGCGTCATGTTGACTGGAGAGACCGAAAATCCGACCAAATAGAGCGGCATCAGAATCCGTCCAAACTCGCCCGCCATGTGCCACTCGCCGCCGAACACCAAAACGAACAACCACGGGAACACGATGGCCAAAACGATCGCCGGGACGATCCCAATCAGGAATTGGATGAGAATCGTCTGACGGAATCGCCGCAATGGCTCATCGGTCCCGCTCTGCAGTGAGTTGGCGAAAGTCGAAAGATAGACTTGATAGACAGACTGGGCGATCACTCCCAGAGCCGTTCCCACGCTGCGGTCGACGAGCGCGAATTGCCCTGCCACAGTGCTTGAAAAGCACATCAGCATGAGGACAGGCGTCATCATGCCGCCCAGCGTGTTTACAGTCGCTGAAATGAGCGAAATACGCGGATAATCCCGGTACCGAATCGCGGCGACTTTCATCGCGCGTGCGCTTCGAGAACTCCAGTCGGTCAACAGCAATTTCCGACCTCTGATGAACAGCGAGGCTGCTGCGAAAGCGCGCCCTGACATGTCCGCCAGCACCAACCCCGCCGCCGCAGCCCAGCCCAGTTTGGCGACCACTATGCCGAGCGCCGCATAGCCGATCGCTTGCGTCATCTTCGCGCGGGACACCTGCGCGAAACCTTTTTGCCGCAGCGCAATATACGTTCCTGTCTGCAAGAGCCCCGCCGACAGGAACCAAAACGGGACCAGAAAGAGCACTGATTTGACTGCGCCTAACCTTTCCGGGAAAAAGACATAGGCGGCGATGCACAGAACCGCCGCGATGCCACTGGTAACGAGATTCAGAACAAAATTCAGCGATACGATTGGCCTCAGCGTCAGCCTCTTCGCTGTCAAGATCGGTGTTTCGTATCGCAGCGATGCCGCAACAAGCCCCACGGACATGAGCGACAGCGCGGATTGAAACACACCAAAAGCGGACGGTGGAAACAGCCGGGAGAGAATTGGCAGCGCGATCACCATGATCACGACCGAGGCCGCGTTGCCTTGCACGACGATCAATACGTTTTTCAAAAATGATGAGGCAAAAGCTCTCCTAAACAGAGTGGCAAGCACAGGAGTCCTGGACAGCAAGCGTCGCGCTCCTCGCCCCTCAAGTGACCATATCTGCGGCAATCCACACCGTTTTGAACCGCCGCCTCTTAAGTTGCCACGCTGCCGGACACACAGTTTCATGATGCTCAGAATGTCCAAGCGGACTTTGTGAACTCGAATATGCCGCAAGCGTGGTAGGCGCTCGACGCTTCGTCCAGACTCGCATTCATGTACAGTTTGCCGTCATCCAGAACCGCGCAGAACGACACCAAATGAAGGTCATTGAATGTATTCATGATAGTTAACGTTGAAAATATCCGATGACCATTGAACTCCAGCCGCTGCCTGCCGACCGGTACCGAGAAGTATAGCCGCCCGCCGGGCGCCAGCACGCGTGCCAGCGATCTCATGAACTTGAAACACGCAGAAGGATCGATCGGGTCGCCATACCGGCCTAACCCGAAGTGCTCTGCGGCATGAAGGGATGAAATCGATTCCACACTGTCGGTATCGAACTCAGCAAGACACGTCGCATCGGAACACGTGAACTTCAATCCGGGAAGTTCATCCCTCAGAGGACGAATATCGACGTACTCCAAATTCCTAAAACACAGGAGGTGCGTAATAAATCCATCAACCCTCGAACCGATGTCGACATGCCGGTGAGGGTTCTTTGCGTAAATGAGTCTTGCCACATGAAGGTCCTGATAGAAGTAGTGCCCTCGGGTGACGCCGGAATTGCCGTGATAGTCCGTCAAGCATGGATGAAGTTGTGCGAGCCGCAGCGGGAACGGCTGGCCGGATACATGCTTTCTCGAATATGCAAAAATGTCGCGGAAGAACCGCGGAACTGCAAGTATCGCTGCACACATTTGTAGCGGACGAATTCCAAATGCATAGGCAGTCCTCCCGACAGGTGAAAGGATCTTTCTCGCTAGCGAACGCACTGCTTCCTCCACTCCCGAACATGACGTCAGCCTAATGCAACCGCCCTCTCAACTTTTCAAGGCTCGCGCGTATTGGGTCTGCAGCTGGTCCCACGAAATATTCTTCTCTGCCCATTCCCGTGCCTTAGCTCGCATGCCCACCAGCTCATCAAGGCTGGACTCCTTCAATATTGATACGAGATCCGAGGAACTGCCGTAGACCCACCCTGTCTTTCCCGCCTCGATATAATCCAGCCCTGACTTGGCATTATTGGTCAAAACCGGAAGCCCACAAGCCATCGATTCGACGACGCAGGTCAATCCGGCCGGCTCCGATGCCTTGCAGGTGTGCAAGACGCATGCAACCGCGCCCGAATATATGCGCGGTAGCTCGCCATGGCGCACATTCGCGTAAAGAGCGACTCTGTTGCCATACCGCGACTGAAGCCCTTCATAGTGCCGCGCTATATGCTCCATGTTTGCCAGCCGCACGATGGAATAGTCCGTGTTGCGAAGGATGGTCTCGGCAATTGATTCGTCTCGAAATGCGGAGCCGGGAATGATTACCTTTCGAGTGGAAAACCCTGGCAAGGGTCTGAAAAACTCCGTATCCACGCCCAAACGGATGAAGCAGACCTTATCCGGCTTCACCCCGTAGTCCTCGACCAGGACTTGACGCGTGATCGTGTCGTTGACGATGATTCTGCGGCAGCGGCGGACAAAAAAGGTAAACAGCGCTTTCTTGACTGGCGCCACCGGTGTCGACCAGCATAGATAGCAGACGGGAAGCCCGGCACTGATGGCGAGCATGGCGTAGTGATCCATGCTCACTGTGAAGAAGTCATCGCCCCGCAATTGCGCGCGCCGAAGTACATAGCGATACAGTTGGCGGCCAATGCCCGGCTTTTCGATATATGCGACATCGCCATTGTATGCAGCGGCGACGACTTGCCACAGACTGATAAAGATACCCGGCTCACTTTTCTTGGCCAGGCTGGCGAGCAGGCCCGTGGGCCGCTGCAATTTCAGGATCCGCAACATCGATCACTTAGTCTAGCCATCCTCGGCCTTACGGCCAGCCCCAACCCGCAAAACACTCACGTGGCCGGACTAGGAGTCAGGTTGGTCTCGGATGAAAAGAATGCCCGACTGTTAGGTAGTTTAACAGAGCAACACGCCAGCGCAATCCTCAGCAAACCTCGGCAAATCGCCTCGATCGCGCCCTTGCGCGGAACGCAGTGCTGCCGAACCGGCTGTGGCATCGGTTGAAGTCTTCTGCCCGTCCGGGCCTTTCTTTTCTAGTTCCCAAAGTTGGCTTATCCTGACCTCGAAATCATCGGATTCCGGAGCTCAACATGTGGTCGAACGTTCATAGCGACGCACATGGGCCTTTGATATCGGAAGTTGAGGCCCGCGACATTCGTTGCGGCAGAAATGTCAAGATCATCCGCCCGGTGAACCTCTACGGCTGCACCATCGGCGACGACTGTTTCATCGGTCCGTTTGTCGAAATCCAGAAGGACGTCACGATCGGCTCCCGCACCAGGATCCAGTCGCATTCCTTCGTCTGCGAACTCGTGACGATCGGCGACGATTGCGTGGTGGCCCACGGGGTCATGTTCATCAACGATCTCTTCGCGATCGGCGGACCTGCCAAAGGGCAACGCGACCTTTGGAAGAGCACTTTCGTCGGCAACCACGTGTCGATCGGCTCGAACGCCACCATCCTGCCAGTTCGAATCTGCGATGGGGTCGTGATCGGGGCCGGCTCGGTGGTGACCAAGGACATCTCGAAGCCGGGCATCTATGCCGGCAATCCGGCGCGGTTTCTGCGCGCCCTCTGACCAAGGCCCTTTGGCGATCTGCCCCAGCACTAACGCGTCAGTTCGCCCACCTCGCCCGCTGGTATCCTGCGCTGTTTCAACACAGACGCCTTGATGCCCTTGAGGCCCCTGAACGATCTTGGAAACACCAGCTCAAGGCCATGCAGCTCAAGATAGAGAGCAAGGCCAAATCCGACGGCGAGGCCCGCCACCGTTGCCGCAAGCAATGCCGCAATGATGTTGGGCGATGTCGGATTCTTGGATGACATTGGCCCGCTGAACACCTCGGCAGCATATGTGACGTTGCTTGCGCTGGCGAGCATCCTGCTCTTTTCCTGATCGTAAAGGTGCTCCACCAGGGCCGAGCGGTATTCCGCGACCGTGACGCTGTTCATCTCCTTCTGGAGAAACTCTATGTAGTTGTTGGCCCGGTCGAGCGCGCGATTGCGAAGAAGCTGGTCGTCATCGCGCATCAGCGCCATCAAGAAATCGGAGGCGAATTGGCGGTCCTTTGACTTCATCGTCACGGTGACGACAGGCGTGTCCCGGCCCTGCGCCACGTCGATGTTGTCCTGCAGGAATTTGTAGACATCGTCAGCAGACGGAGGAGTCCAGGGATCGGTCGTGATTCCGAGGATGGCCTTTGCGAGCCATCCCACCGGATGCAGTAGCCCGATGGGTTGGCGCCATTTATGCTCGCTCTCCGACCATTGGTCGGTGTACATTCGCTTCAGCAGCGACTGATTTTTGGCCAGTACCTCGCTCACCGCATGAGACTGCAGTCCGGCAAGGTAGACGTCGAAAATGTCCGCGTTGTCGCCGCTCTTGAGCTTGATGCCTGCCAGCGCGCTGAGAGAGCCGAGCGCTCCCGACGACTGCGTCGTGTCGGGCGCAGGCACGAGCTGCAGTGACTCGGTGTATTTCGGCGTGGCCAGATGCATGTACAGCAGCGCCAGCACATACATGAAGGCGATTGCAGCATACAAAGCACGCCGCTGATGCCACAGCATCGACAGAATTTTGTCGACGTCCCAGCTCAAGACCATGGGTTCACCGAGGGATTTGGTTTTGTACCGCCAGTTGCGGAAGAGGATTTCACGTCAGTTCGCGGAAGAATTCGAGACACGCGTTTGCTACCTCTTCAGCGTCCCGCAGGCTCATATGCTCTCCGATCGGCAAACTGAGGACCTCGCCGTCGATCTGGTTCGCTCTCAGCGCGTCGCGGGCCTGGCCACAATATTCATAGGCCTGGAGTTTTGGCAACGCGATCGGATAGTGCACGCCGGTCTCGACCCCCCGTTCCTTCAGGTGCTTCTGGAGTCTGTCACGGCTTTTAGTCCTTATGACGAACAGGTGGAAGACATGCCGGCCCCAATTGCGGCGCGCCGGCAAAACGAGCCCCTCAACGCCCGCGAGCATGCCGTAGTAGGTGTTGGCGATCTCAATCCGGCGTTCGATCCACTTCTCGAGGTGGGCGAGTTTGACGCTGAGCACGGCGCCCTGGATGCCGTCCAGGCGCGAATTACGTCCCTCGAAGCGGTGGTTGTACTTCTCGATCCGGCCGTGATTGGCGATCATCCTGGCCCTTGTCGCCAACCCCTCATCATTGGTGACGATGGCGCCCGCGTCCCCGTAAGCCCCCAGAACCTTGCCGGGATAGAAGCTGAAGGTGCCGATGTCGCCGATGGCGCCGACCCGGCGCCCACGGTAATTCGCGCCATGGGCCTGGGCGCAATCCTCGATCACCTTCAGCCCGCGTTCTGCGGCAAGTTCCAGGATCTCGTCCATGGCGCAAGGCTGCCCGTACAGATGCACCGCGATGAGCGCGGCCGTCCTCTTCGTGATCTTGTCCCGAAGGCTGTCGAGCGAGATGGTGTAGTCCTGATCACTGCAATCGCAGAACACCACACGATGCCCGGCGCGGGTAACGGCCTCTGACGTGGCAATGAACGTGTTCGCCGGAACGACCACCTCGCTGCCCGGCGGCAGGCTGAGGGCTTCCAGCGCGATCTCGATGGCGTCAGTGCCGTTGGCGCAGCCCACGCAATATTCGGCCTGCTGATAGTGGGCAAATTCCCTTTCGAACCCGGCCGCGTACTTGCCCGAAATGAAGGCCGCATCGCGGATGACGCCCGCGATGGCCGTGTCGATTTCCGGTTTGATGCTTTCGTACTGGGCGTAAAGATCGAGAAACTTGACGGCCATCCTCACCTCTTGCCGATGATGCCAGTCGCCGCCGGTGAGGCAGGCGTGTCCTTGCCCTTGCCGAGCTTGGACAGGCGCGGGACGACCGGAAGGCGGACTTCCTGCCCGCTTTCGATCGATTCGTAGATCGCCGTGATGAGTTCCAGGCTCCTGCGGCCTTCGACACCATCGACAAGCTGTTTGACATTCGTCTTGATGCAATCAACCACGTGATTGTAATAGGACTGATGACCGAAGCCGTACACATTCGGCGGATTCACCGAATACTTGGTCAGCATTACGTCGTCTTCGGGCTGCTTGTCGGCAAAATTCCAGACTTTGAGCTCGTTGACCGCAAACCCGCCGATTTCAACCGTGCCGGTCTCGCCCAGCACCGAAATGGAACCTTCCAGGTCCTTGGGGCGGGCGGCTGTCGTGGCCTCGACGAGTCCGAGCGCCCCGCTCGTGAACTTGAGCGTGGCGATTGCGGTGTCCTCGGTCTCGATCTTGGCAAGGGCGGTGATGGCGCGGGCCGAGACGCTTTCGACATCGCCCATCATCCATTCCAGCAGGTCCACGTGGTGGCTGGCCTGGTTGGCAAGAACGCCGCCATCGTGTTCCCAGGTGCCTCGCCAGGCATCTTGGTCGTAATAGGCCTGCGTTCGACACCACCGCACGCGCACCGTCCCCAGGATCAGCTTGGTGAAGCGCCCCGCGTCCAGCGCCTCGCGCAATTTCACCACAGGCACGTTGAACCTGTTCTGCTTCACCACGAACAGCTTGACGCCGTAGCGGGCGCAGACTGCCGTCATGGCATCCGCGTCCTCAAGACGCAGAGCCATCGGCTTCTCGACCACGATGTGCTTTCGGTAGGGGGCGAGCTCGATCACGTTCTGCGCATGCGCACCGCTGGGCGTCAACACCGAAACAGCGTCGAGCGACACGGCCTTCATCATGGCATGCAGATCCGTGAACCACGGCACGCCGAATTTCTGCGCAACGATCTGGGCGCGCTCGGGCACGACATCGCACACCGCACCCAGCCGCGCCCCGGCGATCTGGCCGGCCCCCAGCAGCTCAGAATGCCGTTTGGCGATCCGGCCGCAACCCACCAACCCAAAACTCAACATGGAACCCCCTGGCCCGGCCCTACGGCCAACACTCGCATCGCGTCCTGCAAGACAACTATAGGACGATTTATCCGCAGCTTCAAATGGTTAGCATCGTCAAGTCGTTGCGGCCGTCCGGCACTCTCGAGGGCGACGAGCCGGCTATATCGATCCCTGCCGGGTTTTCAAGGTGTGTTCCGCTTGGCCCTCACGAACTCGCGAATTGGGATCAATTCAGTAACCCATTTTCCCGTTCGCTTGCCCAGCCTGAAGCCCGAAATGCAAGGTTGGGAGTATTCAAACAGATCCGTAGGATCGACCACGAAAATGCGGCGGTGAGGCTGCCGCAATCCCATGGCGATGACCGTGCAATTCCAGGCCTGCGCGTCGTCGTAGTCGAAATACCAGCCGTTGCCCAGCGCAGTGCTCCCGGTAAGATCCACCAGTCCGATCCTGGAAGGTCCCGGCAACAGAACATCATGCCCCCGATCGAAGCGTGCGGCTGCGAGCTCGCGCTCCAGTTCGTTCCGCGCCCCGATCAGTTGGGGTGAGACGAGCAACCCTGACAGGAAAGCCGGTCGATTCAATTCGACGGTCTGTTTCCAGATGGAACCATTCAGGCCGCACGGATCTCCAATCTGGTTGGCGTAGATGTTCGCAGCGACCGGCAGCGACACCATGAGGACGAGCGATGGCATCTGCCATGCCCTGAGCAGTCCGCGACGCCCAAAGTCCCAGATCAGCAGTGCGACCGCCAGGAAAAGTGGCCCCATGCTGATGATGCTTCGATGCCACAAGCCCGTATTCGTGCCGAACTGCGACAAAGGACACAGCAGATACAAGAGCAGCGCGGTCTGCACGGCCAGCACCGCTGGCCGATCGGGGATGGTCGAAATGAGATTCCGCGCCACCGGCAAGCGTTTGCCGAACACGGGGACCGCGGCGACAAGCAGCCAGCACAGCGCCGCCGCATGCATGGCAGGACCCCAGCTCTTCAGCGCGTAATTTGTCGCGAAGACGTTCTGCTGCTGCGGCGCAGGCACCAGCGCTCCCGCCAGCGCGAGTTGCACTACGGCCGAGAGGGACGCGATTGCAACGGCAATCAGCACAAGCATGCCGCTATTCTTCTGGGCGGCGGCGCCGTTTCGCTTCTGCCAGAACAGGTACGCCGCAGCGCCCGCCATGGCGGCGAGGATGATCGCCGCGCCATAAGGCACGTCGATACGCGCCAGATCATGGAATGTGTGGGAGGTGCGAACGAGAGCCGACGCGAGCGTCAACTGCCCTTTGATATCGTATCCGAGAAGGACGGCGAACCCCAGGACGACAAATGCGCTTGCTGCTGTCACGGGGACCGAGCGCAACAGGCGCCAAGCCCATCCCGGGCTGCGGTCCATGATGACGCCGAACAGCACCTGCCATGCGATAAGCAGCACCGCGCTCGGCGGCCTGGCCGTGAACGCCAGCGCCACCATGGCGCCGGCCAGGAGTTCGAAGGGCAACCGCAAATGACGGCGTAGCCCGTGGGCGGCGAACATCGCGCAGGCGAAGACGTTGCACGCCAATATGATCGTGAACGAGTAGCTCACGGTGGGACGATTTGCGGTGTAGTACAACAACGCCCCAAGCAGCGTGAAGACAGGGGCAATGCCCCACAAGTCCCGTTTCTGCGCCGCACTTACACTGCCGCCCAGGCTGCCCAGCACAGCCACGCACAAAGCGGCCGACGACGAGAGGAGGAGAACCAGGGTCAGCCAACGGACTTCGACGAGGTTCAGGTTCAGTGCCTTCGTCATGCTCCCCCAGACAAAGGTGTCCATGAACGGCATCGGCGCCGTCGGATGCATCAGGAGGTAGACGTATAAGCCCTCGTCGGCCAGATTCAGCCCCCGCGAGAGCGAAATCGCGAGCATGGCAATGCAAAGGCAAAGCGCCGCTATGCCTATCAGCATCGTCGAAACGAGGGCGGCTCCGGGTTTCTGCATGGGGGTCGGAATCACGTGAAGGAACGTCGGACGGCACTGTCGAGGCGCCGGGGCCGCACCATCGCATTCGGCAACTCGATTCTTGTCTGTCACCCCCGCCTACTATACTGAATCTCAAACAGCATTTACACGATGGATTGCGCCCATGCCTCTCCGCAATCCAAAAAAGAGCGGGGCAGCAGACAAATGATATCGCCGGATGGCGACACAACAGTCCTGGCACGGGCGATCCGGTCCGACGTACTGCGGATGGTGCATCATGCGCATGCTTCACACGTTGGAAGCTGCCTTTCCGTCGCCGACATCCTTGCCGTCCTGTACGGCGGGGTCTTGCGCGTGCGTCCCGACGAGCCGAACTGGCCCGATCGCGACCGGCTCATTCTGAGCAAGGGTCACGCCGCCGCGGCCCTTTATGCGGTCCTGGCCCATCGCGGCTTTTTTCCGCGCGAGCTCTTGGCGCGGTTCTGCGACAACGGATCGCCGCTGACGGGACACGTTTCGCATGCGGTGGCAGGGGTGGAAGTCTCGACGGGATCCCTGGGGCACGGTCTGTCCATGGGCCTCGGGATGGCCCTCGCCGCCCGCATGGACGGGACGCAGGCGCGCGTCTTCGTGGTCATGAGCGACGGGGAATGCGACGAGGGCAGTACCTGGGAAGCCGCGCTTTATGCGGGCCACGCCGGCCTACATAATCTCGTCGCCCTGGTCGACTACAACAAGATCCAGAGCTTCGGCCGGGTCCGGGATGTTCTTGATCTGGAGCCACTCCTCGACAAGTGGCGCGCATTCAACTGGACGGCGGAGGAACTGGACGGCCATGACCATCGCGGCCTCGCCGCAGCGCTGACGCCCATCCCCGCCACCGGAGGCAGACCGACGATATTGATGTGCCACACCGTCAAGGGCAAAGGTGTCTCCTTCATGGAGGACCGGCTCGAATGGCATTACAGGTCCCCGACCGCCGAACAGCTGGAACAGGCTCTGGCTGAAGTGAATTCGCCATGAGGCAGGCCTTCATCGCAACGCTGTGTGAACTTGCGAAGGACCGAGGTGACATCGTCCTGGTGTGTGGGGACCTGGGTTTCTCGGTGCTCGAAGCGTTCGCCGACCGGTTTCCCGAGCGGTTTCTCAACGTTGGCGTGGCAGAGCAGAACATGATGGGCGTTGCCGCGGGGCTCGCGGCGTCGGGCAAGACCGTCTTCACGTATTCGATCGCGAATTTCGCGGTCGCGCGCTGCCTCGAACAGTTCCGCAACGATGTCTGCGGCCAGAACCTGCCGGTAATCGGGGTCTCGGTCGGCGCGGGCGCCGCTTACGGCGCGCAGGGTTATACGCACCATGGGATCGAGGACGTCACATTCACGCGCGGCCTGCCCGAGGTGGCGGTGATCTCCCCCGCTGATCTTCATGAAACGCGGTGGGCGGTGCGCCGCCTCCTCGAACGGCGCGGACCGGCGAGCTTGAGGCTCGGCCGTGGCGGTGAGCCGCCAGTCCACGATCGTGCCATCGAGGCACCGTTCGGAAAGGCCATCATGATGCGCGCCCCGGGGCGTGACGCGACCATCCTCTGCAGCGGCAGCCCCTTGGCGGAAGCAGTCGCGGCAGCGAACCGATTGGCGGCGGGCGGATACGAAGTCGGTCTCCTCAGCGTACCCACCGTCACGCCCCTCGACGTGGATGCGATCGCGGATGCATCGCGGATATCGCGCCTGCTCGTCAGCGTCGAAGAGCATGTCGTCGAAGGAGGGTTCGGCGGCGCAGTCGCAGAAGTGATCGCAGGCTTGCCCTGCCCCAAGGCTCACTTGCTGCGCACCGGGATCGCGCGACACCTTTCGCACCTGGCAGCGGATCAGCGCGAGGTCCGGCGCATCCACGGGTTTGACGCCGAAGGCATCGTCCGGCAGGTCGAGGCTCTTCTGCGACGGGAGGCGACATGAGGCGCGCCTTCTGGAACGGCAGGCGGGTTTTCGTCACCGGCCACACCGGTTTCAAGGGAGCTTGGCTCACGCTCTGGCTTCGCCAGCTGGGCGCCGTCGTTCACGGGTACGCCCTGCAGCCCACCAGCGACAGGGATCTGTTCGAAGTCGCGCACGTCGCGGATGGCATTGAGCACGAAATCGGCGAGATTCGCGACGGCGGCGCCGTACAGCGTGCCATCCGGGATTTCGATCCAGAGGTTGTCTTCCACCTGGCCGCCCAAGCCCTCGTTCGTCAATCGTACAGCGCTCCGGTGGACACATATGCGGTGAACGTCATGGGCACCGTCAACGTCCTGGAGGCCGTCCGGAACGCCCCGACGGCCCGCGCCGTCGTCGTCGTCACCAGTGACAAATGCTATGACAATCCTGAAAGCGGCAAGGCCCTCACCGAGGCCGATCCGATGGGCGGGCACGATCCCTACAGCAGCAGCAAGGGTTGCGCCGAGCTGGTGACAACGGCCTACGCCCGTTCCTTCTATGGCGCGGGGCGCTGTTCCGTGGCATCGGTGCGGGCCGGCAATGCCATCGGCGGCGGTGACTGGTCCGAAGACCGGATCGTGCCTGATATCTTCCGGGGGCTCCTCTCTGGAAGCGAGATCGTTCTGCGCAATCCTGCCGCCATCCGGCCCTGGCAGCACGTACTCGAGCCTCTGTCGGGCTATCTCTGCGTTGCGGAGCGGCTGGCGCTCGACGGTCCGTCGCCGTGGGAGGCCTGGAATTTTGGACCGGATGGGGCGAGCGAACAGACGGTCGAGACTATCGCGAAGCGCTGTTGCCAGGCCTGGGGCCGTCCTGGAGCCTACCGCGTCACGGGGGCGTCCCAGCACGTCCACGAGGCCGGCATTCTGAGGCTCGACTCATCGAAAGCGAGGCGCCTCCTCGGTTGGCGGCCGTGCTGGACCTTCGACGAAACGATCCGTCGCACGGTCGACTGGTATCGCGATTTCGGCGCCGGCAGACCGATGCGCGGCGTGACGCTTGGCCAAATCGATGCCTATGTGGCCGTCCGGCCTGCGGTGTAGAAGAGTCGGCGCCGAAGCGCGTCAATACGGCTCTGCACGGTCAGCTCGAATGTCATGCTCAAGGCGGCCGCGACCGTGATGGCGAGCAGCGTGAAGAGCGAGCGGTGCACGTGCAGCGGCAGCGCACGCAACAAATCAATCACCACGAGGTGCATGATATAGACGCCGTACGACATGTCGCCGAGCAGCGCGGCGGTCCTGCCGCGAAAATGCATGGTCGCCGACGGCATCGCCAGGCAAAGTGTGCCGATCAGCACGATGTTTGGCACGGGGACGACAGGGACCAGCAGGCTTTCAAAGCTCAAATCCAAGCGGCTTACAGCCAGCAGGCAGAATCCGGTCGCGAGCCACGCCGCGGTGCGCCGTTCGAACGCCAGCCGGTCCCGCAGCCGGTAAATGAGGATGCCCAGCAGGAAGTATCCCAGCTGTGGCGGGAACGGGAAGTAGGCGGCGCGGAAGCCGTAGCGGTTCAGGATCAGGCCTTTGATCGCGAAGCAAACGGTCGCCAGGACCGCCAAATGGGATTTCCGAAGGAGCAGGAGCGCAGGGGTAAGCAGATAGAATGCCAGCTCGGCGCTGATCGACCACGCCTGCCGCAACGGGAGCAGGAACTCGCGGACCGGGTCGATTGACAAGATGTCCTGGAAGAATAGCGACCAGACAGACACCTGCTGGAAGCCGTCAACGGGGCTCATGAAATAGTCGAAGCTGTGCGTCGCGTTGATCGGCCATCGCAAGGCGCGGGCGATGGGAAAGATGGCTGCCATTAGCGCAAGCACGGCGATGTACAGCGGATAAAGGCGGACAACGCGGCTGAGATAGAATTTCCAAACCCCGTCCGCGCCGCGGTAATGCGCTTCAAAGGTCAATGCCATGTAGAAACCGCTGATGACGAAGAACGCCTCCACGGCGGCCTCCGCGCTCATGGAGGGAATTCCGCCACCGGAATGGCTGATGAGGACATTCGACGCGAGAAGGAAGCGGATGTAACCCACGTTTCCTACGCCCGCGTTGCGTTCATGCAGAGGTTCAGCAGTGCCTGCGTCTCGTCTGCAAGGGAGCGCAATATTCTTGCTTCGTCTTTTGGTATGGAGGATACGGCGTCGCGCTCGTGATCGAGACTGACGGCGGCGATGCCACCGAACGGTCCCATGGCGTTTTCGTCCACAGCTCGCCCCAGCCACGTCGGCGACAGGACAACGGCATCATGGGGCAGCCCCAGGTGGTTGAGGACGGCCGGCATGACCGTCAAGCGATCCTTCAGGAGGTCTTCAAAACGGATCAGAAGCACGGACGACGGCCACCGCTCGCAGGCTCGCGCGGCCGCACCATTCACCTTGATCCAACGGTCCGCGAACGTGCGGGCATCGAAACCGGCGTGACGAAGCCGGAAGTCGGCCAAGCCTGCGACGGGATCCCTGACCAGGTGGATGATGCGCGCATCGGCGAAGTCCGCCAGGATTTCGTCGGTGTCTACGATGACGCATGGGCAATGGCCGACTGCCACGTCGGACGCGGAATTCGGCCCGTTCAGCTCGGCAAAGAACGAGTCGATGTATGCGGCCACCATCCGCCGGCGGTTGTAGTGGCCCAAATCGGTGCCGCAGAACCGTCGGCGCCATCGTTCCAAGTCGACCTCGACTTTGAATCGATCGAATTTTGGGGGCGCGACACCGGTAAGCGTCGATTTGAGCTCCTTATCGATGATCATGTCGAAGAGCGCGGCCGGATCGGTCACGGAGGGAAAGAAGGGCCAGCGGTATTGGGCGTGGATGACGCCCGACCAGGCATCGTGGCGGTGCGCGGTGCCGAGCTGCAGTTCGAAGGGCCAAACCGCGGCACGCGGGTGCGAATCGAGAAGACGTGCAAGGAAGCCCCCGCCGGAGTCGTTCCAAGCAGACACCAATGCCAAGCGAGTGGATCCGTCGATCAGGGCCATGGCGATGGAAAAACAGTATGGAAAGCGGCGCGTTACGACCGGCACGTTTCGGGTTGGGCGAGACTTGGCTAGAGTATAGGCGGGCCGGATGTTGCCGGTAAACTGGCGCACGCGAGGACAAGACAAATTGCGCGTATTCTTGACCGGCGGCAGCGGCTTTCTCGGATCCCATGTTGCCGCGGAATTGGTACGCCGCGACCATGGCGTGATCTGCCTTTGCCGCAACGGCAGCAGGCCCGCTCGCCTGGACGCCGTCCGCGATGCCATTACGCTGGAACCAGGTGATCTGCATCGCCGCGATCAAATCGATGCCGCGTTGGCGAAGCACAAGCCGGACGCGCTCTGCCATTTGGCTTGGCACGGCGTATTCAATGTCGAGCGAAACGATCCCCGGCAACATGATAACGCGGCGGCCGCAGGCACGCTGGCCTCGAGTGCCTTGGCGTTTGGCGTCAGGACCATCGTCGCGACGGGATCGCAAGCCGAATACGGGCCCCTCAACGGGCCGGCCCGGGAATCCGATGCTCTTCGCCCCACCACCGCCTATGGGCGTGCGAAATGCGAAGCGCGTCGGACCCTGCTGGAGCTGTGCGCCGACGCAGGCGTCCGTTTTGCTTGGCTGCGGGTCTTTTCCCTCTATGGCCCGATGGACAATGACGGCTGGCTCATTCCGTCACTGATCCAGGCGTTGCTGGACAAGCGTGCTCTGTCGCTCACCGCCGGCGAACAGATATGGGATTTCCTCTATGTAGCCGATGCGGCCCGTGCAATCGCCGACGTCCTGGAGACCCCTACGGCGGCAGGAGACTTCAATCTCGGATCGGGACTGCCCGTACCCTTGCGCCATGTCATCGAGGCCGTGCGCGACCTGATCGATCCGGGGGCGATGCTCGGCTTCGGCGAAATACCTTATCGACCCGATCAAGTCATGCATCTGGAAGCGGATGTCGACCGTCTCCGCCACGCGGTGGGATGGCGGCCCACGACGAATCTGGCTGACGGACTGGCGCAGACCGTCGCTTGGTACCGCAGGAACTACGGCTGCAAATGATGCGTCATCACGATGTTGTGCGCCTGGCGCAAGCCCACCTGCCCCGTTTCTCGGCCTTCGTGGCGGTCGGCGTCCTCAATACCGCGTTCGGCTATGCCGTCTATCTTGCGGGCCTGTGGTTCGGGCTGGCACCGGTCGCGGCCCTTGCCGTCGCCACGGCAATAGGCGCGCTGTTCAACTACGCGACCATCGGCGGCATCGTTTTTGGCGAAAGGCGGGTGGCGCTGCTGCCGAGATTCCTCCTCGTGTATTGCGTATTGTATGCGGTCAACGTGGGACTTCTCGAGGCCGTCATGGCCTGCGGAGCGCCGGCATGGCTGGCGCAGGCGATCGCGCTTCCCATCGTTGTAACAGCCGGTTATACCTTGATGAACCTCGTGGTCTTCCGGGGGCAGAGACCGGGACGATGACCCAGCGCAAGCTCATAAGCATCATTTCTCCGTGCTACAACGAACGCAATAATGTGCGTCATTGCTACGAAGCCATGCGCGCGATCTTCGAGGACGAGCTTGCGGCCTATGACTACGAACACATCTTCGCGGATAATGCGTCCCAGGATGGCACGCTCGACGAGTTGCGCGAGATCGCAAAGCAGGACAAGCGGGTCAAGGTGATCGCCAATGCCCGCAATTACGGACCCTTCCGCTCGAACTTCAATGCCCTGAGGGCATCACACGGTGCCGCCGTCCTGGTGATGCTTCCTGTCGATCTCCAGGACCCGCCGGAGCTGATTCCGCAGTTCGTCCGCGAGTGGGAGCGCGGCTACAAGATTGTCTATGGGCAGCGCATCGAACGGGATGAGGGCTTGATCCTGCGGGCGGTGCGCAAGCTGTATTACCGGATGATCAGTGCGCTCGCGGACTTCGACATCCCCATAGATACCGCCGAGTTCCAGCTGCTCGACCGGCGCGTCGCCGACGCGCTGCTGAAATTCCACGATCACTACCCCTATATCCGTGGCATGATCGCCAATGTAGGTTTCCGCGATCAGGCGAAGGCCATTCCCTATAAATGGCGGGCGCGCGCCCGCGGCATGTCGAAGAATCGCCTGAGAAATCTGTTCGATCAGGGGCTGAACGGACTGGTTTCGTTCAGCACCGTTCCGATGCGCATGGCGACCATCATCGGCTTCATCCTCGCGGCTGGGGCGATTCTCTATGCCATCATCCAACTCGCCATCAACGTGATCTACCGTAACGCCGCCCCGCCCGGCATCGCGACCCTCATCGTTGCTCTATTCTTCTTCTCCGGCGTTCAACTGTTGTTCATCGGGCTGCTGGGCGAATATGTCGGCGCCATCCACACGCAGGTGCGTCAGGGCGCCATCGTCATCGAACGGGAACGCATCAACCTCGACGAACCCGCTGAGGCGGAGAAGGCGGGAGATTCCACATGAAAGCGGCCATCCTGGCGGGCGGCATGGGCACGCGGCTGCAGGAGTTCACGACCCTGGTGCCAAAGCCGATGGTGGAGATCGGCGCCCGCCCCATCCTCTGGCATATCATGAAGGGCTATGCGCAATCGGGCGTGCGCGACTTCTGCGTGGCGCTGGGCTACAAAGGGCACATCATCAAGCGCTTTTTTGTGGACTATCCGCAGTTTTCGAGCGATCTGCGTGTCGATATCGGATCCGGTGAGGTTTCGCTGACGTCGAACAAGCGCGAGAACTGGGTTGTCGAGCTGGCGGATACCGGCGAAGGCGCCCAAACCGGCGCGCGCTTGGCACGCCTCAAATCCTACCTCTCGGGCGAGACATTCTTCCTCACTTATGGGGATGGGGTCTCCGACGTCGATTTTCATGCCCTACTGGAATTCCACCGCCGCTCGGGCCGCATTGCCACGCTCACCGCGGTGCATCCGCCGGCCCGCTTCGGCGCGCTCGACCTTCAGGGCCACGCCGTGACGCGTTTCACCGAAAAGCCGCAGGACGGCGTCGGTTGGGTGAGCGGGGGCTTCTTCGTCTGTGAACCGAAGATCTTCGATTATGTCGATGACCGCGACCAATGTGTTCTCGAGCACGAACCACTGCGTCGCTTGGCGCAGGATGGACAACTTGCCGCCTTCCGGCACGAGGGCTTCTGGCACTCGATGGACACCGTGCGCGACGTGGAAACCCTCAACGAGCTGTGGAGGTCTGGCCGTTCTCCGTGGAAGACCTGGGCGGAATGACGATGTCGGCATTCCCTGACCGGCACACGGTGGAAGTCGACAACCTCGCGGCCCTGAGCGACCGGAAGAAATACGCCTTCGACCCTTCGCTCCTGGCGTTCGAAACCGCGGGCCCCTTCTGGGAAATCCTGGAGGCGGAACGCATGTCCCTGGCGGTTTCCCGCGAATACGAGCACTTCGTGGTTGTCCTGGGCGCGACGAACGGCGTGCCGCGCCAGTCCGTGCTGCCGCTCCCGCATCCGTCGGGTATCGCCTTCGATCAGACCAGATGTGAGCTGATCCTGAGTTCGACGCGGACACCAAATCTGATTTTCTGGCTGCGTCCCGTGACCGCGGAGGACTTCCGCCGCGAAATCGTTCCTGAGAAGCTGCAACCTCCCGAAGGGGTTCTCTTCCTTCCCTATCGCAGCGTGATGCTGCCTGGAACCCTCAATATCCACGAGATCGCCCTGGTCGGAGAGGAACTTGTGGCGACCGTCACCGGGCACAACTTCCTTGCCCGGATTTCGCAGCGCGGCGCTTGGCAACGCACCTGGTGGCCGCTGTGTCTCGATGCGGTGGGACGGGATGGCTTCCGCGAAAACCATTTGCAGCTGAACGGGATCGCCGCCGGGGCGACCATCGACGACAGCCACTTCACCGCCTTCTCGGATTCGGTGGACGGACCGAAGCCCTGGAAGCAGGGATATGGACCGCGCGGCAAGGGAGTGGTCTTTTCCGGCCATAGTCGGGAGGTC
>JAGWNK010000049.1 GCA_028871345.1 Alphaproteobacteria bacterium | reverse complement strand
ATCACACCAATGCCGTGCTCAGCGCCGTCGGCCACAATCTCCGCCTCATCCTCAACTGGCTGAGGCTTCTTTTGCCCCTGATCCTCGCCGCGATCTTCTCCACCCTCGCACCAAAATCAGCCCTCAAACCGGCTTCTTAACGGACGACTGATGAATTCGATGCCTTAATGCCGTCCTATCTCTTGTTGCGCGGTAACGATAGCGGACTTTTGGGCTGCGTCCGGTTTCTGCCATCGCAAGGACCAACCATGCTCAACGAGGCGTTTCCCGTGCTTCTTCCCGCCGGTCCGATCGATGGTTCGGCCGATGTCTGGGAGAGCAGCCGCTTTGCACTGGATGTCCATGCGGACGTGCCCAAAGCCGCGGCAGGGTTGGCGGCACCGACCTATGAGCTCTTCGCTGGCATGGTCGAGTTCGGATTGGCGCATGGGTTGAAGGCGATCCTTACCGTCACCGATGTGCGCATGGAGCGCATTTTGCGTCGCGCACAATGGCCACTGGAGCGGCTCGGTGTTGCGCGTGCCATCGGCAACACCACTGCGGTCGCGGGCTATCTCGACGTGTCGAAACATGCGCTCCAGCGCTTGCGGTCGTTGGGCGGATTGAAGGGACCGGTGCTCTGGGCGCCGGTGGTGCAAAGCGCAGCTTAAGGCGGGGCAATGTCGGTGGGGGACGGAGGCCTGGAGCATGCAGAACGACCCGCCGCCAAATCTTGCGGGCAAGTCAGCCGCCTATGATTATCTGAAATCTGCGCCCGACAGCGTATGGGCGTGGGAGTTCGCCCGGCGCAATGCGCTAGTCCGTGCTGCGTTATCGACATCACCGCCAGCGCAGATGTCATCCGATGAGGTGCAGGTCGTGCACGGGTCCTCCCGCGCGTGCCGATCACCAGTTCTGTGGGCATCGTCCTCGGATGACAACGCCGCAAATGCCACGGTGATTTGGAATGCGGACATCGTACCCCATGTGCTGCGCGCCGTTGCCGTGCCAACGTGCTACAGTTTTGGCGGTGTGGTTCTCGACCTTGCCGACATCGCATTACCGAAGACGTTGTTCATCGGCACCGACGGTCGGCAGAGTCTGGTCATCCGCGGCGGGATGCACAGCCTACAGCTTGCCATCGAAGGCGCACCTATCACCGACACGGTCGCTCTCTTTGTCGACACCAAAGTCCCCAAGCGCCATGCCGAACGACAGTTGCGGCTGCTCGAATGTTTTCGCGTGCTGCGCGCCGCCGGCGCGCTGCCCGGGCATTGCTTTCCGCCGCATCCGCGATGCGCGCGCAATGCCTTCGTTCTGGAAGCGCTCGATGGCTATCTCGCCGGCAAGTCGCATCGCGACATCGCCGTCGACCTTTTTGGCGAAGCACGGGTTGATCGCGATTGGTCCGATGCAGGCGAGAATCTGCGCGATGTTATCCGCCGAGCGGTGGCGCGGGGCATCTCGACCATGGAGGGTGGGTATCTCGACTTCTTCCGTTAGGGTTTTGGGAGTAGGTCCCGGTAGCCGGTTTCTGCCATCCACCGCGCACGGCTAAGATGGCTCGTGAGGGTTTTCTTCGCCAGCACAGACCGCGGATCGATATCGAGAATGGCGCGGCAGAGCTCGTCGTCGCTCGCGCCTAGAATCACGCCATCCAAGAGGCGCAGATACAGGATGAAGTGGGCCCTGTCGTATTCCGTGACATGATCGGACCACGGGACTTCATCCGCAACTGCTGATTCGGCTAGCCGCATTTGTTCTCCAAAAAAAGGGCAGGATCGATCAATCTTACAGTCATAGGATCGATCAATCCTAGACGATTCTTGCCGATTCTCGCCCCCATGGCGGTATGGCGTGGAAAGAGATCGTCGGGACCAATATCAGGCGGCAGCGGACAGCCCGCGGTGCGTCGCAAGAACAGCTCGCGGCAGACGCAAAGATCGCGATGCGGCATTTGGGCTTTATTGAACGCGGGCAGATCAACGCGTCCATCGAAGTCATCGGCCGGATCGCGGAAGCGCTCGAGATCAGTCCCGGCAAGCTCTTTGAACCGCTCAAGGGCAAGAAATAGCCCATCAGCACCATTGGGAGCGTACCTCGTCGCACACCTCAACCAAGATAAACGATGCGACGGTAATCAGCGCGTATCGACCGTTTTGGCTTCCAAGACCTGACCGCTAGCCCGCGTGGTAGAGGCGGGCGTCCCACCATACCGGCTCGGGCATCGCATGAGTGATGTGCGTTGCGTCGGCATGTGCGGGATTGATCAGGATGTTGCGTTCGATCCGCGCCGGGATCGAGGGCACCATCAGGAGCGCGGAGCGCTTTTCATCGTACCAGGCTTGCGCGAAGGCTTTGCAGATGGATTCGTTTCGCGAATCCCAGCCCGGATGCGCAGCGGTCTGGAAGACCTCGTAACTGATGCCATTGGGGATCGTGATGGTGATGAAGTGCTGGTTTGCCGGCAACACCATGTTGGCGTGCACCAACTTCTCCAACATGGCTGTCGAATAATGCTCGGAGGTATAGATGATCGGAGAGTTGTGTGTGTTCCAGCGCCCGGGATAAAGCCGCGCGCCCTCGGCATCGTAAATCGGATAGGTGCCGTTCGGATCGCCGATACGATAACACGTGAGAACGCGATCGGTCTTTTGTGCCGTCATACGCCGCCGCTATAGGCAGCGCGGCCAAGGATATTCATCACCGCATCGGCGCCGGGTCCGGTCGCCAGCGCGACCTCCAACGGTGATTTGTTGTCGAGCATGGGGTGGGCACGTTCGAGGAAGCTGCGCACCTTGTCCTCGTCCTGGAAGATCTCAAGGCCGAAGGCAAAGACCTTGGCCACGCGGGCCAAGCGGTCGCTTTCATCCGTCGTCAGCGGCTTCTTCAGCCGGCGTCGACGCTCAAGCGTCGGCTTCGCCACCACGCGATAGGAGAAGCCACGCACATTGTGCGGGGATACGTGGAAGGCAAAGGTATCCAGCGCGGAGACCGGCAAGCCTTTCTCGATCGAGTTCGCGAGCGTGAGGGTGCTTTCTGTCTTCTTGGGTTTCACGCCGAGAAGCTCTTCCACCGCTAGACCGTGATAGCTCATGAAACACTCCGCATCAGATGAGGCAAAAATAGGCCTCACTTGATGCGAATTCAAGTATCCCATCGGGTTGGAGGCGGCGTCTTCCCTTGCTACGGCGCGCGCGTGTCCACGACTCACTGATTCGCATAGAATGTTGACTTACCTTGATGTCTTGTGTAGCGTGACACACTACACATCAGGTCTCAACCCATGCCAGATACGAATCCGCAGAACCCTACCCATCCGGGCGCCCACATCCGCAGCCACGTCCTGCCCAAGGGGCTCGCCTTGGGCAAGGCCGCCGAGCTCCTGGGCGTCGGCCGTCCCGCTCTATCCAACCTTCTCAATGGCAACGCTGCGCTCACCCCCGAAATGGCGCTGCGCTTGGAAAAGGCGTTCGGTGCCAATGCGCAAGAACTTCTGGCCATGCAGGCCGCATACGACGAGGCAGCGGGTCGCGAACAGGCCAAGGAAATCGCGGTTCGCACCTATGTGCCAAGCTTCCTTGGCATCGAAGCGCGACAGATTTCCGGCTGGGCCGAACAGATCAAGGCACGCGCCGAATTGCCCGCGCTGCTCCGCCATCTGGTGCACGCGACGGGCACGGCGCTGACGACCGTCGATTTTCCTGCCTTCGACAATGCGCAGCGACCCGGTTGGGACGGCACGGTCGCCACCGACATCGCAACGCCCTGGATACCGCGCGGCACGTCCGGTTGGGAGTTCGGCTGCAACAAAGATCCCGAACGCAAGGCCAATGACGATTATGCGGCGCGCACCGCCTCCGTGCCGGCCGCCGAGCGGGCGAACATCACGTTCGTGTTCGTGACGCCGCACAATTGGCGGGGCAAGCAGGACTGGGCCAACGCCAAACGTGCCAGTGGCGAATGGAAGGATGTGCGCGTCCTTGATGCCAGCGATCTCGAGCAATGGCTTGAGCAGTCGGTGGCGACGCAAGCCTGGTTCGCCGAACGTCTTGGCAATGGCGCGCCCGGAATCATCACACTCGAAACGGCGTGGAACGACTGGGCGAATGCCACCAAGCCGCCGCTGAGCAAGATTCTCTTTCGCAGCGCGGTTGCCGGCGGCAAGGACCGGTTTCTCGCCTGGTTGAAGAATCCGCCGGCCACGCCTTTTGTCATCACCGCGGACTCCGAAGGCGAAGCCGTCGCATTCGTGTCGTGCGCGCTGGACGCACTCGAAGGCGACGCACGGCAAATTGCCGAACGCGCCTTGATTTTGCAGACACCGGATGCGCTTAAACGGGTGACAGCGATCGTGCCTGACTTCGTGGCCATCGTCGCGTCGCCCGAAACCGAAGCCGCGTCTGCCGGCTTGCAAAGCACACACCACATCGTCATTGCCCGCCGCCGCGATGATTTGGAGCGCGAGCCCGATCTCGCGCTCGATCTCGTCGACGATCAGACGTTCCGCGAAGCGATCCTGGATATGGGACTGCCGGAGCGCGATTATGATCGCTATGCGCGCGAGTCCGCGTCGTCGCCGACCATCTTGCGCCGCCGCCTGTCCAATATTCCGGCCATTCACAATCCGGCTTGGTCCGCGGACGCCGCCTTGGCGCGCGATCTCATCCCGATGATCTTCGTCGGCGTTTGGGATTCCGAAGCCAAGGCCGATCAGGAAATCCTGCGTCTGTTGTCGGGTCACGAATACGCCGATGTCGAACGCGCCATCGCGAAGCTGCGTGTCATTCCTGATGCGCCCGTGTGGTCGATCGGAAAATATCGCGGCGTCATGTCCAAGATCGACGTGCTGTTCGCGACCCGCGCCTACGTCACGGCCAAGGAGCTCGACGACTTCTTCTTCGCCGCCGAGATCGTGCTGTCCGAATCCGATCCGGCGCTGGAATTGCCGGTCGACAAGCAATGGGCCGCCAACATCTATGGCAAGACACGCGAACATTCCGCGGGCTTGCGCCGCGGGCTGTGCGATACGTTGGTGCTTTTGGCGGTGCATGGCGACGCCTTGTTCCGCGATCGTCTCGGTGTGAACCTCAGCAGCCGTGTCGGTGCTCTGATCCGCAAATTGCTGTTGCCGCTCAAGGCGGAGACATGGGCTTCGCAGAAGAACGATCTGCGGCGCTACGCCGAAGCCGCGCCCGACGTGTTCCTCGACATCCTCGAGCAGGATTTGAAGACGCCCAATCCACAAGTGCATGCGCTGCTCGCGCCGGCCGACACGATGTTCGGCGGTTGCCCGCGCAGCGATCTGCTGTGGGCACTGGAATCGCTCGCATGGAAGCCGGAACGGCTTCCGCGCGTCTCCCTTGTGCTTGCCGAACTCGCCCAGGTCGAGATCAAGGACAATTGGTCGAACAAGCCGGCCGCGAGCCTCGCCTCAATCTATCGCAACTGGATGCCGCAGACCGCAGCGAGCATCGATCAGCGCAACGCCGCGATGGAAGAGGTCTGCCGCCGCTATCCGGATGTCGGCTGGCGGCTCATCATCGAGCAATTCGGCCATCACCACGCCGTCGGCCATTACGCGGCGCGCCCGCATTGGCGCAACGAAGCGGCCGGTGCCGGTCAGACGGCCAAGACCTACGGTGAAATCTGGGCGGTCGCGGACAAAGCCCGGGCCATCGCGCTTGCTTGGCCGCACCATACGACATCGACGCTAGGCGATCTTGTCGAACGTTTGGAGTTCATGCCCGAAGAGGATCAAAACCGCGTCTGGGCATTGGTCGCCGAATGGTCCGCCAAACAAAACGACGATACCGCGCGCCATACGTTGCGCGAGCGCATCCGCAAGACCGCCTTCACGCGGCGCGCGCGCATTCGCGGCGTGAAGCCCGCCATCAAGGACCGTGCCCGCGAAGCCTATGCCGCGCTGGAGCCGAAAGACCTCATCGTGCGCCATCTTTGGCTCTTCGCCGCGCACTGGGTCGATGAATCATCCGATGAGCTTGAGGACGAGGATCTCGACTTTCGCAAGCGCGAGGCGCGCATTGCCGCGCAACGCAAAGCAGCGCTCACCGAGATCTGGCAGGCGCGCGGCTATGACGGATTGATGGGATTGTGCGAACGCGGCGGCGCCGAGAGCACGATCGGCTGGCTGCTCGCCGAGATTCTGGATGCGGACGATCGCACCGTCGTTTTGGATCGTCTGGCCGCACAGTCGGCGCCGCCGTCAGCCGTCAAGATCGATAATGTAATTTCGGGACTTCTCGGCGGCGTGGGTGCGGATGCACGCACATCGTTGCTGACCGGCTTGTTGACCCGCTACGCGCAAGCGGCAAGCGGCGACAAGGCGATCCGCCTCCTCAAATGCGCTCCGTTCCGCAAGACGACCTGGGATCTTCTGGAACTCGTTCCGGACGACTGGCGCGCCCGCTACTGGCGCGAGACCTATGTGCGCTGGGAAGATCAGGACGAAAGCGAGTTCAGCACACTCATCGACAAGCTCCTGGAGGCCGATCGTCCGCGCGCGGCTTTTGTCACCGCGCATATGAGCTTTGCCAAGATCGATACGCAGCGCTTGGTCCGCCTGTTGCGTCAGACGGCAACGTCCACGTCCGAGCCGGTCGAATACATGCAGCTCGCCAGTTACGACGTGGCCGAAGCGTTCAAGGTGCTGGCCGCGCGCCCCGATCTTCCCAAGATGGAATTGGTGCAACTGGAGTTCACCTACGCGGCGGCGCTGGATCACACGGACTACGGCCTGCGGGGATTGGAAGCCGCTGTTGCCGAAGACCCGCAGCTTCTGATGCAGCTGATCGGCATGGTCTATGTGCGCCAGGACGGCAAGGACGATCCGCCGGAATGGAACATCGGCGATGAAGAGCGCCGTCGCGCGGCGGTGATGTCCGCATACGACATCTTGCGGCGCATTTCCCGCACCCCGGGCACGAATGCCGATGGCAGCATCGACGCCGACAAGCTGCGTGCCTGGCTCAATACGATGCGGGCGCTCGGAGAGCAGTTCGGCCGTCTCAAGATGGTCGATCATGTGATTGGCGAGATTTTGGGCCGCAGCCAAGGCGGCGCCGACGGCGTGTGGCCGTCCGAGCCGGTGCGTCAGGTGTTCGATGCCATCGCTTCGCAGGACATGGCCGAAGGAATGTATATGGGGCGCCACAATGCCCGCGGCGCACATTTTCGCAGCCGCGATGGTGCCGACGAACACGTCCTGGCGGCGCAATACCGCGCATGGGCCAGCGCCGTTGCCTTCCACCATCCCTTCACCGCGAAGTTTCTGGAGGAGATGGCGAAGAGCTACGACCACGAAGCGCAATGGCATGACACCGATGCCAATGTCCGCAAGCGGCTGAGCTATTGATGGTCAACGATCAGGCCAGCGAGATCGACGTGTTTCTCAACATCGGTGCAATTGCGCCCGATACGGCCGCCGATCGCGAGAACATCATTCGGCTGCTGTCCCAGATCAGCCGCGATGACGCTTTGCTGGCCTGCACACGCCTGAATGCACTGGTCAACGGTTTTGGTCCGCAACTCTCGCCGTTCGATCGCCAGGCACGGGCCATCGCATGGCTATGCACGCCCAACGAGGTCGCTGCGATCAATCGCTTCGCCACGGCGCTCGGCGGAACGAGCCGCACGTCCGTCTTCTTTCGCGGTCAGATTCTCGAACTGGCGCGCTGGTGTGCACAGTATTGTGCGACGCGCCCCGGCAACGGCGAGTCTTTCTCCGATGCCGCCATCCGCTCCGCGTTCTTCCGCGCCGCCCTCATCGCAAGCGATCTGTGGGGGCAGCGCCTGTTCGCGGGACGCTTGGCCGATGACGGTGCCGATCCCACGCAACAGCTACGCCGTGCGCTCGGGGCCTTTCGCAAGAATCTGGAAGAAACCATCGAAGCGCCCCATGCTGGCATGGTGTTGGGCCGCAGCCGTTTGTTGTTCGCCAAATATTTGCGCGAACATCTCGCCGATTTCGATGCGCGCTTTCTGGCCGCGGCAGGACTCAGCTTTGATGCTTTCTGCAGTTGCTCGGCGGCGCTTCTCATGTACACCTTCGCCGAACCTCCCGACGGACATTTCTTCCGCACCGACTATGTTGCGGATAAGACGGCCTTCCAGCCGCAGTTCAAGGCGTTCATGGCCCTACAGGGCCAATCGCCGGAACGTCTCGCCGAGGCGCTTGCGGAACGCCCGGATGATTCCGCTTTTCTGACGCTGCGCAATCGCCCGATCCTCAATTTTTCCGATGGACGTTCGGCGATCCTCGATCCGGTCTATTTCGGCGAGAACCTTGTCAGCCAACCGTTGTTTCGCATCCTCGCCGGCCTCAAAAGCGGCGAGGCCAACCGCGTCTTCAGCGCCTTTGGCGATGCCTTCGAACACTACGCGACCGATACGCTGGATGCGATGTATCCCACCGGGCGCGGATTGTTGGTCAAACGCCTGCAGAGCCAAGTGGCGGGCAAGAATGCGGCCGGCCAGGAGTTCAAGGTGGACGCCATCCTCGCCGATATCGATTCGGCCATCGTGTTCGAGATGAAGGCGGCGTGGATTCGCGAAGACACCGTTCTGTCGGACGACCCCGAACGCTTCCTCGCCGAATTGCGCGACAAGTATGGCCAAAGCGCCAAGCCAGGCGAGCGCGGCAAAGGCGTCGTGCAATTGGCGCGGGTCGTTGGCGCATTGGCGCGGCGCGAATGGTGCGGCGATGGTGGCATCTATCGCGACATCAAATCGGTCTATCCGGTTCTGACGGTTCATGACGAGCGCATGGCCGCTTCGGGCTTGGGAAAATTTCTCGATGCGGAATTCCAGCAGCTGCTGGGACCTGTTCCGCCCGGCGTTCATGTGCATCCGCTCATCATCATGACGATCGCCGATCTGGAAAATCTGACGTCGTCGGTTGAGAACTTCAGCTTGCGTGAATTTCTGGCGGCCTATTCGAGCGTGCATCCCGACCGCATGCGCTCCGTCCACAATTTCATGGCGACCTCCAGCTTCACCGCGAAGATCATACCGAGCCGACGTCTTATCGCCGCTTCCGAGGAGACGATGGACCTGTTGCGCCAACAATTGTTCCCGAAGCCAAGCGCGCCCGCGCTTGTCGAGGCGATGGAAACGCCATGAGCAAAGCAGCACCCATGGACGAAAAGCTCATTTATCCGTGGCCCCGCTTCTGGTGTCCGCGGGAAGGCATGCTCGATCTCTCCGATTCCGGCTTTCTGTCCGACCCGACGTCTCATATCTGGCGCGGTGCGCAGCCTCAGCCCAAGACGTTGGACCAGCTCGTCGACCATCGCGCCCTTATGCTCCTGGGCGAACCCGGCCTTGGAAAATCGACAGCACTGGCGGGCGAAACAGAACGCGTCGCCGCTGGCGACCATGGCGACATGGTCTCGATGCGCGAAGACTTGCGCGCGTTTTCGAGCGAAGAGCTTCTCTACCGGCGCATCTTCGACAATCCGACCTTTCGAGCTTGGGAGGATGGCGACAGCCATCTGGTCTTACACCTCGATAGCCTGGACGAGGCGTTGCTGCGTATCGACTCCATCGCCAATCTGCTGGCGGATGAGCTGCCGCGACGGCCCCACGCGCGCCTGTGGTTGCGCATCGCCTGCCGCACGGCGGTGTGGCCCGGCGGCATTCTCGAGCCGGCGCTGACCGGTCTTTGGGGTGAGGCCGGCGTCGGCGTCTTCGAACTTGCGCCCTTGCGCCGGACCGATGTGGTCTCGGCCGCCAAGTTGCGCGGTATCGATCACGATGCCTTCATCCGTGCTCTGTTTGAAGCCGATGCCGTCCCCTTCGCGATCAAGCCCCTGACGCTCAATCTGCTGTTCGACATCTTTGCGCGCGATGGACGGTTGCCGCACAGCACGGGTGAGATCTATCGCAAAGGCAGCCTGTTGCTCGGCGAGGAAACCAATGCCAGCCGCCGCGGCGCGCGCCGTGTCGGCGCACTCAATCCGGAGCAGCGCCTGCGCACGGCAGGCCGCATTGCCGCCGCCACGATGCTCGCCAACCGCTATGCGGTCTGGACCGGTATCGAGTCCGGGTCCGTGCCGCCCCAGGATGTCGTGATCTCCGCGCTGACGGGCGGTCGCGAAGAGGGAGGCTTTGCCGGGTTTGATGTTGGCGAACCGCATATTCGCGAAGTGCTCGACACGGGCCTCTTCACCGCCCGCGGTCCCGAGGAAATGGGCTGGGCGCACCAGAGCTACGCGGAGTATTTGGCGGCACAACATCTCGTGGACCGCGAGGTTTCGCCCGACAACATTCTCAAAGTGCTGATGCATCCATCAGGCGGTCTGGTGCCCCAACTCGCCGTCGTCGCCGCTTGGATTGCCTCGCTCAGCGCGCCGGTACGCGACACCCTCATTCAAAACGAGCCCTTCGTGCTGCTGCGCGCCGATCTTTCCGCGTGGTCGCCCTCGGATATCGAAGCTTTGACAGGTGCCTTTCTCAAGGCACTCGATGAGAAGCGCGCCACCGATTTGATGATCGGCATCGCGAGCTTCTATCCTCGGCTCGCCCATCCGAAATTGGACGATCAGCTCCGCGCTTACTTCACCGATAGCGGCAAGTTCATCATGAGCCGTCGCGCGGCCATCATGATCGCCGGCGCTTGCAAGCGAACCGGCCTGCAAGCCGATCTACTCACCCTGGCGCTCGATCCCGCACAAGACACAGGTTTGCGGGCAAGCGCGCTTGCTGCGATCCGCGACATGGGTGGCGACAATGTCGCCGCGCATCTGCTTGGCTTTGTAAACGGCACAGCGGGTGATGATCCGCACGAAGAGATGCGCGGCTACGCGCTTCAGATCCTCTGGCCCAACCACATCACCGCCGCCAATCTGTTTGACCCTCTCGTCGCGCCCGACGAAGGTTATGTCGGCTCATACATCCACTTCCTCAACTACATTCTTCCGGATTCCCTGTCGGTCGCCGATCTTCCCGCGGCCCTCGATTGGGCGCGCGGCTTTATCGGGAGCGCTGGTTATATCGGCGGCTTTCATCTGAAGTCGCTGGCCGATTCCATCATGATACGTGCCTGGGCGCACATAGACGACGACGCCACCCGGACGTCGTTGGTCGCTTACCTGCGCACCGCTTTGTCTCAGGCAGCTGAGATGCTGCGCGGGACCGATCACCGCGCGCTGCAGAATTTCCGCAAAGCGTTGGCGGATGACGAAGGCCCGCGCCGTCGGCTCATGCATGCGATGCTGCAGACCCGCATCGAACGCATCGATGCCTTTCACTATCGGCGCGGCGGATTGCTGCAACCTTCCGATCTTGATTGGCTTCTGTCGCTCGCGCCCGGCGGAAGCGCACCCGATGCATCGCTCGATGCGGAATCGCTCTGCAACGCAGTGGAAGTGACGTCAGATCTCTACACGCCGGCGCAGTTCGACAAGATTTATGACTCCGCAGAACGCTGGCCCGCGTTGCGCACGCACTTTCAAGGTGTGTTCGACGGTGTCCTCCTGGAATCCCACGACGCCAAGCAGGCGCGCCAATATCAGGAGATGTCCAAAACCTACAATCAGCCAGCGCCGGCCATATCGCCGCCGCCCGTCGAGCGCATCGCGAATGATCTGAAGAACTTCGATGCAGGCAATTGGCGTGCGTTCTGGCACCTTAATATCGACCTTACACTGTCGCCCAACAGCACTGTCTATGGTTCCGATCTCTATTATGTCATTACGGCTACGCCCGGATGGGGTGACGCCGATGCCGATACGCGCATGCGCATCGTGCGCGCCGCCGAGCAGTATCTTTCGACGGGCAAGACTTCGGTGGCCGGCTGGATCGGCACCAACCGCTACACGCGAAACGATCTCGCTGCATTCCGGGCGCTGGTCCTGCTCAAACAACAGGACGCCGCCGCCTATGCGCGTGTCCCCGATCGCGTCTGGCGCAAATGGGCGCCGGCCATCGCCGCCATTCCGCAACAGTTCGAGGAAGACACACCGGCCGAAGTGAAGATGGTTCTGGCGGACGCTGTTGCAAAGGCCCCCCGCGGAATTCGTGCGCGCAGTGCGCACCTTGATCCGCCGCGAACGCACGCGCACGGCCAAGAGTATCACGCCGGTTCATCCCGGCGCATCGTTCCTCGCGCTGCGCAATCTGGAGCCCTGCTGGCAAAGCGTTCCGCTGTGCGAAGGTGTGCTGGCGGAGCTCAAGGATCCATCCAACACCGCGGACCAATTTGCCGTGCTCGCCAACACCTTGCTCGCTGCACCCTTTGTGCCGGCTCGGGATGATCTGCTGGCACAATTGTGCGACGGCACATTGACCGATTCCGACAAGGCCGTGGCAGCTGCGAATGCGCTCGCCACGCAGGCTCTGTTGGCCTCTTGGCCAGTGTTGTGGAACCGGCTGCAGGCAGATGCAGACTTCGCGCGCGCATTCTTTCTCACCCTCGCGCTGCGTTATGCGTTTCGCGAGAACATCTTTTCGGAATTGCCAGAACGTGCGCTTGCCGACATCTATGTATTGCTAGAACGCATCTTCCTGCGCAAGGACGATCCTGTGCAGGAGAGTGGCCGGGTGCACGCGGTCGGAGCTTATGAACAGGTAACGCATTTGCGCGATCGCTTGCCCGGCGAGCTTGCGGCACGTGCCACGCCGGACGCTGTGGCCGTATTGCGGTGGGCCGTGACCGAGCTTCCCGATGTCGCGGGCCTCATCTTCACCCTGCGCAGAGCCGAGCAGCTCATGCGCATGCGCACTTGGGCGCCCCTGTCCGTCGCAGAAGTCCGACGCCTCACGCGTGATCGCAAGTCTGTCCTCGTGCAGTCGCCCGATGATCTGGTCACATTGCTTGTGGGTGCGTTGCGCGAATACGAACGGCAATTGCATGGTGAAACGCCGACCATCCGCGGCCTGTGGGATCGTCAGGCAGGCGGCAAGACCTATCGTCCAATTGAGGAAGACGCGCTGAGCGACGACGTCAAACGGTTTCTCCAGCGTGAACTCGGCGACAGCGGCATCGTCGTCAATCGCGAAGTCGAAATCGGCCGCGTACCGGGCGCGCCCGTCGGAAAACGTACCGACATCCGCGTGCAAGCCATTCACCGCGGGTCCGATGGCGAACCGCTGGATACGCTGGTTGCGGTGATCGAGACCAAAGGCTGCTGGAACGGCCAATTGTGTTCGGCACTCAAGGACCAGCTCCATGACGATTATCTGGTGCGGCTTACTGCGCCGGTCGGCATCTATCTCGTGGGCTGGTTCGACAAGGCGAAATGGGATGCGAAAGACGGTCGCAAGGCCGCGACGCCGAACATCAGTCTTGAGGATGCACAACAGCGGCTGGACGATCAGGCCCGCGCCATTCCGGCCGGAAGCATCGTCCGCGCCGTGGTCGTCGACTGCCGGCTGCCGTGACGAGCGTATAAGGAGATATTCGCGATGGAGGCGCAGCGCTGGTTACGCCAAAACGCGCCGGGTTACGAGAACCTGACGCCGGGCGAACGCAAGGCGATCCGCGATTTCGCACTGTTGTGGAGCTATTTTGAATCGCTGGTTCTCAATACCGCGGCGAATGCTGACAGCATCCGCCGCGTCTGCACCACGCTTCACACGCGCGGTAGGCTGCAGCTCAACGACTATGCCAAGCCGCTTACCTATTTTCGCCACCGTTATTTTGACGGCACGTCCTTCACGCCAGCCTTCGCGGGTCTTCACCTGCGCCGCAACGATAAGCCTGCATTGGTCGAGCGCGTGCTGCGCGGTGAGGCCACCAGCGTGTCCGATACGCTCGCCGGATTGCTCATCATTGTCCTACGTTTGCGCAACAATCTCTTCCATGGCGTCAAATGGAGTTACGGAATTCGCGGACAGCGCGAAAACTTCACCCACGCCAATATGGTCTTGATGACGATATTGACCGCTTACCTTCCCTGATCGCAGTTGCATCCTGTTGGCGCGCCCCGCGCCGCTGACGCGGCGCGGCCAGGCTCTCGTGAACCGAGCCTGCATGCGCAGTCTCGGCCCTTTGGGCTTCGATCCCTGGCGCAAGAGCGTTCGGCCAGCGCCTGCCGGCGCTGCCTTTATCTGTTAGCAATTCCCCGTCGCGGATGTGCGCGGCGCTCCCTTCTAAGCCCGCCGCGGCGCGCCGCAACTTCGCTTCGCTCAGTCCTCCGCTGCGCTCCGGTCCTTCGGATGCGCCCCGCCTCTGACGGCGGGCTTCTCCGGTCGAAGACGCCGCCCACCCCCGCTCTGGGGGAATTGCGGGCGGGAGGTCTGAGCCGGAGGCAACCGATGAGCCAGCATTCCCAGCAGTCCGCAAGCGGTGCGAGCCGCAGCAATCTCTATCAGGACGTCACCGACGCCATCGTGCGCGAGTTGGAACAAGGTGCAGTGCCATGGGTGAAGCCGTGGAGCGCGGCCAGCGCGCCGCTTGGCATGCCGCGCAGCGCGGCGAGCCGCAAATTCTATAGCGGCATAAACGTTCTCATTCTCTGGGATGCCGTTCTAAGGCGCGGATTTGCTTCGCAAGAGTGGCTGACCTTTCGCCAAGCTTTGAACCTCGGCGGGCATGTGCGGCGCGGTGAGAAAGGCACCACCATCTGTCACGCCGACAGTTTCATTCCCAAGGCCGAGCGCGAACGCGCCGCCGAGTCCGGCGAGGCGGCAAACGTTGTGCCGTTCCTCAAGCGCTTTGTCGTATTCAATATCGAGCAATGCGAAGGCTTGCCCGCGCACATTGTCCCCAAGCCAAAACCCGTTCCGCCATCCGAGCAAAATGATGAGGCCGATGCACTCATCGCCGCGACCGGCGCGCGTCTGGTCGAAGGTGGTGGCGAGGCTTTCTACCATCAAGGCGAAGATTTCATCCGTCTGCCGTTCCGCGAAGCGTTTCTTTCGCCCGCCGACTATTATTGCACGGCCTTGCATGAACTCGGTCATTGGACGGCGCATCCATCGCGGCTCAATCGCGATCTAAAACACCGCTTCGGTTCATCCGCTTATGCCCGCGAAGAACTGATTGCCGAACTGACCAGCACCTTCCTGTGCGCGCATATGAATATCGCCCCGCAAATCCGTCATGCGGGCTATCTGGGCCACTGGCTGCAAATCCTCAAAGAGGATGCGCGCGCGATCTTTCACGCGGCGAGCCAAGCCAGCAAAGCCAGCGATTTTATTCTCGCCTGTCAGAGCCACAGCGAGGCCGACATTCCGACCGCCGAGGCGGCGGAATAGGCGCAATGGTGCGCCGCACGGCCTCGCCCGCGATCTCGAAACAACGGACGAGGCCGGTTTCCAATCCAGACAACGCACGGAGTAGATCGTCATGCAACTTCAACATATCGAGTTCAGCAAGCTCAAAATCAGCAAGACCAACATGCGCTACCGCGATCCCGCGCCGGATGTTTCCGACATCCTGCCCTCGATCCTGACCAAGGGCGTCCTGCAACCGCTCATCGTGCGGCCCGAGGACGGCAAGTTCGGCGTCGTGGCCGGACGCAGACGCTGGTTCTCGCTCAAGGCCAAGCGCGAGAAACTTGGCGAAGTGGACGCGCCGCCTTGCGCCATCATGGAAGACGGCGACGACGCCGAAGCGATTGAAGCATCGCTTCTGGAAAATGTCGCGCGCCGCGATCCCGATCCCATGCGCGAATATGAAACCTTCGTCCGCCTCATCAAGGAAGGGCGCACGGTGGACGGCATCGCCGCCACCTTCGGCCTCACCAAGACGCAGGTGAACCAGCGTCTGGCACTCGGCAATCTGCTTCCCAAAATCCGCGACGCCTATCGCGCGGAAGAGATTGACGACGAGACGGTGCGGCACCTGACGATGGCCTCGCCGACGCAGCAGCGCAAATGGCTGCGCCTGTTCAACGATCCGCACCAATATGCGCCGCGTGGGCATCAATTGAAGCAATGGCTGTTCGGCGGTCAGCAGATCGCAACCAGCCATGCGTTGTTCAAGCTGACCGATTACACCGGCCAGATCGTGGAGGATTTGTTCGGCGAGGACAGCTATTTCACGGATGCGGATTTGTTCTGGGCCTTGCAGAACCGCGCAATCGCGGACAAGCGCGAGGCGTTGCTCAAATCCGGTTGGAGCGAGGTTGCGATCCTCGAAGTCGGTTCGCGCTTTGTGCAGTACGAGCATGTGAAGGTGCCCAAGAAGAAAGGCGGCAAGGTGTTCATCGCCGTCAGCCATGACGGCGCCGTCGAAATCTTCGATGGCTGGCTCACGCAGAAGGATGCCAAGAAGCTCGCCAAGCAAGCCGAGCGCGAGAGCGGCCCAGATGATACCAAACGCGCCGCGCCGCGTACGGGCGTGGTGGTAACACAAGCCTTGCAGAACTATCTCGATCTGCATCGCCATGCGGTCGTGCGCTTGGCATTGATTGCCAATCCGAAGGTGGCGTTTCGCCTGGCCGTGGCGCACATGGCCGCGTCATCGGGCAATTGGAGCGTCAAACCGGATGCGCAGACCGCGCGCAATCTCGCCATCTGCGCCAGCATCGAGAACAGCGCGGCAGAGGCCGCGTTCGCGGATGAGGAACGGGTTGTGTGTATGTTGCTCGGTTGGCAAGCGGAGGATGACGAGGACGTATTCGTCCGCCGCCAAACCTGCGATGTGTTCGCGCGCTTGCTTGCGTTGTCCGACACGGAGGTGACGCGGATTGCTGCGTTCTTCATGGCGCGTTCGCTGGCCTGTGGCAGCGATGTGGTGGAGGACGTTGGTGCGCGGCTCGCCGTGGACGCGCGCACCCACTGGCAACCCGACGATGCATTCTTCGACCTCGTCCGCGACCGTGCCACAGTCAATATGCTGGTGGCGCAGGTGGCGGGCGAAGATGCCGCCAAGGCCAATGTCGCGGAGAAGGCCAAGACCCAGAAACAGATCGTGCGCGACTGTCTCGCGGGTGCCAATGGCCGCACGAAGGTCGAGGGTTGGTTGCCGCATTGGCTGATCTTTGCCAGCCCTGAAGATCGCGAAGTATCGGTGCCGCTTGCTGCGGAGTAACCGCCGCGAATCTGAAAATCTGGGGCGGCGCACGCTGCCCCTTTTTTTGTGTCAAGTCTTGCCGTCGAGCAGCCACAACGACAGCGTGCCGCGCTTGCCCTTCCATTCCTGGCCGCGCTGAACGAAATCGCGATTGCGCAGTGTGTGTTTCATGTTCGGCGCGTCGGTTGTTGCGAATAGCGGACCGTCATAACGGGTAAGCAAAGCGGTCACGATATCACCCGACAGTTTCTTGTTGCGATGGTCGTTGTGCACGACGACATAACCGAGCTCCAGCATCTTCGGATCGAACGCATATCCGGCCTTCTCCGGCGCTTGTTTGTCTTTGGCATACCCGACGCGCTCCGGTTTGATCGTGCCGATTCCGACGATGGCGCCGTGATGGCGAAGCAAGACAAGCGCGGTGGCGTTTGGAAGTGCTTTCTTCGCCGAAGAGACGCTTACGGCGCCGCCGTTTTTCAGGATTTGCAGCACGGTTTGCTGCTGGTCTTTGGTGAGATCGCGCCAGCGCGCATCGGTGATGGCGTAACCTTCGGGCAATGCCCGTTCGCGATTGTTCGTCACGCGCCGCGCTCCATATCTTGCCACGCATTCTAGGGAACCAGAGGCTCAAGAACGCAGCACATTGCGGCTTTGAGCTGCGAGGCGGCCTACTCCTAGCGGCTCGACTCCGACGAAGTGTTCTTGTTATGTTCCTACCGGATATCGGACAAGAAGGATCGGCATGTACGCCCTCGTAACGGAGGATTTGGAGCAATTTGGCGGGACGGTGGGCAGCCTCGAACAGGCCTTCGCGCAGGTCTGCTGCCGGGCAGGCTTCACCTATTACTTCGAGCAAGAACAGGATGGATGGCGGTTGGTTCTGACCGATGGCGAGCGCCCCGAATGCAGCCCGGAGCCGATCCAGTCCACCTACATCAAACGCGCGGACGCGCATCGCGATCTGATGCAACAGGCGATCGACGGTCGGCTAAACGGCATCGCGGCCATGCTCATCGCCGATCTGCGCCTCCGGCGCGAGCAGCTTCTCCACGCGGCTCCGTGGTGTGGCGCGCCGGCGGTCCCGCACGCGCTATAGCCACTGGGCGACCAAGTTTTCTGCGGACGATATGGGGCGGCGCAACTTCCACGGCAAGGTCGAGACCATCGGAGATTCCTGTCAGGCCGATTATCTCGTCATGGTGACGTGCCAGCGCTGCAAAAATGAAAAGCAAATGCATCCCTATATGCTGATGAGTGCGAAGAACACGCTGCACAGCGCCAAGCTCGGCGTGGCGCTGCCGGTATTTTTCAGCAAGCACTGCCGCCACCCGGTCTCCGTCATCGTCACCTGCACCTATCGCCGCTCCGGCGAAATGTAACCGGCGCGTACTCGCCGCGACCTTTAACGGCGGTCGGGAATGAAACGCGACAGTGCGACATTCGCGAGCGGGTGTGCGCTCACGAACTCGAAGATGCTTGCCGCGTCGCGCCGGCCTTGTTCGACCTCATACACGAAAAGCCGCACGATGTTCGTCCATTCCGGGGCGCGCACGCTGGACACCGGGCCTTGCGGAACGGTGCGGTTGTTCAGCACATCCAGCTTTGTCACCAGATTGGGGCGCGGCTTGATCAGCGTCAGAAGCTCACCCCGGTGGCCATCGGGTCGATCCATGCGCTCGGCGCGAACTTCGGCGGCGCGCTGCGGACGGCTTGCCGCATGAAGGGCGTGGAGGCGCGCCACTTCGCCGTCCATGCCCGCGCCCGACCAATACAGATGCTCGCGCGCATTGCCAATTTGCAGCGCGTTGAGCTGTTTGATGTCGATCGGATAGACCGGCACGAACCCGTCCCGCCCGCGCCCGGGCCTGTACCAATTGGGATCGTAAAACAGGATGGCGTGACGCGGCGACACCGGAAAATAGATTTGCAGGCCCGCGCTGGCGAGACCGCGCGTCATGGTCTCGTGCAGAGGATCGAAGGTCTGGTTGAAGAGCACGACCGGATTGTCGCTGGTGATGAAGGTCATTTCCTTGGCAGCGGTCAGCACCCGAAAATGCAGGTCCCACAATACCGGGCTCATGGCGAGCGCGTGCGACAGGGCGACGATCACCGCATTGCTCCAACCAATGGTCACTTTGTCCAAATCCTCGGCCAGATCGGGGCGGGCGCGCGCCAGAATCTGCCGCCCGAACGCATCGACGGTCTGGTTGAGCTCGCTCTCGGCGGCTTCCGTCCGACCGAGCAGCGACGCCACAAAATCCACCAGCGTGCGATGGTCTTGTATCATCGGGCGCGGGGCCTGGTGATTGTCGATGATCGCGCGAAATATCTTTGCGGCCTCGCCCTCCAATTCGCCCATCGCTGCTTCGAGCCGTCCGTCCGCGCCGTAATAGAAATTGCGGTGACATTGGCCCTTGATGCTCGCCTGCGGCATCATCAGACCCCGCCGCAGGACGAACAGACGGATGCTGCGGCGCTCGGGATCGTCCGCGAAATTGCGCAGATAGAATTGGGGAACGAAGTGTTGGCGCTTGTTGTCCGGCATGGGCGGTCTTTCGTCAGCGGACGCGCCCGGTGGCGGCGAGCACATAATGCAGGAACGAGAACATGCGGAAGAATAGCGCATCGATCTGTTCCGGACGCGTCAATCCTTCGGCGCGATGGTCGTGATGGCGGATCTGAAAGTCGTTACCGATCCGGTTGAGCGCGGTTGCCTCGGCCTCCAGCGCCGCGTGGAATCCAGGCCCGGTTCCATCCGCCGCACGGTCGAGCAGCGCCGCGATTTGCGCAGGCTTGTTGGCGCCCGGCTCAAGGCCCTTGGTGCGCTCGAACGCGTCCCATAGCCGTTCCAGCGCCATGCGATTGTCGCGCGCATCGCGCGACATGATCCGCGTGCAGGCTTCGCCCAGCAGAGCGTCGAGCGTGTCGTCGCCCGTCGCGAAAGCCGAACGCTGGACCAGTGGCCGGAGCAAAGGCGGTCCCAGACGGCGAAAGCGGCCGGTCTCGTCCATCTCGAATTGCACACCAGCGCGCCGAAACAGGCGGTTCACTTCCTCGATGAATTCCGCAAGACCGGCGTCGCGGTCGTGGGCCAGATGGGTATGGCCGAAGTAGTTGTGCACATCGCGCGCGATCGGGCGTCCGACGCTTTCACCAACCAGCTCGAGCAGATCGAGGACGCCGGCCGTGGGCGGCGCGCCGTTGTCGCGACGGATGACGGTGTAAACGCCCGGCACATGCGCTTCGACATAGGCGTTGAAACTGTCCACATCCGTGCCGATGCAAATCGGCTGGTCCGGGCACAGCAGAGGGAAGCGGTAGCCCAAGGTGCCGTCATGCAGACGGCGTTCGATCAGGGCGATCACCGCATACCAGGTGCGGTCGCTGATCTCGGTCGTGACAGGGGCGCGGCGGATGTGCTCACGGTCGCTAAAAAGGTCGCTCATGCCGGGATTTTACCGCATCGCGAACCGCCGGACCTATAGCGGGGAGAACCGGCTTTTCCGGGGACTATTATGCTGAGTTGAGTGGCGAGCAGACGGCGGCACTATATAGGTCATGGCGGCGCCCGGACCCGCCGGTACTGCCCCGGTTTCCACTCTGGCCTTCACGTCCTGGTCTGCACTCCATGAGCCTTTCCGAGCTTTCCGGCGACGCCCTGCGCGGCATGATCGCGAGCCAGATTGGGCTCAACCGCGATGCGCTGGCGGCAACGCTGGCCCCCTACGATCCGGTCTAGGCGACGACCGCCTGGCACACCACGCTGCGCGCCGTCGAAGAGCTGATCAACCTCCCGTTTTTCGGTTTCGACACCGCCAAAGACGCCAAACGGCTGGCGGCGGTACCGCTGGGCGACGAATTTCTGCGCGATCCCTCAGCGCTTGGACAGATCGTTCTCGCACTCGCCGCGCGGTTCGAAGACGGCTTGGCGCGCAGATTCGCGACGACGCTATTGCAGGCGGCCGCGCTGGGTGCGGCCTATCGCGCGCATAGCATGGCCGATCTCGGATACGGCATCAATCTTTCCACCATCGGCGACGCGGTCACGTATTTTCAGTCGCGGCGGCGTCTGATAGTGACGCTGCTCTGCTCCTTGCCGCACGGCTGCAAAGGCACGCGCGCCATGACGGCGCTCGACAGCATGAACGTGTTCATGCCGCAGATCGAGCTGCACGGCATGTCGCTCGTGACACTTCACCGGCAGGCTTTGCTGGCTGACATCGTTCCGGATTTCACCGTGCGCGACGACGGCGTGGGCGGATGGGGAAGCCACACCTTCCAGCCTCTGGAAGGCTTCTTTCTCGAGCCGGAACGCCTGTCGGTGCTGGACATGGAAGAGTTACGTGCCGACACGCTGGCACCGATCGTTGTCGAGGCCATCGACCCCAAGCGGCTTTTATCCGCCGCGGAGCTGCGCCATCAAGCGCGGCTGATTGCACGCGCCTATGCGGGGTTCAAGCTGGACGACACCCGCTTCGCAGCATTGAGCCAGCTCGTGATCGCCGTCTCGCGCCATATGACGGACGATTATTTCCTCGTTATGGACCGCAGCCGATTCGAGACGCTGCTTAGGGCGCAAAGCGGGTGCGATGCGGCGCAACTGCGAGCTGATCTTCTGGCGCCGGATGCCGACTTTATACAGAACAGCAATTGTTTTGCGCCATTCATTGCCGTTGGCGACACAGTGATTTCCAACGTCAATCTGCTGATGCGCTTCCTCAATGCCTTCAAGAATTTCACGCTGGAGGGGCGCAAACGCTATCAGGTCCATTCGGGCTTCGTGTTCGAGGATAAGATTAAGGCCGCGCTTGCGGAGTTGGGATATTCTGTCACTGGCATCAAGCGCATTAACCGCAAGGAATTCGACGTCGTGGCGACGCGCGGTGCGACGATCTTCAACATCCAATGCAAGAACAACTGGATCGATCTGCGCGATATCGAGAGCGATCCCAAGGCCTTCGCGCGCTACAACCGCTATCTCGTCTGGTATTATCAGCGCGCGCTCGCCAAGGAAATGCGACGCGAACAATTGTTGAAAGACGCGCTGGGGCTTTCCGAAGTCCGCCATTTCGTCGTCAGCCGCTTTCCCGTGATCACGAATGATACCCGCATTGTTGCCTACAACACGCTCGCTTCCCGTCTCGGTGGCGCATTGTGAGCCGCGTGGTGCTCGCGTGGATCGGACCACACAGCAACATCTACTCGCCGCTGGCTTGACCCTTTTTGATCCATCGGCGTCGCAATCAGGAACGGCCTGAATTCGCGTTACGGCCTGTCGCGTCGCGCGGTCGGAATGGGCTGTCTCTTCGCGGCGAAACGGGCGCCCGCCGCCCTTGCAGCGGCGTCTTTCCTCCCGTGACATTTGGGCGGCCGGTTTGTCTCCCGATCGCGGGTCCGTCCTCTCCCTTGGCTTTGGCGTGAGACCTATGGCCGGGTCCGGCCCTTCCGAAACCATCGCGCCCAAGAAATTTCCCCTCGCGTTTCACGCGCTCCTCGCAGACGCTGCGCTTCAAATTTCCCATTCGCTCCGGTCTTCCGCTGCGCTTCAGCCCAAGTGGGTTCGGGTGCCCGTCTCCCGTCCATGAACGGTCCGCCATCGCAAGGGAGAATGGTCTCCCGCGAAAAAATGGTGAGTAGGGATGAAGCGCCGTACCCTGATTAAGAGGCTGGTTTCTCCATCCCTCTCGCCGAACCGGACGTGCAAGTTTCCAAGCATCCGGCTCTCCATGCGTGACCAAGGTCACGGGTGGGTGTTACATCGTCATCAGGCTGTTCAC
>JAGWNK010000014.1 GCA_028871345.1 Alphaproteobacteria bacterium | reverse complement strand
TCAGCCAACAGACCAACAACTGCTACGGAAGCGAGCAAGAGCCAAAACAGTGGCTTAGGGACGTTCGAAAAACTGAGGAGAACGACAAGTATCACCAGCATTAGCAAAAAGGCAGATCGGCTTAGTGCAGCTCTCGAGATTCGGTTGCTCATCGCAAAACCTCGGTGAAAAGCGCGCATACAAACGCTCCAGCCGCGGCATATATTGAGGCGCGTATATCCCGCACCTTGAGGTATCCATGTATGAATTCACGGAGGTCGTGATTGCCGCGCCCGGGCGCATGTGCGGCCTTGGCATCGGTCCACTCGTGTGCCGCGAACAACACAATACAAATAGAGAAGAGAAGTAATACGAAGCCGAACTTCGACTCCCACAATTGTCCCTTCTTCAGATAGAAATCGATCAATATTACAGCAAGCGCTCCACCTGCGGTACTAATCGAAAAGATGAATAGGTTGCCGTCAGCTAAACTCGCTTGAATACACTCCCTCCATGGCGGGGCTGGGTCTCGTCGGCGCCTACATTTCAGCATTCCCATCCAGACTTGGAGGAGACTAAAAAGAATGGACGTCACGATCCAAATTGTGATGACACCGCCGAAGTCCAACAGCTTTGCCTCCGGACCATTCATCTATTCAATCCCCCCGAGAGCCATCAGCCGATCTCTCTCCCGGCCAACCACACAAGCTAGCCGCTTCCCAAGGTCTTATAGCAACCTACGGTAGCCAAACCAAGGACGTTGAGGCGGCGCGCCCAAATTGACTATGGCCCACAGTTTCGGTGAGGAAGAGACCCGAAATTGGAGGGGCTTTCGATGACGTCTCATGCCATTGAATGAGCTGGTCCGGTTTGTTTGGACAGTCTGGCAGCCCGGTTAAGATGTATTCCACCTTGGGACAGCTTTCGGTGAATTGAGCTGCCCGGGTTTCGCCGCGTTGCCCCATGAGCCGTGCGCGCCCCCGTCCGACCCTATTGGTGCCGTCCGTGGCGCGTACCAATCGCTGACCGGTCCGCGGGGAGTTCTCGCCCTCTTCGCGGTCCGTTCCGGCAACGTACCGTGTGCGTGGTCTTATGACGGCATGCCGGAAGGATGGGCCGCGGGCTCTGCCGACATTCGTCTGACGGCGTCAGAAGGGGCGGCGGCGCCTCGCGGTTCGCGCATCGCCCATCAGCATCATCAGCGGCACCGTGAGCGGGATGACCAGCGCCATGCCCAAATTGTGGTCGCCGGCCGCCGAGCCGATGCCCCAGCCGACGGCAAAGCCGACGCTCATCGCGGCGGCCAGTTTGGCGAGAGAGCGCAACGGACGCGTGTCGGCCACCGCGATGGTCGCCAGGACGCCGCCGGCCGCGCCCACGGCCATGGCGACCGCCAGCCCGCCGGTGAGTGTCGCCACCAGCCAGCCGACGGCCGAGCCGATCGCCATCGCACCGGCGGCCTTCAACAGGGAGCGGGCGGGGTTTGTGCCGAACAGAGCGATGGTGGCCAGGACGCCGATGGCGGCGCCGCAGGCCGTGGCGATGGCCACCTCGGTCACCGAAGCGACCAGCCAGCCGGACAATGCCCCTATCAGTGCCGCAATCAGACCCTTCATGTCGCCCCCAAAAGACTCGGTGCGATTTAAACGTGCAACATCGTCCATACCGTCGCACGCGAAAAAATGCGAAGAACCCCGAATCTTACCCTGCCGCCGGCCGGCGTTCCAGGCCCGTGCGGGTCCGGGCGCATCATTCGATCGCCCCGCCGGGATGAAATAAACTTTACGCTTCCGACAGGGAATGCAGGGGCGCAGCGGATGTCCCGGCGCCTTCGGTTCAGCCCTTCATCATCTCGGCCAGCCGCGCGTCGCCTTCGCCGGTGGCGGCCGCCAGAAGCGCGCCGGCCTCTTCCAGCAGCCTGCCGCACGCGGGACGCAGCTCGGCCACGTAGGCGGCATCGGTGATGCCCTTGAGGTTGATGAGCGCGTTCCACACCCCGCCGCGCACGCCGGCATAAGCGACAGAAACGCCCACCAGCGCATCGGTGATGCTGTTGGGATTGCCGTGCCGCATGGCGACGGCCGCGACTTCCATCGCCTCGAAGGAGAGCCGCGCGGTGCGCAGCGGCACCTCGATCGCCTGCTTGAGGCCCTCCTGCATCTTCGCGGCGCGCAGCTTCTTCTCCTCGGCTGTGGCCTGGGGCAGCCGGCGCGCCTCCATGAAGGCGTTGAAGGCGGAGGTGTCCTCGTCCACCGCCAGCATCAGCGCATCCTTGACGCGCTGCGCCGTCTCGGCGGCGGCGAGAAGCGCGCGCTCGGCCTCGTCGTCGGCGGCCTTGCCTTGCGTCAGATTGGCGACCATCGAAGCGAGCCCCGCCCCCAGGCTGCCCGCCAGGGCCGCGATGGAGCCGCCGCCCGGCGCGGGCGTGGCGCGGCTGACTTCGTCCACCAGGTCGCGGCAGCGCATCTCCATCAATCCGCCGGGATAGGTCTTGGGCAGGCCTATCACCTTCTTGGCGACGTCGAACGGCGCCACGTCGGCGAGGCCCAGGCTGAACACCGCCGTCTGCAGCACGTCGCCCACCGGCACGAAGGCGCTCTTGCCCTGGGCCTGAAGATAGGCGCGCCCCGCTTCGTACAGCGCCTCGAACGGCACCAGGCCCACGATCTCGCTGCCCGTCACCACCAGGCCGCGCGCCTGTGCCAGGGTGCGCGCCGCCTCCAGCACGTCGCGCGGCGACGTCACGCGCCAGTTGGTCAGGTTGATGGAGATCTGGGTGCGCTTGTAGGCGTCGACATACCAGCCGATGGACTTGCAGGCTTTGAACATCCCCGCGCGATAGACCTTCCGACCCGCCACGCTGTTGCCCGCATCGATGCCGTTGGCTTCCAGGAGGGCGCGCAGCTCGTAGCCGTGCGCTTCGCGGCAATGCTTCTCGGTGGCCTCGAAGCTGTTGCCGTCGAAACCGCAATTGCCGCAGGGATAGAGGCCTTCGGCGTATATCAGCTTGTGCCCGCTCGAATAGTAGGCGTTCTTCTGGTCGCGCCGCGCCACGCGGCCGATCTCGCGCAATTCCAGCGCGATGTCGGAAGCGTGCGCCTTGTCGGTGCTGTTGAGCGTGACGTTGTAGGCGATGAGGAATTCGCGCGCGCCGGTGATCAGGGCGCCGAAGCCCGGATGGAAGCGGCAAGGACCGAAATCAGGTTGCCAGGCGGGATCCTGCAGCTTCTTTTCCAGGCCTTCGTATTCCCCCGTGCGCACGTCCGCGAGGTTGCGGCGTGAGGGATGGCTCGCCGCGTGCTCATAGAGGTAGACGGGGATCTCGAGCTCCTTGCCGACGCGCTCTCCCAGCCGGCGCGCCAGCTCCGCGCACTCGTCCATCGAGACGCCCTCAACGGGCACGAAGGGACACACATCGCAGGCCCCCATGCGCGGGTGCGCGCCCTTGTGGGTGCGCATGTCGATCACGCTCGCCGCCGCCGCGACGCCCCTATAGGCGGCCTCCAGCACGCTCTCGGGATCGCCGATGAAGGTCACGACCGTGCGGTTGGTGTCGGCGCCGGCGTCCACGTCCATCAGCCTGACGCCCGCCACCGATTCGATGGCCTCGGTGATGCGGCGGATCCTGGTCGGATCGCGGCCTTCAGAGAAATTGGGCACGCATTCGACGATGCGCTGGGTCATGTTGTCCTCGGGAGCGATGATGGAATTCCGGATGGCGCCGACGATACATCCCGGTCGCGCACCCATGAAAGCCCCGCGACGGGATCAAGCCGCGCGATAGGAAAGAACGCGACGGCCGATCGGCGCGAAACCATCGCTCCTGCAATGGTGCCCATCGCGTAACGCAGGCCCGGGCATCGCGGGACGTCAGCCGGCCCGCGCCTTGTCCAAAGCCTGGGACAGACTCAGCCCGACGTAATCCTGGGCGCGGAACAGCCGCCCGCCGGCGCCGTCGAGCAGCGCCGGCACCAGGGCGCCGGGCAGCACCGTGGCGGGATCGTTGGGCGCCTTGGGTCCGCCCAGGTCGGTGCGCAGCCAGCCCGGATCGAGGAGATTCATCTGCACGCCCGTGCCGGCGAGGCGCGGCGCGAAATCGCGCACGAACTTGTCGACGGCCGCCTTCGACACAGCGTAAGGCGTCAGGTTGGGCTGCTCCTGGATGCCCGAGGTGACGTTGATCACCCTGCCCCAACGCCGCTCCAGCATCGGCGGCACCAGGCGATAGCAGATGCGCGCCAGGCTGATGACATTGACCTCGAAGCTCTTGCGAAAATCGTCCGCCGGGACGTCCCACGGGTCGTCGCGCCACGGCGTCATGACGGCCGCGTTGTTGTAGACGATGTCGATGACGGGCGCCTGCTTCAGAGCCGCATCGATCATGACATCGACCTGCACCGGATCGGACAGCTCGCCCGCCACCGCCACGGCCTGGACGCCGACGCCTTCGAGCCTGGGAACGAGCGCCTGGGTGTGCGACAGCGCGCGGCTGTGCAGCACCAGATTGCAGCCAAGGCCCGCCAGACCTTCGCAGACGTGCAGCCCGACGCCGCGGCTCGCCCCGGTGACCAGCGCCCATCTGCCCTGCAATCCAGACATCGTCGCACTCCTGTTGGTCCTGCAGACCTAGCACAGGCGACGCCGCATTCAACAAGGCATCAGCGTGTAACCGGCGTCTTCGGCAAGGCGGGCCCCCGTCGCACATATCACCGACAGTGGTCACAGCGGACCCGGCAATAATCACAGCCGCCAAGGGGCGCCATGCGGGGGCCGAGCCGTTTGGTTGGGATGGGGCGCATGCAGGAGCAGCATCATGCAGAATTGGAAGAAAATCGCGATCGGAAGCGTGTTCGGTCTGGGCCTGGCTCTCGGAGCAGCCGGAACGGCCGCGGCGGCTGGCAATGACGACATGCAGGATCAGGCGATCCGCGGCAAGCACCGGGTCTGCGACGACGACGGCAACAACTGCCACTGGGTGGTCCGCACCATCCATCATCAACGTCGGACCAACAATGCTGACGAGGATAACAACGCCAACTACACGACGGACAGCAACCGTTCGGACAGCGACCGTTCGGACAACGACGTCCAGGACCAGGCCATCCGTTCCAAGTACAGGTCCTGCGACCAGGACCAGGACCGCTGCCAGTGGCGAGTCCGCACCATCCACCATCGGCGGCGTTACAACGACAACGACAATACCCGCAACACCAACTACACGGCGCCGCAGGACCAAGACCAGAACCAGAACAACGAAAACCGCAACACGACGCCGGATCAGGACAATACCGACCGCGATCAGAACAATCCGCACTGAGCGATCGGGCGCGCGCCCTGCCCGGGCGCGCGTCCCATTTTGGATGCCTACAACTCGAACACCTGGTTGAGGCGCGGCATGTCGACTTGGCCGCCGCTCAGCAGGGTGGCGAAGCTCTGCATCGTATCCGCTTCACCGTGGATCAGGAAGGTGCGGCCGGGGGCGATCTGCCTGTGCCAGTCGAGAAGTTGCGCCTGGTCGGCGTGGGCCGAAAATCCGTTGATGGTGTGGATGCGGGCGCGCACCGGCACATGCTCGCCGAAGATGCGCACGTCCTTGGCGCCGTCGATGATGTCGCGCGCCAGGGTGCCGACCGCCGCGTAGCCGACAAACACGACAGTCGACTCCGGGCGTGACAGGTTGTGCCTCAGGTGATGACGGACGCGACCGCCGGTGCACATGCCGGAGCCCGCCATGATGATGGCGCCGCTCTTGACCTCGTTGATCGCCATGGAGTCGGCGTGCTGGGGCGTGAAGCGAAGGCCGGGGAAATGGAACGGGTCGTGGCCGCTCTTGATCCGGTCGGCGATCGCCGGCTGCAGATCGTCGAGATGGCGCCCCATGATCTCGGTGGCCGAGATCGCCATCGGCGAATCCACGAAGACTTGCGCCGAGGGCGGCAGGCGGTTGCTCTCTATGCCCTGATTGATGACGAAGAGGACTTCCTGGGCGCGCTCCAGCGCGAAGGTCGGGATGATGACATTGCCGCCGCGCTGGAAGGTCTCGGCGACGGCGACATAGAATTCCTCGATCGACGGCGCCAACGGCTTGTGGAGGCGGTTGCCGTAAGTCGTTTCCATCACCACGACATCGGCGTGCGGCGGTTTGGCCGGTCCCTTCAGCAGCAGGCCCGACGGCTTGCCGAGATCGCCGGAGTACAGGACAGTGGCGCGCTTTCCCGCCTCCGACAGCTCAAGAAGAATGCTGGCCGAACCCAGGATGTGGCCAGCGTCGATGAAGGTCGCGCGGATGCCGGGAGCCAAATCGAGGGGCGTGTCATAGACGGCCTCGCGCCCAAGGTGATCGAGGCTGTGCAAGGCGTCCACCAGCGTGTAGAGCGGTTCGACGGGACGCCTCTGATTCTTGGTACGAAAGCGGGCGTCTTCCTCCTGGAGATGCGCCGAATCGAGCAGCACCACCTTGGCCAGCTCCGCCGTGGCATCGGTGGTGATGATCTCGCCGCGGAAACCGCGCTTGTCGAGCAGCGGCAGGCGGCCGCAATGATCGAGATGGGCGTGAGTCAACAGGACGTAATCGACGCCGGCGGGATCGAAGGCAAACGGTTCGGCATTCTCCTCCGCGAGTTCGCGGCTTCCCTGGTAAAGGCCGCAATCGATCAAGACGCGCTTGCCGGCGCACTCGACCATATGACACGAGCCGGTGACGTTGCGATCGGCTCCGTAGAATGACAGCTTCACTGCGGCCCCCTTCTCCGGGAATTCCTCAGACGCGGTTCAAAGGCCCGCTGCCGTCCAGCGATTCGCCGCTCATGTCGTACCAGCGGCGGATCGAGTCCCAGATTTCCTGAGCGGTTTCGGCAAACCACAAGAGTTCACGGTCTTCCGGATCGATGACGCCCTCGTCCACGAGGAAATCGAGGTCGACGGCGCCGCGCCAATAGGATTCGCCCACCAGCACGATCGGAATCGGTTTCATCTTGCGGGTCTGCACCAGCGTCAGAGCCTCGAACAGTTCGTCGAACGTGCCATAGCCGCCCGGGAAGGCAACCAGGGCCCTCGCCCGCAGCAGGAAATGCAGCTTGCGCATGGCGAAGTAGTGGAAATTGAAGCACAGCTCGGGCGTGATGTACGGATTGGGATACTGCTCGTGCGGCAGGCTGATGTTGAGGCCGATGGTCTCGGCCTTGACGTCGAAGGCGCCGCGGTTGGCGGCCTCCATGATGCCAGGCCCGCCGCCCGTCACCACGGTGCAGTGCGGCCCGGCCTCGGTCCGATTGGCCTTGCCGACGAGGCGCCCGAACTCGCGCGCCACGTCGTAGTATTTGCTCTTGGCAAGAACGCGTTCGGCCACCGCCAGGCGGTGCGCCCACTCCTTGCCCGCGGGATCGTGCGCCAGCGAGGCCTTCAGCCCGTCGACACGGCGCTGCGCCGCCACCGGTTCGCAGATGCGGGTGCTACCGAACACCACGATGGTGTGATGGACGTTGTGCTTCTCAAGAAGGAGTTCGGGCTTCAGGTAGTCGATCTGCAGGCGGATGCCGCGAATGGGGGCCGACCCCAGGAAGTCGAGGTCCTGGTCGCCGCGGCGGTAGCCGGGACTCTCCATGATCGCCTTGATGCGCGCCGGCGCATCCGGATCCTCGGCAGACGGCTTTGGGTGCTGCGAGGGCAGCGGCTCTCGCCGGTTCACGGGATCGGCCGGCGGGCTCGGAGTCTTGTCAATTTCGGGTTTGCGCATCTTCGCCATCGGAATCCATTCATCCACCATCGCCATGGGCAAATCAATGTGCGGGAACCGGGTCCCGCGGCGATGTTGCCATGGTGTGGTTCACGGACAGGGAACCACGCGGCAGGGAATGAGCGCGTTTTCGTCGACGTACCAGCTGGCGCAGATGCGATGGTATCCGTCGGCGATCACCAGGGACAGCCCGCGCCGCATGTCGCCGCGCACCAGAAGCACGGGAGACAGTGCCTTACCCTTGCGCACCTTCCGCAGATCGCGCGCCACGAACGGGTTATCCTTGGGAAGGATCGGAAGATTGCCCGCCCGCAGGATATCCTTCGCCTTATGACGGGCGAGCGGCGCCCGGCGCAGGCCCGCGGCAATCGCTGCGGCTCTTCGTGCATCCAACAGCAGCGAAAGGTAGTCGCGCGCGGCAAGGTAGTCATGCGCCTCCGGCTGCTCCATCCAGATTTCCCGCAACCGCTTCACGCCGCGCCCCCATGTGTGCAACAGCGCCAAACTATCTCCGCCCGCGGCGGCAGGCAAAGCGGCTCGCGGCGGCCGGTCGAACGGCCGCACGGGCTCGAGACACTGCCACGACGGGAATGACCGGCGCTCATCCACTTTTCCATCAGTATACGGACGATATGGTAGTCCGCAATAAACGTGCGCCGACCCCTGCCATTGCGAGCGGTGATGACAATTTTGCGACAAGAACCGATTGTTCCTGTGAGTATCGCCTTCATGAAACCCCTTGATTCCATTGGACCCGAAATGCAACCCCATCAATACCGATGCAAGGAACATCAGGGCAAGCGTAACAGGCCGCTTCCCGGAATCAGCATCACCGGTTAAGGTCCGTCCAATCCAAGCGGATCCCGGCAATGGCACGCGAAATCGAGCGCAAGTTCCTCGTCACAGGCGACGAGTGGCGCCGCGCGAGCAAATCCTGCCGCAAGATCCAGCAGGCCTACCTGGCCCTCAGCGACGCCCTGACGATCCGCATACGCATCATCGAAGATCGCGAGGCGCTGGTCTGCATCAAGAGCGCACGCCAGGGCGCGATGCGCTCGGAATACGAGTATGCCATCCCGATCGAGGATGCGCGCGAAATGATGTCGATGCGCACCGGTGTGATTCTCAACAAGCGCCGCCACATCGTCGAAGCGCACGACATGGAATGGGAAGTGGACGTCTTCGAAGAGGCTCACAGGGGATTGGTGCTGGCGGAAATCGAGCTGGACGATGCGGAAGCCACGTTCCAGCGCCCTTCCTGGCTGGGCGCGGAAGTCACCAATGATCATCGCTACTACAACGGATTCCTCGCCACGCGATTCCCGACGATCGTGCATCCCGATCCAGACCTGGAACGCTGCGAAGCATAGCGACGCATCCGCAAACCCTCTCCCGCAGCATGGTTGAATTGCAGCGACAGGCTTGCCTAGAATCGGCCATGCCCGACCAGGCCACCATGGACGCCTTCATCACGACCGTCGAAAGCGGCAAGCACGACGAGGCCATCGCGCGCTTCTACGCCGACGACGCTGCGACGCGAGACAATGCGGGGGCACCGCGTTCCGGCAAGGAGAACCTGCTCGCCCGGGAACGCCAGTTCATGGCCAAGTTCCGCGAGATCCGCACGACCTGCGTGCGCCCCGTGTTCGTGTCCGACGACTACGCAGTGCTGCGCTGGATCTTCGAATTCGTGCGGCCCGACGGCAGCTCGTGGGCCATGGAGGAACTGGCGTACCAGACCTGGAGCGGAGACCGGATCGTCGCCGAACAATTCTTCTTCGATCCCGCGCAGGTGAAGATGTAGGCGCGGCTACGTCTTTTCCTCGGCGACCAGCGCTTCGACCGCCTCGATCGTCTTCTTCTCGCGATTGGGCCGTTCCCAGCGGCGCAGGAAGCTGATGATCATCAGCACCAGAACGAAGCCGAGAACGGTGCGCACGGCGAAGACGAAATGGCTGTAGAGCGGATTCTGCACGTTGTTGGTCAGCGTGCTGAAATGGACGCCGTAGATTTCCGGAGCATTGAGGACGGTCGCCGCCGCAACCTGGTCGATGGTGTAGCGCTCGATGTCGGTGGCGGTCACGGTGGAGTTGAGGACAGGGCCCGAAGCTTTTGCGTACAGCGATCCGTCGGGCAGCGCACGGGCGAAGCTGTGCGACACCATGGCGAAGGCGAACACGAGGAAAAGCGCTCCGGCAAACAGGATCGTGCGGCCCACCACGAGCTGGTAATGGGCGGCGACGGCTTCTTCGCGCAGGGCGAGCAGAATCGCGTCCTTGGCATCCTCTGAGACGCCTCCGCGGTCCACCAGATGCCGCGTCAGACGCCGCTCGTCGGCCGCGGCGCTGTCGAGCATCGACGGCACCATCATGGCCAGGCCCGCGATCAGGACCGTCACGGCATCGACCAGGAGAACCAGGGCGAAGAAGACCCAGTAACCCGAGGAATTGACGCCGGTTTCGAATTTTCCAGGGAGCACCCCGGCGAGCCAAGGGTGGGCGCTCGTCATGCTCATCACGAGCATGAGAAACATCACCAAGTTGATCCCGACGAAGATCAACAGCAGCCTGATGCCCACAAACCGGGTCGGCATGTTGTCATCCCCCCATTGCCTTGGGCCATCATACATGAAACGGCTCACGGGCACATGACAGCGACAACCTTCGTCCTCGACAACACCGCCATCCTTTCACCGCCTCTGGTTCCCGAGATTTGCCTGCATTTGGCAACCGAGGTGGTTCCCCTGTGGCGGAAGACCGAAGAAGAGCTTGAAGCGGAAGGCGTTCCGCCGCCGTACTGGGCCTTTGCCTGGGCGGGCGGCCAAGCGCTGGCACGCCATATCCTCGATAATCCCGAGCACGTTCGCGGCAAACGCGTGCTCGATTTCGGGGCCGGTTCCGGTCTCGTCGCCATTGCCGCAGCGAAAGCCGGCGCCGCCAGCGTCGATGCCGCCGATATCGACCGCTTCGCGGCAGCGGCAATCGTCCTCAATGCGAATGCGAACGACACCGAGATCGGGATCATCACCGAGGATGTCATCGGCCGCCCGAACGCCTGGGACGTCCTTCTGATCGGCGACATGTGCTACGAGCGCCCGCTGGCGGCGCGCCTGCTCGACTGGCTGGCACGCTGCGTGCGCGATAGCGCGACGGTGCTGATGGGCGACCCCAAGCGAACCTATTTCCCCGCGTCTGGTGCCGTCAGATTGGCCACCTATCGCGTGCAGACCACGCGTGAACTGGAGGACCAGGAGATGCGCGAAACCAGTGTCTACCGCTACATGGGTGCTTGACTCACAAGAGCGTGACCCGCAGAATGGAACAAAAGAGGAACATCAATATGCCACCAGATGGATTCCTCGATTACATCGAGCTGCCGGGGCCGGATATCCCTGCCACCAAAGTCTTTTATGGCGCGACCTTCGGATGGAAGTTCACGGATTTTGGACCCGATTATGTAGCGTTCGAATGCGCGGGTCGGCGCGGCGGTTTCAATGCTGCGCGCAAGGTCGTGTCGCAAGGCGGCCCCTTGGTTGTTCTTTATGCCACCGACCTGGACGCACTGGAGGCAAAGGTGCGTGCGGCCGGTGCCGACATTCTCAGCCGCGAAACCTTCACCGGCGGCAGGCGGTTTCACTTTCGCGATCCCAACGGAAACGAAATCGCTGTCTGGACCAAGGCTTAGGGGATCGCTACGGTAGTTCTCGGGCGCTCCGTTGGTCGCTGTCCGATTTGTGGTGCCCATCTCAGGCTGCCCTCGCGTTGGCAGCGATCCGCAGGGGGCACTGAATGGCTGGCGTCATCGAAGATCCTGTTGCCGAGCAACACGAAGTCCACGACCTGAATCCGACATTGGGGGTGCTGCACCTGATCGCACTCGGCATCGGGGCCATCATCGGGGCGGGCATCTTCGTCATCACGGGACACGCGGCGGCGACCTACGCCGGGCCTGCCGTCGTTTTCTCCTTTGCGATCGCGGGGCTCGGCTGCCTGTTCGCAGGCCTGTGCTACGCCGAATTCGCCGCCATGATCCCTGTGGCCGGCTCGGCCTACACCTACACGCTGGCCACCATGGGCCGCTTCATGGCGTGGTTCATAGGCTGGAACCTGGTGCTGGAGTACCTGGCGGCCGCCTCGACCGTCGCCGCCGGCTGGTCGGGCTATTTCGAACGCTTCATGGCCTATCTCGGCCATCCCATCCCTGTGGCCCTGGCCTCGGCACCGCTCTGCGTCCCCACCGACGTCCACTGCCCGACCTACAATGCCGGCTATTCAGCGCTCGAGGCGCTGTCGCACATCGGCATGACGGGGACGTACTTCAATCTTCCGGCGGTCGGCCTGATCATTTTCATTTCGCTGGTTCTGATTGTCGGCGTCCACCTGTCGGCGAACTTCAATATCCTGATGGTGTCGATCAAGCTCGCCATCGTGCTGCTGGTGATCGCCGCGGGGTTGCCGCACGTCGTTGCCGCCAACCACACGCCGTTCGTCGTGCCCAACACGGGCGAATGGGGCCAGTTCGGCTGGAGCGGTGTCCTGCGGGCCACCGGCGTCATCTTCTTCGCCTATATCGGATTCGACGCCGTCTCCGTGGCGGCTCAGGAGGCCAAGAACCCCAAGCGCGACGTGCCCATCGGTATCCTCGGCTCGCTCCTGATCTGCACAGTGCTCTACATGCTGATGAGCTATGTGCTGACGGGACTCGCCTCCTACAAGACCCTCAACGTGACATACCCCGTTTCCGAAGCGGTGGCGGCGATTCCCGCGACCGCCTGGCTGGCGCAGATCGTCAACGTGGGCGCCATCGTCGGGCTTGCCTCTGTCGTCCTCGTGCTGCTCCTCGGCCAGTCGCGCATCTTCTATGCGATGTCGAAAGACGGCATGATCCCGCCGCTGTTCGGACAGGTGCATACGCGCTTCCGCACGCCCTGGAAGAGCACCATCATCACCGGCATCTTCGCCGCGGTGCTGGCAGGCTGCCTGCCCCTCGACATCCTGGGCGAGCTGGTCTCCATCGGCACGCTCTTGGCATTTGTCATCGTCTGCCTTGGCGTGATGGTTCTGCGCTTCACCAAGCCCAGAGCCCTGCGGCCGTTCCGTACGCCCTATGTCTGGATCGTGGCCCCTCTGGGCATGATCATGTGCGGCGCGATGATGGCCTGGCTGCCCCTGGACACTTGGCTGCGGCTCATCGGCTGGACGATCATCGGCCTGCTCATCTTCGCCTTCTACGGCAGGAGGCACGCCAAGGCGGCCCGCTGGACCATCAAGGAAACGCCGGCCGAGTGATGCCGTCCACGCACACGATGGGGGGAATGGATGGCTGAACTCGACCAGCCCGATCCGGTTGTTGCAAGCGAGATCCACCTCAAGCGCGCGCTGGGCCCCTTCAGCCTGATCATGATCGGCATCGGGGAGATCATCGGCGCAGGTATCTTCGTGATCGCCGGAAACGCGGCAGCCGAGCACGCAGGGCCTGCGGTGCTGCTGTCGTTCGTGATTGCCGGCGTTGGATGCTTCTTCGCCGGCCTGTGCTACGCCGAATTCGCCTCGATGATTCCGGAGTCAGGCAGTTCGTACACCTACGCCTATGCCACGATGGGCCGCTTCATGGCCTGGTTCATCGGCTGGAACATGGTGCTGGAATATCTGGTTTCGGCCGCCGGAGTCGCCGCCGGCTGGTCAGGTTATTTCGTCAGCCTGCTGCACGATTTCGGGCTCAGCTTTCCCGCCGCATGGGCGAACGCGCCACTGGCGGGTACCGGCTTCCAGCACCTGCACGTCACAGGCGACATCATGAATCTTCCGGCCGTCGTACTGATCGCCGGACTAAGCGCATTCCTCATTGTCGGCGTGCGCGAGTCCGCGAAATTCAACGGGCTGATGGTGTTGACCAAAGTCGGCATCGTGCTGCTCGTCATCCTTTTCGGGCTGCCCTTTGTCCACACCGGAAATCTCCAACCGTTCCTGCCGCCCAACCAGGGCCCGTGGGGCAAGTTCGGCATCTCGGGAATTTTCGCGGCATCCGGCATGATCTTCTTCGCCTACATCGGATTCGAAGCGGTCTCCGTTGCTGCTCAGGAAGCCAAGAACCCGCGACGCGATCTGCCCATCGGCATCCTCGGGTCGCTCGTCATCTGCACCGTGCTCTACATGTTCATGGCGGTCGTGCTCACGGGCATCACGGACTGGCGCACACTCGACGTGCCGGACCCGGTCTCCTTTGCGGTGAGCAAAATTCCACAACTGAAATGGCTGGTGCCGTGGATCGACGTGGGCGCCATCGCCGGACTGGCATCGGTAGCCTTCATATCGCTCTACGGGCAATCGCGCGTGTTCTATTCGATGGCGCGCGACGGCTTTCTTCCTCCTGCATTTTCCGCAATTCACAAACGGTTCCATACGCCGCACATCGGCACCTATGTGACCAGCGGAATCGCAATCCTGATGGCGGCAGTATTTCCTTTTGACGTGCTGGCGGAATTGGTGTCCGTGGGCACGCTTCTCGCCTTCATCGCCGTTTGCGCCGGTGTCATCATCCTGCGCATCACGGCACCGCGCGCGCGCCGTCAGTTCCGTATCGCATACGCCTGGTTCGTAGCGCCGGCGGGCGTGTTAGTGTGCGCCTTCATGATGGTAAGTCTCTTTCTCTCATCACCCGATACACTGAGCCGGCTCGTCATCTGGACCGCCATCGGGCTTGTCATCTTCGCCGTCTACGGCTTCTGGCATGCCGCGCCTTCCAAATGGACGGTAGCCAACGAAGAATAGCCCCATTGGGGTGAGCACCATGTCCTACCGCTCGCTGCGTGAGTTCATCGCCAAACTCGAAACCGCCGGCGAACTGGTCCGCGTGCGCGAACCGGTTTCGACCGCGCTCGAGATGACCGAGATCCAGACGCGGGTGATCGCGCAAGGCGGCCCCGCCATCCTGTTCGAGAAACCGATCAAGGCCGACGGCACGCCCGGCGCCATGCCTGTCCTGGTCAACCTGTTCGGCACCGTCAAGCGCGTGGCGCTGGGCGTGACCATGGGCGGCGCCGAGCGGACGACGGCCGCCGAATTGCGCGAGGTGGGTGAAGCGTTGGCCACGTTGCGACAGCCGGAGCCGCCACGCAGCGTCGGCGAAGCCTTCGACCTCCTGCCGCTGGCCAAGACCGTGATGGCCATGCGGCCGAAATCGACCTCGGGCGCGCCGTGCCAGGAAATCGTCCTCAAGGGCGGCGACGTCGACCTGGCGCACCTGCCCATCCAGGGCTGCTGGCCGGGAGAACCCGCGCCGCTCATCACCTGGCCGCTGGTGGTGACCAAAGGCCCCGGCGAGGCGCGCGAAGACAACTACAACCTCGGCATCTACCGCATGCAGGTGCTGAACCGGAATCAGACCATCATGCGCTGGCTGCGCCACCGCGGCGGCGCCCAGCATCATGCGCGGTGGGCCAAGGAGAAGGCGGCGCCGCTGCCGGCCGCGGTGGTACTCGGCGCCGATCCAGGGACGATCCTGGCGGCAGTGACGCCCATTCCTGATACGCTGTCGGAATACCAGTTCGCAGGCCTGTTGCGTGGCAGCCGCGTGGAGCTCGTCGATTGCGTCACCCAGCCGCTGCAGGTGCCGGCGGAAGCCGAGATCGTCCTGGAAGGCGAAGTCTCGCTGACCGACTACCGCGACGAAGGACCTTACGGCGACCATACGGGCTTCTACAATTCCGTCGAGCAGTTCCCCGTTTTCACCATCACGGCGATTACCATGCGCCGCGATCCGATCTATCTGTCGACCTATACGGGGCGGCCGCCGGATGAGCCGTCGGTGCTGGGCGAGGCGCTCAACGAAGTTTTCGTACCGCTGATCCATCGGCAATTCCCTGAAATCGTCGATTTCTGGCTGCCGCCGGAAGGCTGCAGCTACCGCATCGCCGTGGTGCGCATGAAGAAGGCGTATCCGGGCCACGCCAAGCGCGTGATGATGGCGGTGTGGTCGTATCTGCGCCAGTTCATGTACACCAAATGGGTCATCGTGGTGGACGACGACATCGACGCGCGCGACTGGAAGGACGTGATGTGGGCGGTCGCGACGCGCATGGATCCGGCGCGCGACATCACGGTGATCGAGAACACGCCCATCGACTATCTCGACTTCGCCTCACCTGAAAGCGGGCTGGGTTCGAAGATCGGACTCGACGCCACCAACAAGTGGCCGCCCGAGACCAAGCGCGAATGGGGCCGCGCGATCCGCATGGACGAAGCGACCGTGAAGGCGGTCACCGAGAAGTGGGCCCGGCTCGGCCTTCCCGGCGACGGCAAGCCGATCTGGCGGTGACACCTTCGGGTTGAATTTGCTACTGTGCGGCTCGGGCGACCGGAACCGGGGGAATAGTCATGAAAATTCGTGCGGTTGCCGCGTTTGCGGCAGGCATGGGAATGATCTGCGCACTGGCCGCGGCGGCGCACGCTGACGAGAAGAAAGTCTGCCGCTACCTCCTCGCCTCCCTGCCGCTGTCATTTGACAACGGTATGCGCCCCACGATCCCGGCCAAAGTGAACGGCACCGACGTGTCACTTCTGGTGGACACCGGGGCCATCGACAGCGAGTTGGCCTGGAATACGGTCCAGCGCCTGAAGATGCCGAAAACGATGCTGGACCCCGAGGCGCGCGTCTTCAATGTGGCGGGAGGAGCCGTCATCTACCGCACGACCGCCGACACCTTCAGCATCGGCGCCATGTCGGCGACCAATTGGCCGTTCCTTGTGGCTCCTGAGCACGATCCCGGGATCGGCAACGGCGAAGTCGACGGCATCCTCGGGCCGGACGTCATGGTGAAATACGACGTCGAATTCGATTTCGCGGCGGGAAAATTCAACATCTTCACGCATGACGAATGCACGGGGCGCGTCGTCTACTGGACGCAGCAGTCCTTCGCGGCCATCCCTTTGCGCATGGACGGGTATCACATCTATGCGCCGGCCACGCTCGACGGATACTCCGTGGACGTGATGATCGATAGCGGCGCCTCGGTCTCGAACACGACGAGCAGCTCCGCAGACGAGATGGGCCTGGCCGCGGCCCAGATGACGCGCATCAACGGCGGCAAGGATCCGAAAAACGCGGTGTACACCTACCCCTTCCACAGTCTCGATCTGGGCGGGCTCGTGGTGACCGACCCGCAGGTGATCATCATCCCCGAACGGAACGGTGCGCTCCACAACATGCAGGAGCCGAAGCCCGTGATCGTGCTGGGAGACACCGTCCTCAGGCGGCTGCACATCTACATCGCCTACCGCCAGAAGGTCCTCTACCTGACGACGGCCGACGCGCGGTAGTCCGACGGACCGGGAGGGGAAGTAGGGCTTTCCAGGCGAACCACAATCGTTGCTTGCCTTCGGACGGAGGGCGGTCCAAAAACGGAGACATGACCGCCAAACCCGCTCCGCAAGCCCTGCTCGATGGGCTGATCTCGGCCGCCAGGACGGCCGGTGCCGACGCTGCCGATGCCTTGTTCGTCGAAAGCGTGTCCGCCAGCGTCTCCTATCGCTTGGGCAAGCTCGAGGACGTCGAACGTTCGGAATCAACGGACATCGGCCTGCGCGTCTTCGTGGGGCAGCGCATCGCCTTCGTATCGTCGACCGACTTCTCGGCCGATGCCATCGCCGCCCTGGCCCCGCGCGCCGTGGCGATGGCCAGGCTGGCGCCGGAAGACAAATACGCCTGCCTGGCGCCGCGCGACCGGCTGGCGAAATCGATTCCCGAACTCGACATCGAGGACGCCCAGGAACCTTCGGCCGATCTGCTGGTGGAGCGCGCCCGCGCGGTGGAGGCCGCTGCCATGGCGGTAGACGGTGTCACGAACTCGGAGGGCGGCGGCGCCAGCTTTGCCCGTTCTGCCATCGCGCTGGCAACCAGCGAAGGTTTCTATGGCCGCTATGCCGGAACCAGCCACTCGCTCGGTGTTGCCGTGCTGGCCGGCGACGGCACGGAGATGGAACGCGATTACGACAGCGCCAGCGCGCGCCATTCCGCCGACCTGGAGGCCGCCGACATCGTCGGCAAGCGGGCCGGCGAGCGCACGGTGGCGCGCCTGCGCCCGCGCAAGATCAAATCTCAGTCGGTGCCCGTGGTGTTCGACCCACGGGAGACGTCCGGTCTGTTGGGCCACCTGCTTGGCGCCATCTCGGGCTCGTCGATCGCGCGCGGCGTGAGTTTCCTGAAGGACCGCTTGGACAAGGAGATCTTCGCACCCTCTGTCACGGTGATTGACGATCCGCACCGCTTGCGCGGCCTCAGGTCCAAGCCGTTCGACGGCGAAGGCGTGGCCAACCAGCGCACCACGATCATCGACAAGGGGGTCCTCAAGACCTGGCTTCTGGATTGCGCCAGCGCCAAACAACTCGGGCTGCAGACGACAGGCCATGCCGCACGCGGCACCGGCGGGCCGCCCCATCCCTCCTCCACCAATTTCTACATGGAACCTGGCGTCCTCAGCCCCGGCGCGCTGATTGCCGACATCAAGCAAGGCTTTTACGTCACCGAACTGATGGGCATGGGCGTCAACACGGTCACGGGCGACTACAGCCGCGGCGCATCGGGATTCTGGATCGAAAACGGCCAGATCGCCTACCCGGTCTCGGAGGTCACCATCGCCGGGAACCTCAAGGACATGTACGCCAGACTGACCGCCGCCAACGATCTCGTCTTCCGCTATGGCACCAATGCACCGACCTGCCGCATCGAGGGCATGACCGTTGCCGGATCTTGATGTCGCGCTTCTGGAGCGGACCGTCCGCGAGGCCGGCGGCATCGTGCGCGAGATCGCTGCCCGCACCAGCAAGACTTGGAGCAAGGCGGATGGCAGCCCCGTCACCGAAGCGGACCTCGCCGTCAACAAGTACCTGAGCGACAACCTGCGGCCCGCACGACCGGACTATGCGTGGCTATCGGAAGAGAGCGAGGACGATCCGGCGCGGCTGACAGCGAAGCGCGTCTTCGTCATCGATCCCATCGACGGCACCGTGGCCTTCGTCAAGCGCCGGCCGCATTTCACCATCTGCGCGGCCGTGGTCGAAGACGGCGTCCCTATCGCCGCCGCTGTCTACAACCCCATGCTCGACGAGAATTTCACCGCCTCCGCGGGCGGCGGAGCCTGGCTCAACGGCGCGCGCCTTCGCGTCAGCGACCGCACCGTTCTGGAAGGCGCGCGCATCCTGGCAAGCCGCAACGTGTTCGAGGACGTACGCTGGGGATGGCCGGAGCTGGAACGCGACAACCGCAATTCCGCGGCCTACCGGCTGACGCTCGTGGCGGCCGGCCGTTACGACGCGACCATCAGCCTGACGGCGAAACACGATTGGGACGTCGCCGCCGCCGATCTGATCGCCCGGGAAGCGGGGGGCATGGTCACAACCCACCGGGGTGAGCCGCTGCGGTACAACAGGCCGACGCCGGTCGTTGCTTCGGTGGTGGCCGCCGGGCCGGCATTGCACAGACTGATTCTCGATAGGCTGGGAGGCTAATCGAAAGGCGCTGCAAGTGGCCGACCACGGGCCTCGGCAACTGCTTCCCCTGATAGTTCGGTGACGAAGTGGTCTCCACGAGCGAATCAAGTTCTTGAACTTTTCAAAGCTCGACCTGGAGCCTATCCGTCCGAATTATCAGGCGGCGTTCAAAGCCCGGCGCGCCAAAGCCCATGCCGCGGCCGGCAACGCCCAAATGCGCTATTTTGCCGTCCATATCCACCGCCTGAAGGAGCGGGAGCAAGCGGTCGACGGCCTCTCGCCCCGGAACCGGCCCGCGTGCTAAACCCGGCCGCTATGAACATCCCCCGCGGATCCGGATATTTCGCCATCGTACGGAGGTTCGGCCGCGACTACCTCCGCGGCCAGAGCAGCACACTCCTTGTCGCGGTGGGCGCCATGGTGGTCTACTCGGCGGCCAACGGCGCCATGGCTTGGCTCGTCAGCCCGCTGCTCAATGGGCTGGTCGCAAGAGACCCCAACGTCCTGATCGTCTATCCCCTGCTCGCCTGCGCCATTCTATGGGGACGCGCCGTCTCGTATTTCGTCCAGCAATCGATGATCGAGACGGTCGGCGAACGCGTGGTCAACGAAGCCCAGCGCGACATGTTCCGCTCGCTGGTGCATCGCGACCTGGCGTCGATCAACGCCGTGCATTCGGGAAAGTTCGTCTCAAACTTCCTCTATGACGCAACCTTGATGCGAGACGCGATCACGCAGGGGATCGCCGGTGTCGGTCGCGAGTTCGTGTCGCTCATCGTGCTGACGATCGTGATGTTCTATCAGGACTGGATGCTGGCCTTGGTGTCCGCCGTGGTCCTGCCCGGCGTGGCGTGGGCCATGGAGCGCGTCGGCGGCTCGATTCGGCGCAATAGCGCGCGCAACATGGAAGCCACAGGCACGCTCTCCACCGTGGTGTCAGAGGCGCTCGACGGCCGGCGTATCATCAAGGCCTACGGGCTCGAGGACCATGCATCGCGCCAGGCCGATGAGAAGCTGTCGGCGCGCCTGCAACTGCTGATCAAGCTGGCGCGCATCCGCGCCTCGGCCGTCCCGATCACGGACATCTTCGTGGGCATCGTCGTCGCTACCATCCTGTTCGTCGGCGGATACCAGGTCTTCCACCACGGCCTCAATCTCGGCGAGTTCGGATCGTTCCTGACCGCGATGCTCCTGGCGCAGCAGCCTATCCGAAATCTGAGCCAGTTGTGGCCCGTCACGGCCTCCGGCGTGCAGGCATCCCAGCGCGTCTTCGCTCTGATCGATACCAAGCCCGAGATTGTCGATGCACCAGGCGCCAAGGTGTTGAACGTCGCGCCGGAACCGATCGGCGGCGCGGTGCATTTCCGGAAAGTCTCGTTCTCCTACCATGCCGACGCCAGCGCTCCAGCCGTCAGCGGCGTCGACATCGACGTCGCACCGGGGATGAAGGTCGCGCTGGTCGGACCATCAGGCTCCGGCAAGACGACGCTGTTCAATCTCCTGCTGCGCTTCTACGACATCGACGCGGGAACCGTGGAGATCGACGGCCAGGATATCCGCCAGGTGACCCTGGCATCCCTGCGCCGCACCATCGCGCTGGTGACGCAGGAGCCGATCCTGTTCGACGAGAGCGTGGCCGACAACATCGCCCTGGGACGACCAGGCGCAACGCGTCCCGAGATCGAAGCGGCGGCCTGCGATGCCGCGGCGCACGACTTCATCATGCAGCTGCCACACGGCTATGACACGCGCGTCGGCGAAGGCGGATTGACTCTTTCGGGAGGGCAGCGCCAGCGCATCGCCATCGCCCGGGCCATGCTACGCAACGCGCCCATCCTGCTGCTCGACGAGGCCACCTCGGCGCTCGACACCGAGAGCGAGCGGCAGGTGCAGGAGGCACTGACGCGCCTCATGAAGGATCGCACGACAATCGTGATCGCCCACCGCCTGAGCACGGTGGCGGACGCTGACCGCCTTTATGTCCTGGATCAGGGACACATCGTGGAATCGGGCTCGCACGCTGAGCTGATGAGCCTGGGAGGTCTCTATGCCCGACTTTATCAGCGCGATCTCAGCGAACCCGAGCACGCCTCCAGCATCGAGCACGTCTGAACCATGGACCACGCGCCCTTCGGCATCCTGGCATATCGACTGGCGACCACAGCCCTGGCGCCGACCGTCCCCATCCTGCTGCGGCGGCGGACCCTGCTCGGCAAGGAGCACAGCGAACGGACGAATGAGCGGCTCGGCATATCCTCGCGCGACCGCCCCGACGGCAACTTGGTCTGGGTACACGGCGCCAGCGTGGGAGAATGCGTCGCCGCTCTGCCGCTGATCGATGCGCTCCTCGCCTGCACCGGCTGCAAGGTGCTGGTGACAAGCGGCACAGTCACTTCCGCCAAGGTGATGAGCGAGCGCCTGCCCGCCGGCGTCATCCATCAGTTCGTGCCGGTCGACACGCCCGCCGCCACCGCCCGCTTCCTGGATCACTGGACGCCGCAGGTCGGCCTGTTCGTCGATTCGGACATCTGGCCCAATCTCGTGCTGGGAGCGAAGCAGCACGGTGTCCATCTGGCGCTGGTCAACGCACGCATGTCGCAGCGGTCCTTCGAGAGTTGGCGCTGGGTGCCGGCAACCGCGGCCCGGCTACTGGCGGCCTTCGATGCCTGCCTGGCCCAGGATGACGAAATCGCCGCCCGCTTCCGCGCACTCGGTGCCGTCGACACGCGCACCATAGGCAGCTTGAAAGCGGATGCGCCGCCGTTGCCCGTCGATTCCGAGAAACTGCGTGTCCTGCGCGATGCGATCGGCTCGCGTCCGGTGTTCCTGGCGTCCCAGACCCATGCCGGCGAAGAAGAGACCGTCCTGCCGGCGCATGACTTGCTGCGGCGCAGTTTTCCCAATCTGCTGACCATCATTGTGCCGCGCCATCCCCACCGCGGTCGCGACATCGCGATCCTCTGCGGCACGCGCAACACGCGCCTGCGCACCAACGGACAGGCGCCCGATGCCGAGACGGCCGTCTACGTCGCCGACACGATGGGCGAATTGGGCCTGTTCTACCGCCTGGTGCCATTCGCCTTCGTCGGCGGCAGCCTCATCCGCCACGGAGGGCAGAATCCGCTGGAGCCGGCGAAGCTCGGGTGCGCCGTGATGGCGGGACCGCATACCTTCAATTTCACGACCGCCTACGACTCGATCTTCCGCGCCCAAGGCGCAGGCCTGGTGAACAGCGCGGCGGAGATCGCGCAACTGGCCGGCAAGCTGCTGCGCGATCCGGAGGCGGCGACGCGGCTGGGACGCGCTGCAGCGATCGGAGCGGAGGGATTGAGCGGCGCGGTCCACAAGACCGTCGAGGTGGTCACCAAGATGCTCGGCCATGCGCCCGCCTGAGTTCTGGCACAAACGCGATGCGGTTTCCCGGGCCGCGGCCTTGTGGCTTTCTCCGCTTGGCCGCCTTTACGGCGCCTCGGTCGCCTGGAAGGCACGTCATGCGGACCCAGTCCTGGCCGGCGTCCCGGTCATCTGCATCGGAAACCTGACCGTGGGCGGGACGGGCAAGACTCCGGTTGCGATCGCAGTTGCCAAGATCCTGAAGGCGAAAGGGCGCAGCCCCGCCTTCCTGTCACGCGGCTATGGCGGGCGCATGGTCGGCCCCCATATGGTGTGCAAGGCCGACCGCGCGGCCGATGTCGGTGACGAACCTTTGCTCCTTTTGCAGGAGGCGCCGGTAGTGGTTGCGAGCTACCGCCCGTCCGGCGCCCGCGTCGCCGTCAAGTACGGTGCCGACATTATCGTTATGGACGACGGTCACCAGAATTTCTCTTTGGCCAAAGATTTCTCGATCGTCGTGGTCGACACCGACCGGATGTTCGGCAATGGTCGGACGATTCCCGCCGGCCCACTGCGCGAGCCCGTGGCCCAGGGTCTGTCGCGGGCGCAAGCCGTTGTTGCCATGGGCGATGGTGCGGTCGAATGGGGCGGCTATCCGGGGCCGGTCCTCAAAGCACAACTCGTTGTGGACGCAACGGACACCCGCGGCAAATCCGTGGTCGCATTCGCTGGTATCGGTAACCCGGCGAAATTCTTCCGGGCGCTGCGGGAAAACGGGTCCAACGTGGTCGCCGCTATCCCGTTCGCCGATCATCATTTCTACTCGAACGAAGAGATCGGCCGCCTCAAAGACGAGGCTGGCGCCCAGGCTGCCACGCTGGTCACGACGGAAAAAGACCTTGTGCGCCTCACTCCTGAGCAGCGTGCCGGAATCACCGTCTTGCCGGTGCGGGCCGTGTTCGAGAAGCCAGCGGAACTGCAACGGCTCCTTGACACTTTGTTCACGTCGGGCTAGCGGCCATCCCCGATGAGCAAACCCGCGACCTTGTCGTTCTGGAAAACCCTGCGCTACCTGGGAGAATCCGCGGCGTTCTTCCCGTTCATGACTTTCTTCCGCCTCCTCGGGCTCGATGCCGCCTCGGCGGTGGGCGGTTTCATTGGCCGCCATGTCTTTTATCGCCTGCCTCCGGCTCGCACGGCGCGCGAGAACCTTCGTGCTTCGTACCCGGAGAAGAGCGATGAGGAAGTCGAGCAGATCGTGCGGCAGGTCTGCGACAACCTCGGTCGCGTGGTCGGAGAGTATCCTCATCTCAAGAAATTGACGATCGGCCCCGCCGGCCGCATCGAGATCTTCGGCAAGGAGTTCGCCGACGCCGCCCTGGCGAGCGGCAAGGGTGTGATGTTCATATCTGGCCACTTCGCCAACTGGGAAACGATGCCGATCGCGGCGAGGGCCGTGGGTTACGATGCCAGTCTCGTCTACCGGCCACCCAACAATCCGTTCGTCGACCGCTGGATTTCGCGCCAGCGCGGCAGCGCCGGACCGCAGGAACACATCACGAAGAGCGTGACGGGTACGCGTCGATTCTTCACGCTGCTGAAGCAGGGCAAGCCGGTGCTGCTCTTAGTCGACCAGAAGACGTACCAAGGTGTGCCGGTGCCGTTCTTCGGACGAGACGCCATGACCACCGCCGCGCCGGCGTCGTTCGCCCTTAAGCTCGGCTCGCTGCTGCTACCCGCCTGCGCGGAGCGCACGAAGGGGGCGCACTTCCGCGTTCGCGTCTACCCGCCGGTCGAACTCACGCCCACCGGCGACGAAAAGCGCGACGTTCTCGATCTGACGGCAAAGATCACGGCAACCATGGAAGCCATGGTGCGCGAACGGCCCTCGCAATGGCTATGGATTCACCGCCGCTGGTCGAAGCCCGGCGAAGGAAAACGGCGTCACGCGCGCGCCGGCTCGGGCGTGCGCGTCGAACGCGAAGGGTCGAGCTTGACCTGAAACCAGCACAGTCCCCAGTGGACATGGGGGCCCGTGGCGCGCCCCGTTCTTCCGACAAGCCCCAGGACATCGCCGCGTGACACTTTGGCGCCCGCCGTGGCCATGCGCTTGCTCTGATGCAGATAGCAGCTCGACACGCCGTGACCGTGATCAAGCAGCGTGAAACCGCCGTCGAGGAAGTAATCGTCCGAAATCGCCACGATCCCGTCTGCGGGTGCCTTGATCGGCGTTCCTTCCGCCGCAGCGATGTCGATCCCGAGATGCGGCGCCGACGGAATGCCGTTCAAGATGCGCCGGCTGCCATAGACGCTGCTGATGATGCCGGGAACCGGCCAATCGAACGGCTCCGAGAAACCGACGCCGTCGGTCTCGCGCTTGCGCGCTTCGTAGATCGTCGCCGCCTCGCGTTTGATACGTTCGACTTGTTCGGGCGTGGGCGTAACGAATTGCTGAGGCAGGCCGGTGAGGGTCTGAGTCTCGTATTGCCGAGCGATCACGTCGACATCACGTGACGTCACGGTACCGTCGGAGGTGCGCCATTCGACGTGCACGGGGTTGTCACGGTCATAGGAAATGCCGAATGCGAACAAGCCCTTCGGGGACACGAGCACGGGATTGCCATCGACGGTCACCGAAGCGCCGGTCGTTGCCCGACCGACCACCAGGGTCCCCTGAACCGCCGCTGCAGCCAGCGACATGGAGAGACCCGCGGCCCACGACCGGCGGGGCAACAAGGCCGCTGCCGCACCCCCGGCCAGCAACGCACGCCGCGCCATCATCGGGGCGTCTTTCCGGTTTCCCTGAAACGCTGCAGGGCCTCTGCCGGCGTGGCATAGGCCTCCTGCAGATCAACGCTCCAGTAGCGGAGCGACTCCAGCGGAATGTGCACGCCGCTCACGGAGCAAATGACGTATGAGCCGGATTTCACGACGCGGTACTCCCCGTCGAGATACTCCAGTTCGGCGAGGCCGTCGGGCCTCAGATCGCGTTCCATCTTGTTCATGCCGGCGCGCCTTGAAGGCTCCTATTTAAACAACCCAGCCCGCCGCGTCATCAAAACAAATCACCCTGGTTACCTGTCTTTCTGCCCGATGATCTGGACTTTGGCGCGGGCGGATGGCTGCCGTCGACCGCCAAGGCGGGAACTGAACCATCCGTAAACGTCAACAGCAGCGCTTCACCGTGGACGACCGCAGCGGCGTTGCGGCGCAGCCTGCCGTCTGCGCCGCGGACCACGGCAAAGCCGCGGGCCAAAACGGCCTGGTGGCTGACACTGTCCAATACGCGCAACAGGCCTTCCAGCTCGCCGCGCGCCTCGTTGAGGCGAGCGCCGTAACAGCGTTCCAGGCGCAGCGCCAGGGCCTTCGCCCGCTCAAGGCAGGCCGAAAGCCGGTTCTTGAGACCCGAAGGCCGCAACTGGGCTGCGATGCCGATGAAGGCACGACGATGAGCCTCGAGATTGCGCCGTAAACCGTGTCCCAGCCGTTCGGCCGCCGCATCGAGCCGCTGGCGCGGCTGCGCGAACAGTTGATCGGCGCGCGGCAGAATTCGCGCCAATTGACGCAGCGATTGGTGGCGATCCTCCATACTCCGGCCGAAGCAGCGCACCATGCGCCGTTCGAAATCGAGCGTCTGGGCGACAAGTTCGGTGCGGACCGGCACTGCCATTTCGGCGGCGGCGGTCGGCGTGGGGGCCCGGCGATCTGCGGCAAAGTCGATTAGCGTCGTGTCGGTCTCGTGCCCGACGGCCGAAATCACGGGGATCGGACAGGCAGCCACCGCGCGCACGACAGCCTCGTCGTTGAAGGGCATCAAATCTTCGAGCGAGCCGCCTCCACGTGCCACGATCAGCACGTCCGGACGCGGCAACCCAGCGACAGGAAACGCCGCAAAGCCGCGGATGGCGATAACGATCTCGGCAGCGGCCTTTTCGCCCTGCACCGTCACCGGCCAAAGCAGAACACGCCGCGGGAAGCGGTCGTCGAGACGGTGCATGATGTCCCGGATCACGGCACCCGTGGGGGACGTCACGACGCCGATCACCTCGGGCAGGAATGGTAGGGCTTTCTTGCGGTTGGTATCGAATAGGCCTTCTGCAGCCAGCTTCCTCTTGCGCTCCTCCAGCATCGCCATGAGGGCGCCCAGTCCCGCCAGCTCCACCTGCTCGACGACGAGCTGGTAGCGCGAGGACCCGCCATAGGTCGAGACACGGCCGGTGCAGACAACTTCGAGGCCCGATTCCGGGCGCACCTTCAATCCGCGGACTGTGCCTTTCCAGATAATGGCATTGAGGACCGACTTCTCGTCCTTGAGATCGAAATAAACGTGCCCGGAAGAATGAAATTTCAGGCCGCTGATCTCGCCGCGGACCCGCACGAACGGGAATGCATCTTCGACCGTGCGCTTCAACGCCGCGGAGAGCTCCGTGACGCTGAATTCAGGCAGGTTCGGGCGGGCGGCTTCGGACATGACTCACAGATGATATAGGACGAAAACGGTAAAACCAGTTCCCCCTCGCGGCGCCGTTGGCTAAAGGGTGGGAAGTACCAGCGGAGGAAGCCATGAACGTCCTTCTGGTCGGGTCCGGCGGCCGCGAACACGCGCTGGCTTGGTCCCTGTCCGCCAGCCCGATCTTGACCAAGCTGTATTGCGCGCCGGGAAATCCGGGCATCGAAGCGGTCGCCGAATGCGTTCCGATTGCCGCTTCCGACAGCGATGGGCTGATCGCCTTCGCCAAGTCGAAGAAGATCGATTTCGTGGTGGTCGGACCCGAGGCGCCCCTGGTGGCAGGTCTCGCCGACCGCCTGGAAGCGGCGGGCATCAAAGCTCTTGGTCCGAGCGCGCAGGGCGCCCGGCTCGAAGGATCGAAAGGCTTCGTCAAAGACCTGTGCGCAGAGAACGGGATTCCGACGGGTCGCTATGCCCGCTTCCGGGACGCCGGGGCCGCGAAATCCTTTGCAGACGCCTTGGATCTACCGGTCGTGATCAAGGCGGACGGGCTTGCCGCGGGCAAGGGCGTGATCATCGCGGAGTCGCGAGCCGACGCGCACGGAGCGATCGATTCCATGCTTGGCGGTGCCTTCGGCGCGGCCGGCTCGGAGATCGTTGTCGAGGAATTCCTCGACGGCGAAGAGGCGAGCTTCTTCGCGCTGAGCGACGGCGAACATGTCCTGCCGCTCGCGGGCGCCCAGGATCACAAACGGGCCTTCGATTTCGACAAGGGTCCGAACACCGGCGGCATGGGAGCCTACAGCCCCGCCCCCGTCCTGACGGACACAGTGGTCGCGAAGGTTGTCGAGCGCATCCTCAAGCCGACGGTGGCCGCCATGGCCCGTCGCGGAACGCCCTATATGGGAGTCCTCTTTGCTGGGCTGATGATCAAAGACGGGGAGCCGAAGCTCATCGAATACAACTGCCGCTTCGGCGATCCCGAATGCCAAGTAGTGATGCTGCGGTTGAAATCGGATTTGCTCACCGTGCTCACGGCGACGCGCGACAAGGTGCTGAATGCGGTCGACCTGCGCTGGACCGACGAGGTGGCGCTCACTGTCGTCATGGCTTCCAAGGGCTATCCGGGAATGTACGCCAGCGGCAGCGAGATCCGCGGCCTCGACGAGGCGTCCCGGCTGGATGGTGTACAAATCTTCCACGCCGGAACCGCACGCAGAGACGGCAGGATCGTTGCCAACGGCGGCCGTGTGCTGAGCGTGACGGGAACGGGCGAGAACGTCGCGCAGGCGCAGCAGCGCGCCTACGCGGCGGTCGACGCGATCGACTGGCCCGAAGGTTTCTGCAGGCGCGACATTGGCTGGCGCGCTCTGGCCCGTAGCGGCTGAATCGTCAGCCGCAGCCCATCTGCGCGGCCGGTTCGGCCTTGAGCAGTTCCAATTCGAAGATGAGCGTCTGGTTGGGCGGGATCACGCCGTCGCCCGCACCGGTCCTGCCATAAGCCAATCCTGCCGGGATCACGAGGCGCCACTTGTCGCCGACGTGCATCATCTGCAGGGCCTCGACCCAGCCCGGTATCAGTAGACCCGCGCGAAAGGTCGCGGACTGGCCGGGTTTCGTCTGGTCGAAGACCTTGCCGTTGATCAGCGAACCCTTGTAGTTGACGGTCACGCAATCGCTGCGCGAGGGCTGGGGACCGTTGCCGTGCTTGAGCACCTGGTATTGGATTCCAGGCATCGACACCACGCCCGCTTTCTTCGCATTGGCCGCGAGATAGGCGCTGTTCGCACTGCCGCCAAGCGGATCGGATGCGGCCAGGCAAGGAACGATCAAAGCGGCAATCAGAACCGCGGGAAACGTCAGGCGCATGGCTCTTCCCCTATTGGATTTGGATGGCGCCGCGCTCTGCGGCGGTCCTGAACAAGTCGTTGACGACGGCTGGCATCGTTTACAACCACTTAACACATTGCCGGATGCGAGAGCAGCTTGAAATCCTTGATTAACAGGATGCGACTAGGGTGAGGCCAAGACAAAGAACAAGGCTCCTCAGGCGGTAGCTAAAATGGCTTCAGAAGGCGTCCCAGTAGCAATCGACGAAAACCGTGACAAGGCTTATCTGGCCTATCGTCTCATGGCCGAAGAAGCGTCCGATATTCTTGTTTTGCGGGAAGCTGACGGCGCCGTCTTCTACACCTCCGCCTCGCTGGGACGTATCCTCAAGCTGACAGCCGCGGACATCGAAGGCGACCGGTTCATCGAGCGTGTGCATCCGGATGACCTGGATCCAGCTTATTCCATCCGGGCCGTGCCCCTTCCCGGCCAGACGCTGACGGCGACGTTCCGCTTCCGCCATGGCGAGGGCCACTACGTGTGGGTCGAGACCACCACCCGCGGCGTCTATGACGCCAAGACCGGTGCGCTGACCAACGTCCTGAGCGTGTCGCACGACGTCACGGAACGGTTGACGCACGAACTGGCGATCAAAGCGGCGCAGGAACGCGCCGAGTCCGCGAACAAGGCGAAGTCCCGGTTCCTCGCCAACATGAGCCACGAGCTGCGCACTCCGCTCAATGCCGTGATCGGCTTCACCGACCTGATGCGCCAGCGCACCTTCGGCCCTCTCGGCAACGAGCGCTACGAGGAATACGCCACGCTCATCTACGATTCCGGCCAGCTGCTGCTGGATCTCATCTCGGACATGCTCGACATGGCCAGGATCGAGGCCGGCAAGCTCGAACTCAACCTGGAAAACGTCGACCTCAGCGGTACGGTCGAGGACTGCGTCCGTATGATGCGCGACCGGGCCGAGAACAACGGGCTCGAACTGACGGTGTCGGCGCCCAAGCAGCAACTCTTTCCGGTCGCCGACAAGCGGGCGGTCAAGCAGGTCCTACTCAACCTTCTCACCAATGCGATCAAGTTCACGCCGGCCGGAGGTCACGTCGGCGTCAGTGTGCGCACCGCCGATGGTTTCGCGACCATCACGGTGCGCGACACTGGAATCGGCATCCCTGCCGAAGATCTGCCGCGACTCGGCAATCCCTTCGAGCAGGTCAACGGCGATCCCATGCTGGCGAAGTCCGGTTCCGGCCTCGGCCTGGCCCTGGTCCGCGCCCTGATGGAGAAGCATGGCGGCCGGCTGCAGATCGACAGCGAGGAAGGCGTGGGCACGGAAGTGACGGTCGCCTTCCCGATGAACGCCAACCACCGCGTTGCGGCCTGAACCACGCGACGACCGGCGGATTTGACTTGGGGGGCGAGCCGCGGCAAGCAGTCGCTATGCTGCTTTGGGCGGGCCTCGGTCTCATCATCCTCGGCATTGCGTGCGTGGCCATCGACCGCCGCGCCGTGCATTTCATCTACGATCACGTCGGATCGCGCTTTCATGCCTTCCTGAGCGCCACGACCCACTTCGCCAAGGCGGCACACTGGCTGGCGGCAGCGCTGGCGGTCTACGCGCTCACCTGGCTGTGGCTGCAGCATGGCGGCGCGCCCGGCGTTGTGCGGCTGGCGTTCCAGTGCGCGCTGGCGTTCATCATCAGTCTCGGACTCGGCAGCGCCCTGCTGCACGGCACCAAGCTCGTTCTCGGACGGCGGCGGCCGCGCGACGAACTGGAAATGAACCTCTACGGATTCATCCCGTTCGGCTTCAGCCTGGACTGGAATTCGTTTCCCTCGGGCCACGCACTGACGATCTTCTGTGTCGCCGTGATCGCGACCGCGCTGTGGCCGCAAGGCGCCTTGCTGTGGTTTGCGGTCGCGCTGTGGCTGGGGCTGACGCGGGCGCTGTTGACCGCGCATTTCCTGAGCGACGTGTTGGTCGGCGCCGGCGTGGGGCTGATCAGCGCGCGCGAGGTGCTGGTAAATTTCTTCCCGCACCTCGCGCTCGCGTGGTTTTGAGAAATTCTCCCCCTCACCCGGTTCGCCTAAGGACTTCGCCGCGCGAAGTCCAGGGCGAACCGCCCTCGCCCACTGGTGGAGAGGGCAATCATCTCTGCAAAATCGTGTCGCGGATCTCCGCGGCGCGCTTGTCGGCATCCTCCTTCGTCTCGCTCGGCTTGGAGGCGGGGCGCAGCAACCCGCGCTGCACGGCCGGACGTTCCCGGATCGCGCCGATCCAACGCTGCAACGGTTCGAGCCCTTCCACCGACACGCCTGACCAATCGTATCCCTTCACCCAGCACCAGTTGGCGATGTCGGCGATGGAATAGTCTCCTGCCAAGAATTCGTGATCCTTGAGCCGGCCGTTCAGGACCTCGAACAGCCGCCGTGACTCGTTCTGGTAGCGGTTGATGGCGGGTTGATACTTCTCGTGCCAGTACCGATAGAAGACGTTCGCCTGCCCCATCATGGGGCCGATGCCGCCCATCTGGAACATCAGCCACTGGATGACTTGCGAGCGGCCCTTGGTATCGGAGGGCATCAGCCTGCCCGTCTTCTCGGCGAGATAGATCAGGATCGCGCCGGATTCGAACACGGCGAAGTCGCCCTCATCGCGATCAACGATGGCGGGGATTCGCCCGTTCGGATTTATCTTCAGAAACCAGTCCTGTTTCTGTTCCTGCTTCTTGCCGAGATCGAGATGATGCAGCTCGTAAGGCAGAGCCAGCTCTTCCAGCGCAATCGACACCTTGTGCCCATTGGGCGTGGCGGCGGTGTAGAGGTCGATCATCCTTCTGCCCTTTCCGGAAAGTCACGCTGCCTTCAACTGGGCCACGATCGGCGTTTCCTGATCGATGAATTTCTTGAAAGAGGGGCGCGCCAGAATTCGCTTGGCGTAGGCCTGCAGATGAGGCCACCTTTCGAGGTTCTCGTCGCAATGCTGGTAGGTGGCGAGCATCGATCCCACCGATATGTCGGCGATGGTGTAGGTGTCGGCCACGAAGTATGGCTTGTCGCCCAGTTCCTTCTCGAGATAATCGAACAGCGGCGGCAGCGTCTTGTGCAGGGTCTCCTGGCAAAGCGCGTCATCCGTCGGCTGCTTCATCAGCTTCTTAATCACGCGCTCGAAGAACAGGCCGCGGCCGACACCGGCGGCAACGGCGGAATCCATGAACTCCTCGATCCACAGCGCACGGGCGCGCAGATAGGGATCGGTGGGGTACAGCGGCGTGCCCCGGAAGCGATGCTCGATGTAATCGCAGATGACGGACGAGTCGCTGAGCGTATTCGGTTCGGGGATATCGGTGTCGCGGAAGGCGGGAATCTTCTTGAGCGGACTGATCGCCAGAAATTCCGGCGGCGGGTTCAGGGGGCTCACCATTTCGAGCTGGTAAGGCAGCCCCTTCTCTTCCAGAGCCACGCAAACCTTGCGGACGAACGGCGACAGCGTCGCCCCATATACGATCAATGCCATTGGTTTCCCTCCAAATCCGAAACGACCGTCTGGATGTAGGCGGCACCGGTGACAGTTCAAGCCTGGATACGGCGCGCCTGAAAGAAACTTCTGAGAATGCGGCCGGCTTCCGCAGGGTCACCGGCCCGGGCGATCCGGGGACGATGATGGCAGGTGGGCTGCTCGAAGAAGCGGGGGCCGTGCAGGATGGCTCCCCCCTTGGGATCCTCGGCGGCGAATACCACGCGGGCGACGCGCGCCAGGGCGACGGCCCCCGCGCACATGGCGCAAGGCTCCAGGGAGACGTAGAGCGTGGTGCCGGTCAGCCGTTCATTGGCCAGCAGGCGGGCAGCCTCGCGCAGCACCAGCATCTCGGCATGGGCCGTGGGATCGCGCCGCTCCAGGATGCGGTTGCCGTCGCGGGCGAGCAGTGCGCCGGAGGCGTCGAGCAGCACGGCCCCCACCGGCACCTCGCCGCGGGCGGCGGCCGCTTGGGCTTCCTCGAGGGCCAGTGCTATGGCTTCGTCATCGGTCATGGCGGATTCCCGGTTGGCGGACGATAGCACGGAGCACAAGGACGGCGAGCGCATCGCCAAGGTGATCGCGCGGGCGGGCATCTGCTCGCGACGCGAGGCCGAGGCCATGATCGCCGCGGGGCGCGTGGCGCTGGACGGCAAGACAGTCGCCACGCCCGCCATCAAGGTGGGCGAGAACCAGGTCGTGTCGGTCGACGGCCAGCCGCTGGCGGAACCCGAACCGGCGCGCCTGTGGCGTTACCACAAGCCGTCGGGACTGGTGACAACCCACAAGGACCCGCAAGGCCGCCCGACGGTGTTCGCCAACCTGCCCAAGCATCTGCCGCGCGTGGTCTCGATCGGGCGGCTCGACTTCAACTCGGAAGGCCTGCTGCTGCTCACCAACGACGGCGAGATCGCGCGCCGCCTCGAATTGCCGGTGGGCGGCTGGCCGCGGCGCTATCGCGTGCGCCTGTTCGGCAAAGTGAGCCAGGCCGACCTCGATAAGCTGGCGCACGGGCGCACCATCGAGGGCGTCAAATACGGCCCCATCGTCGCCGACCTGGAACGCGCCAAGGGCGTGTATTCCTGGGCCACCGTGACGCTGAAGGAAGGCAAGAACCGCGAAGTGAAACGGGTGATGGAAAGCCTGGGGCTCAAGGTGGCGCGCCTGATCCGCGTGCAATTCGGCCCCTTCCACCTGGGCCAGCTCGCCCCCGGCGCCGTGGAGGAGATCCCGGCGCGGTTGTGGCGCGAACAGCTCGGCATCGGACGCAAAAAGCGGCCGAAAGAGCCGGACGGAACCTGACACCTGAAAAATCTTTGTCTTGAACGACGGCCGGGGAATGGTAGGAACCCCGCACACAGCGAGGGCATGAGCCATGAAGAAATACGCCAAGCCGCAGGCCTATGCCGCCCCCACCAAGGACCACCGCCATGCCGGCACCTTCGAGGTGCTGGTGCCCGTGCCGGGCCGGGTGAAGCCGCACCGCATCGCCGGCCAGTTCCCCACCATGCAGGCCGCCGAGGGCTGGATGCACTCCGACGAAGGCCAGGACGCCATCGCCGAGGTGTTCGAGAACCAGAAGGAACCGGCGAAAGCCAAGGGCGGACGCTGACGCCGATCGACGACAGACTGCCGGCAGACTGCGAGCCATTCGCGAACTTGTTCCATATCTGGTGGGTGTCCATGGCCCTCATACCACCCCTTGACAATTGATTTCCGGATTCTGCGCTAGTGGGGGCCCCCCTCCCCCCGGCTTCTTCGCTGCGCCCGATGGCGCGCACCAGCCCCATTCCCCGCGAAGGAACACGTCCGTCCCCCGCTTCGCGGGGCGGAAAGAGACCGCTGTTTCACTTCCCCTTGCCGAGCAGCGCTTCGCGGCGGGCGAGGCTTGCGGGCGGCCATTCCTTCTTCATGTCGTAATAGACCTCGAAGGCGCGGGCGCCTTCCGGCAGGCGCACCCAGGGGATTTTCGAACGCGTGAAGATGTGCACGTCGGGCGGCAGAGCGCCGGGATCGTCGAGCGTGGCCACGCGCACGAACAGCAGGTTGCGCCGCCGGCCGTAGTCGCTCCACACCGCCGACTTGCAGTCGGGGCAGCGGTAGATGTCGTGCGGGCGGCCGGACTCCGTCTTCATCGTCACCGGCTTGGGCGTGCCCGACAAAAGCGTGACGCGGTCGGCCTCGATCAGGGCGTTGATGGCGAAGGCCGAGCCCGTCTGGTGCTGGCAATCCGTGCAATGGCAGCAGTGCACGAACATGGGATCGCTTTCGAGGCGATAGCGCACGGCGCCGCAGAAGCAAGACCCGGCATGGGTGGACATGTAACCTTCCTTCTCCAAGACGCCCTGGCCCTTCGAGACGGCTTCTTCGCAAGCAAAGAAGCCTCCTCAGGGGTGAGGGCTTGCCTGTATCGCCCCGCATCGCAACACGATGCGCTCAATTACTCCTCGTTCTACGCGGCACCGCCCTGACGCAGGGAAGCCTGCGCAAGCTGAGGCGCCGAACAACCCGCCGGAACGGCGGCGAACCAACCGGCAACGGCCGGTCGACGGGCAGGAGAAACTCTAAAGTACCCGTTTTGTTCTCACAAGCGGAACTTTCGCGACCCGCCAGGAACGAGGCCCGCACGCCTGCTTGGTTCCACCCAATTTATGATAGCTTCTGCGTCGCATTCACAGTTGGGGGGCCATCATGGCGACAGCCGAGCGGGCGGTGCCTGCGCGCAGCGATTCCGTCTTCTTCCCATCCATGGCGATCGTCATGGCACTGACGGTGTTCGCAGGCTTCTCGCGCACCTTCTACCTGCGCGGCGTCTTTCACCCGCCGCTGGTGCTGTCGCATCTGATGATCGCGCACGGCCTGGTCTTCACCACCTGGATCGCCCTCGTGGTGACGCAGACGGGCTTGGTGGCGGCGAACCGGCGCGACCTGCACATGAAGCTAGGAGTGTTCGGCGCGGCGCTGGCAACGGCGATGCTGGTGCTCGGCACCTGGCTTGCCATCGACGCGCTGCGCCGCGGTCACGCGCCGCATGGCGCGCCCTCGCCCACCGCCTTCTTCGCCATCCCGATGGAGGCGATCACCGTGTTCGCCGTGCTGCTGGTGTGGGGCATCGCCAACCGCGCGCGCTCCGACTGGCACAAGCGGTTCATGATCCTGTCGACGGCGGCGATCCTGCCGGCAGCGCTGGCCCGCCTGCCCGTGGGATTCATCGAGCACGGCGGCCCGCCGGTGTTCTTCGCGCTCACCGATCTCTTCCTGGTGGCGATGGCCGTCTACGATTTCCGCACCAATGGACGCCTGCACCCGGCGACGCTGCGCGCCGGCGTAGTGCTGCTACTGGCGCAGCCGTTGTGTCTGGCGATCGGGATGACGGGACCGTGGGCGGCGTTCGCGCACTGGGTGGCGGGGTAAAAAAGGGCGGTCATAACCTTCGCAACCCAAGACAGCGATCAGCGCATCCTGCGACAGACGCCATCGCCAGGGCGCCGGCGCCGCAGGCGATCCGCCGCAGTATGCGTGGGCATCAAAGAAGAGTACTGTATGCCTCTTTGTTGGCGATCCGGCCTCGGCCGGAAATCGAGGGCTTCATGCGTGTCATCAGTCTTGCCGCCGCGCTGACCGCGGCCACCGTGTTCGCCGGCGCGAGCGTCGCCCAGGATCACGAATACTATTTCACGACGACGGTGGGCACCTTCCTGCAGAGCTGCGAAAGCGACGACTCGCCCTGCCTGTCGGCCATCGCGCCGCGCATCGAGCAGGATACCATCCGCTTCTGCGTACCCGACGATCACGCCCAGGCGGCACGCGACGTGCTGCAATGGCTGCGGGCGAATCAGAGCGAGACCCTGGGCGGCACCGTGCTCGCTAACACATATCTGGCGCGCGGCATCCGCGATGCCATGGGCAATCTGTGGGGCGAGAAAGGCACGGCATGCCCGATGCCTTAGACCGGCGGCGCTAGTGTCGTGGTTCCAAAGTTCGTCGCATTACCGATATCAGCCGCTTGGCGAACTTTGGAACCAAAACGACACTGGGATTCGATATGTTGCTCGTGTCCTTTCGATTCCGAAATTCGCTGGAGACCGATATGAGGATGCGGCGAATTTCGGAATCGGGACACTAGCGTCAACGGCGACTTCCCGCTCTGAGGTGTCCCCTTTCGGCTCCCGGCTGGCGCAAGGCCGGGGTCGGCACTTCCCCGCTGCACGGGGCAGAACGAGATTGGCTTTCCTTCCCTGGAAAAGGGAGGGTCGGACCGCCGCGAGACGGCCCCGGGGAGGGATCGGGCCACTATCATTTGTGGCATGACCACCACCTGTTCTCCTCGCTCCGCAAGCTCGAAGAACGTCCTCCCCCTTTCCGGGCGAAGATAAAGAAGAACGCGCACCACCCGCGATCCGCCCCGCCTGAAGGGCAGAGGTGAAGACAATGCGGCATTGGGTGTGCATCATATCGCGGTCTGCGGAGGCGACGCATGCATGAGCCTGCAGAAATCTGTTTCCTGTTCGACGTCGACAACACGCTTCTCGACAACGATCGCGTCATCGAGGACCTCAGCGCCCATCTCGAGCGCGAATACGGCAGGCCGGCGCGTGACGCTTATTGGACGATCTTCGAGGACCTTCGCCGCGAACTCGGCTACGCCGATTACCTGGGGGCGCTGGAGCGCTACCGCATCAAGTTCCTGCACGATCCGCGCATCCTGCGCATGGCCAACTGGCTGATCGACTATCCTTTCGCCGAGCGGCTATTCCCCGGAGCGCTGGACGCGGTGCGCAAGGTCGCCGCGTGGGGCATCACCGCCATCCTCTCCGACGGCGACGCCGTGTTCCAGCCGCGCAAGGTGGCGTGCTCGGGCCTGTCGGCGGCATTCGACCAGCGCGTGCTGATCTATATCCACAAGGAGCAGGAGCTCGCCTATGTCGAGAAGATCTTCCCGGCGCGCCGTTACGTGCTGATCGACGACAAGCTGCGACTGCTCGACCTGGTCAAGCGGCAATGGGGCGCGCGCGTCGCCACCGTGTTCCCGCGCCAGGGCCATTACGCAACCGATCCGGCGATCCTGGCAGCCTATCCGCCGGCCGACATCACCATCGCGCGCATCGCAGATCTGGTGAAGATGGACAGACGAGATTTCGTGCGGTGAGCCCGGCGGACGGTTTCGCCAAGCGGGAAAGCCTCCTCAAGGTGAAGCGGCCGGCGGGCGGCCGAGGATCAGAAAGAAGTATTTCACGTGATTATTTAATCGGTTAGGCTCTCGCGAAGATGCGGCCGCGCCGGGGGCGGTGATGACAATCGAGCACGCCAACAGCAACGCCAGGGGTGCCAACAGCAACAGCGCCGGGCGCATCGGCTCGATCCTGATCGTCGGCGGCGGCACCGCGGGCTGGGTGGCGGCGGCGGCGCTGGCGCGCCGATTGGGGCCGCGCGGCCCCGCCATCACCCTGATCGAGTCCGAGGAGATCGGCACGGTCGGCGTCGGCGAAGGCACCGTGCCCTTCGCCCGCGTCTTCAACGGCCGTCTCGGCCTCGACGAGCGCGAGTTCGTGCGCGCCACCCAGGCCACCTTCAAGCTCGGCATCGAATTCCGCGACTGGGGCAGCCTCGGCAATTTGCACTTCAACGGCTTCGGCGACTACGGCCCGCCGATCGACGGCGTCTCGTCGCATCACCACTGGCTGAAGCTGCGCCGCTTAGGCGAAACGGCGCCGTTCGACGCCTGGTCGTTTCCCGCAACGGCGGCGCGGCTCGCCCGCTTCTCGCCCGCCGTGCCGCGGCAGGAGGCCTCGTTCTGCGACTACGCCTACCATTTCGACTCCACGCTGTATGCGCGCTTCCTGCGCACCTTCGCCGAGAAGCTTGGCGTCAAGCGGCGCGAAGGGCGCATCGTCGATGTGGCGCTCGACGGCGAAGACGGCTTCATCGAGGCGGTGGTGCTGGAAGGCGGCGAGCGGCTTGACGCCGACTTCTTCATCGACTGCTCGGGATTCCGCGGCCTTCTCATCGAACAGGCGCTGAAGACCGGCTACGAGGACTGGACGCACTGGCTGCCCTGCGACCGCGCCGCGGCAGTGGCCTGCGAGCGCGTCGAGCCGCTGGAACCCTGCACCCGCGCGCTGGCGCGCGACGCCGGCTGGCAATGGCGCATCCCGCTTCAGCACCGCACCGGCAACGGCTACGTCTATTGCAGCGCCTTCGCCGACGACGAGGAAGCGGCGGCAACCCTGCTCGCCAATCTCGACGCCAAGCCTTTGGGCTCGCCTCGCCTGCTGCGCTTCACCACGGGACGGCGCAAGGCGACATGGGCCAAGAACTGCCTGGCGCTGGGGCTGGCGGCCGGCTTCATGGAACCGCTGGAAGCCACCAGCATCCTGCTGATCCAGACCGGCATCGCCCGCTTCATCGACTTCTTCCCGGATGCCAGCTTCGACCCGGTGATCGCCGCGGAATACAACGCCCTGACGGCCACCGAATACGAGCGGGTGCGCGATTTCCTGATCCTGCACTACTCCGCCACGCGCCGCGACGACACGGCGTTCTGGCGCCACTGCAGCGCCATCCGCATTCCCGACAGCCTGGCGCACAAGATCGAGCTGTTCGAGCACGCCGGGCGCGTGGCGCTCGCCCACGGCGAGACATTCGGCGAGGTGGCCTGGCTTGCCATCCTGCTCGGCCAGGAGATCATGCCGCGGCGTTACGACCCGCTGGTCGACGCCATCGATCCCGAACTGCTGAAGCGCGGCATGGCGGAACGGCGCTCCGCCATCCGCCGCGCGGCGGAAGCGATGCCGCCGATGGGCGCCTTCATCGCAGCCAATTGCGCGGCGAAGTCATAGGCCTCGGATTCTCCCTCGCTGCCTCAGCGCACTTGCCCTGTGCCTGCATGGGACGGGCACGAAGTCCGGCGCCTTGTATGCTGCGCTCACATGAACGAGGGGACCAACTTTTGTCACTCGCGATGAGCGTGGACTCGGGCGAAACAGCCATTGCTCAAACTACGGAGGGGTTCCCCTGCAAACCACCGCCTTCCGAGCGGCCCTGACGGGCGCGTGCACAATCCTGGCCTGCCTGACAATTGTAGGCACTACGAACGCGGCAACCCTTCCCGTGGCGGCAATTTCGATCCGCGCGCAAGACACCGCCAATCCCGCCGGACCGACCATGCTGCACCGCGTGGCGTCGAACGGGCCGTCCGGCTCATCAAGCGGCGGGATGCCGGCGAGCAACTTCGCCAACACCAACGAAACGGCCGAGAACATCGACCTTCCGGAGCCAGGCACGCTGGCGCTGTTCGCGGGAGTGCTGGGCATGCTGGGATGGATCACGCTGCGGCGCCGGCGGCCGAAGCGCATGTTCGGGCCAAGACGCCGGCCGTGATGTCCGGGCCTGCCTTTGAGCCGGCAGGGTTCGCGAGCACAGGCGTCAGTGCGCGGCCCGCGCCGCCAGGCCCGTGGAGCGGCCCTCGCCCTTCGAGATGCCTTCCCACAGCCCGTTGATGTACACGGCACCCAGCGCCCGGTCGTAGAGGCCGTAGCCGGGCCTGCCGCTCTCGCCCCAGATCATGCGGCCGTGATCGCTGCGCACGTAACCTTCGTAATCGGTGTCGTAATAGGCCTTGACGATGGCGCCGATGTCGAGCGAACCGCACTCCGACTTGTGCGCCGTCTCGAAGAAATTGCCCTTCTCGTCGACCTTCACGTTGCGGATATGGGCGAAGTGGACGCGGCCGCGGCCCGAGAACTCGCGCACCATGGCCACGATGTTGTTGTGCAGGTCGGCGCCCAGCGAACCCGCGCACAGGGTCAGCCCGTTGGCGGGTCGGTCCACGATCGCGAGCAGGCGGCGGATATCTTCGGCGTTCTTGACGATCCGCGGCAGGCCGAAGATCGGGCGCGGCGGATCGTCGGGATGGATGGCGAGCTTGATGCCGGCCTCTTCCGCCGCCGGCACGACGCGCCTCAGGAAATATTCCAGATTCTGCCAGAGCTGGGCCTCGCCGATCTCCCGATACTCGGCCAAGAGCACCTTCAGTTCCTCAGGCTTGTAGCTTGCGTCCCAGCCCGGCAGGTTGATGCCCCGTTGCGGATCGATCTTCGACACCTCTTCGGCATCGAAGGCGAGCGTGGAGGAGCCGTCGTCGAGCTTCAGCGACAGGATGGTGCGCGTCCAGTCGAACACCGGCATGAAGTTGTAGCAGACGACCTTCAGGCCGCAGTCGCCGAGGTTGCCGAGGGTCTCGCAGAAATTGGCGACCAGGGCATCGCGCGTGGCGCGGCCGAGCTTGATGTCCTCGTGCACCGGCACGGACTCGACGACCTCGAACTTCAGGCCCTGCGACTCGATCTTGTCCTTCAAGGCGCGGATCGCGGCGGGAGGCCAAACCTCGCCGACCGGCACGTCGTAGACCGCCGAGACGATGCCGTACAGACCTGGAATCTGGCGGATGTACCCAAGCGGCACCGGGTCGCTGTCGCCGTACCAGCGGAATGTCATTTTCATGGGCATCTCCCAAGCCGGGGGGACCAGCTAATCGTGTCCGCGGCTACTTCTCAAGGGCGCGCTGTTTTTCAGAATTGAGGGCTGTCGGCGCGGGGATCATGCTCGCGCAGACTTTGAGGGTAGAACCATGAAGCAGTTTTCCATCATCGTCCTGATCCTTCTGCTGATCGGCGCGGGCGTATTCGTCGTCATCCGCAAACAGAATCCCGCCATGTTCGATGGTACCAGCCTTGGCGGTTCGATTTCGCACCAGGCGAGCGTTTCGAAGCCGCAGGCAGCCGCCGCCTTCCGTCTCGAAAGAGGCTTCAACCGCCATGCCTCAGACTACCGCGATTTCGAGATGGCGGCGAACGAGGGCTTGGAGGTCTGCCAAAAGGCGTGCGCCGACGACAGCAAATGCCGCGCTTTCACGATGGTGCAGGCCGGCGTCCAGGGCAAAGGTGCGCACTGCTGGTTGAAGAGCACGGTCCCGCCCGGCTACCCCGACGAGCGGTGCGTTTCGGGGGTGAAGGCGTAGGACCTCCGCTCACCACGAGCGGATCGTCAGGGCTTGTCATGACTTGGCCAGGTCTTCCGGGGCCTCGAAGCCTTCCGGATCCTGGTGGATGATGATCTCGGCCGACGGGTACTCCTTGCGGATGTCGGCCTCGACGGCATCGCTCAAGGCGTGCGCGGCGTAGAGGCTGAGGGCGGGATCAAGCTCGATATGGAACTGGATGAACGAACGCAGGCCCGCGGCGCGCGTGCGCAAATCATGCATGTCGAAAACGCCGGCGTGGGTCAGAATGATGTTCTTGATGCGCTCACGGTCCGCATCGGGCAATTCGTGGTCCATCAACTGGTCGTAGCTCTGGCGGAAGACGTGAACGACGCCGATCGCCAGGACGACCGCGACGAGCAGTCCCACCAGCGGGTCGGCGATCGTGATCCCGAACTCGGTCGCCATCACGATGCCGAAAATGACGCCCAGATTGACCAGGACGTCGCTGACGTAGTGCATGCGGTCGGCGCCGATGGCGATCGAGCCGGTGCGCTGCACCACGACCTGCTGGGCGGTGACAAGAACGATCGTCGCCACGATCGAGATTGCCATCACCCAAAGCCCGATCGCGCCATGCTCGACCGGCCGCGGCGTTATGATGCGCTCGATGGACTCGATCACCAGGAAGGTGGCGGAACCCGCGATGAAGGCGCTTTGCGCCAGGCCCGCGAGCGGCTCGGCCTTGCCGTGCCCGAAACGGTGTTCATGGTCGGCGGGCGTCAGCGCCGCGCGGACCGCCAAGAGGTTGATGAACGATGCGAAGACGTCCAGCCCGGAGTCGGCGAGGGACGCCATGACCGCCATCGAATTGGTAAGGATGAACGCGATGGCCTTGAGCAGCGCAAGACCCGCAGCGGTCGACACCGCGGCGACCGCGACCCGCCGCATCAAGACACCATGCCCGGCAACGTCCCGGTCGAACTGCGACGTGGGTGTCAAGGATAGAGGCGCTCCGTTCGCCAGGGCTTGTCCAGGCTGTCGCGTCGGTAGACGAGACGGTCGTGCAGGCGGAATGGCCGGTCGCGCCAAAACTCGATTTCGAGCGGCTGCACGCGGTACCCCGACCAATGCGGAGGCCGCGGCACCCTGGCGAGCGCGTATTTGACCGCGTATTTCGCGATCTCCTTCTCGAACACCCAGCGGCCCTCCATGGCGCGGGACTGCGCCGAGGCCCAGGCGCCGATCTGGCTGTCCTTGGCGCGCGAGGCGAAATAGGCGTCGGCCTCCGCCTCGCCGACGGGTACCACGGGACCGCGCACGCGCACCTGCCTGCGGACGGTCTTCCAGTGGAAATTGAGCGCGGCGTGCGGGTTGGCGGCGAGCTCCCGGCCCTTGGCGCTCTCGGTGTTGGTGTAGAAGACGAAGCCGCGCTGGTCGTGCGACTTGAGCAGCACCATGCGGATATTCGGCCGGCCGGCCGCATCCGCCGTGGCGACCGCCATGGCGTTGGCTTCGTTAGGCTCGGTCTTCTCGGCCTGCGCCATCCAGGCGGTAAAAAGATCGATGGGATCGCCTTCTACCGTGATTCCGCCGTCGTCGATGGGGCCGCCGATGTCGCTCATGGGGCGGGCATAACATCTTCGTTTTGCCTAAGGAAGCTGTGGTCTGCTAGCCTGCCGGCGCATGCGCGCGCGCCGACCTGCCTTTGCCATCCTTGCCGGTAGCCTCTTGGCCGCCTGTGCCAGCGGGCCGGAAACCTCGCCGGCCGACATGAAGGCGACCTTCAACGCCGGCCTCAAGGCCTATGACGCCGGGGATTACCCGACCGCGTATAAGACCTGGGTCACGATCGACGACGTCGATCTGGGTGCGATGCGCAATGTGGCGGTCATGTTGCGCACGGGCAAGGGCGTCGCCAAGGACCCCAAGGCCGCGCAGGCGATGATGCAACGCGCCGCGGAGGCCGGGTTGTTCACCGCCCAGGCCGATCTGGCCGACATGCTGATAAAAGGCGAGGCGGGACCGCCCAACCCCAAGGCCGCCCTGCCCTGGCTCATCCTGGCAGCCCAGCAGGGACACCCCATGGCCCAGTTCGAGCTCGGCCAACTCTACGAGCAGGGAACCGTGATCCCGCAGGACCTCAATGCCGCACGGAAGCTTTACGAGGCGGCGGCGGCGGGCGGCGTGGACGAGGCGAAAGCCAGGCTGGACGCGCTGGGACCGAGCGCCGCGCCGGCCCCGCCAACCGCTGCGGGGCATTAACGGCAGACACAACGGATACCTATATACTGGTCGCCGCCCGCGAATCCGGCGGCAGGAGTGAGGAATGCGCGATCCGTATGAGGTTCTGGGCGTCTCCAAGAACGCCGGCGAGGCAGAGATCAAGAAGGCGTTCCGGTCGCTCGCCAAGAAGCATCACCCGGACACGAAGGGTGGCGACAAGGCGGCGCAGAAGCGCTTTCAGGAGATCAGCGCGGCCTACGACATCCTGGGTGACAAGGACAAGCGCGCCAAGTTCGACGCCGGCCAGATCGACGCGGGCGGCAATCCGCGCGGCTTCGATCCGCGCGCCCACGGATTCGAGGGCGGGCCGTTCGGGCAGCGTGGGTCCGGCCCGGGCGATTTCCATTTCACCTGGACCAACCAGGGTGGTCCGCACGCGGCACAAGCCGAAGGCTTCCGCCCCGAAGACCTGTTTGCCGATCTGCTCGGCGGCTTGGGCGGCCGCGGCCGCGGCCGGGCGCAACCCGCGCAGGGACAGGACTTCGTCATCCAGACCATGGTCAGCTTCGAAGAGGCTGCCTCGGGCGGCACGCGACGCGTGGTGCTGCCCAACGGCGAACAGATCGACGTGAAGATTCCGCCGGGCCTCAAGGACGGACAACAGATACGCCTCAAAGGCCGCGGCGGCGCCGGCCGCGCCGGCGGCCCGCCAGGCGACGTGATGATCCAAGTCACGGTGGCGCCGCATCCCTATTTCGCGCGCGACGGACGCGACGTGAAGGTCGACCTGCCAGTGACGCTCAAGGAAGCGGTGCTCGGCGCCAAGGTGCCGGTGCGGACGCTGTCGGGTACCGTTTCGCTCAGCGTGCCGCCGGGATCCAATTCCGGAACCGTGCTGCGCCTCAAGGGCAAAGGCATGCCGGCGCACGCCGGCGAGCCGGCGGGCGATCTCTATGCCCGCGTCGTCGTCACCCTGCCCGACCAGCCCGACGCGGAGTTGCGCAAGTTCGCGCAAGAATGGCCCGCGGCCTACGATCCGCGCACCAAGCTCGGCTGAGCCGTTCGCCTGCCTTCAATGTGGTGCCGACGCCCATCCCGTGTGGCGCACGCCCTGGCGGCGTCCCATCAACGTCAGGGCAAAGCCGATGGCTCCGACGACAAAGGCGAGGCCGCCGATCGAGGCGACGAGCGCGTAAGTGCGCGACGCCTGATGCAAGGCCGCGGCTTGGCGCTCGACCAGCAGCGCCTCTTCCTTGTCGTGCAACGCCGTCAACTTGCGCTGCACCTCGTATCGCTTGCGCCGCTGCACGGGGTCGGTGATCGCGGCCGCGATCTCTCTGGCATGCCCGGGGCCGAGCCGCGCCAGCACGGCAAACACCTGTTCCTGCAACGCACTGCGCCTGCGCAGATCGGCCATGTCGGCCGGGCCCTCGGGCTCGCTCCTGATCAGCGAATCCAGGACGTCGAGGGCGCGGTGAAGGCGCCGGCGCGAATCGGAAAAATACATCAGGAACACCGGATCATCGGTCAGGGCATAGCCGCGGATGGTCATGTCGATGCCCATGACCTGCGTGTTGATCTCTTCGATCTTGAGCAGCGCGGTGTTCGAGCGCTGCACCGAGGCGTAACTCTCCTGCATCGCAGCCACGTTGCGACCCAGCATCGCCATCGCCGCGACAAACAGCACGACGGCCGCGAAGAGCAGCGACAGGCCCAGTTCGCGAAGATCGACCCGCTCGAGATGATCCCGGAGATGGCCTCGCATCCTGCAATGATCCCAACGAACGTCTAACAAACATCTACCGCGGTTTCAATCTGTGGTTGTGAGTGGGTTCCTTGATTTCGTTTGTCTTTTCGCGCATTTGGAACGGCTGGATCGATGGAGGTGCGACAATGGCGTTTGAAGGCCTCATGAAGGGCAAGCGCGGGCTCGTCATGGGCGTCGCCAACGACCGCTCCATCGCCTGGGGCATCGCACAACGCCTGCATGAGGCGGGAGCACAGCTGGCCTTCACCTATCAAGGAGAGGCCTTCAAGAAGCGCGTGATCCCGCTCGTCGAACCGCTGAAGCCCGCGGCCATCGTTGACTGCGACGTCACCAACCACGCCTCGCTGGATGCGGCGTTCGAGGCCGTCGGCAAGGCCTGGGGCGGCCTCGACTTCCTGGTGCACGCCGTTGCGTTCTCGGACAAGGACCAGCTCAAGGGCCGCTACGTCGATACCACGCCCGAAAATTTCGCCATGACCATGAACATCTCCTGCTACTCGTTCACGGCAGTGGCACAGCGCGCCGAGAAGCTGATGACGAAGGGCGGCAGCATGGTGACGCTCTCCTATTACGGCGCCGAAAAGGTCATGCCGCACTATAACGTCATGGGCGTCGCCAAGGCGGCGCTGGAAGCGAGCGTGCGCTACCTGGCCGAAGACCTCGGCAAGAAAGCGATCCGCGTCAACGCCATCTCGGCGGGGCCGATCAAGACGCTGGCGGCGGCCGGCGTCGGCGATTTCCGCTATATTCTCAAGTGGAACGAGTACAACGCGCCGCTGCGCCGGACGGTCACCATCGGCGAAGTCGGCAACGCCGCCCTCTTCCTGTTGTCGGACCTGGGCGCGGCCGTCACCGGCGAATGCCTGCACGTCGACTCGGGCTATCATGCCATCGGTATGAAGGCGCCGGACGCGCCCGATATCGTCATCGCCAAGAACGGCGACTGACATCGACGGACGGGACGTATGTCTCACAACACTTTCGGTCATCTGTTCCGGCTGACGACGTTCGGCGAGAGCCACGGGCCGGCGCTGGGTTGCGTGGTCGACGGTTGCCCGCCGGGGATCCCGCTGAGCGAAGCCGATGTCCAGGCCGATCTCGACCGCCGCAAGCCGGGGCAATCGAAATACGTCACGCAGCGCAAAGAGCCGGACCGCGTGCGCATCCTCTCCGGCGTCTTCCAGGACGACCGCATGGCGCAGCAGGTCACCACCGGCACGCCGATCGCCATGGTGATCGAGAATGTCGATGCGCGGTCCAAGGACTATGCCGAAATCCGCGACAAGTTCCGGCCGGGCCATGCCGATTACACCTATCTCGCCAAGTACGGCGTGCGCGATTATCGCGGCTCCGGCCGCGCCAGCGCGCGGGAGACGGCGGCGCGCGTGGCGGCGGGCGCGGTGGCGCGCAAGGTGCTGGCGTCGCTGTACGGAGCCGTGCGGGTGCGCGGAGCCCTGGTGCAGATGGGTGCGCAGTCGATCGAGCGCAAGCGCTGGGACTGGGATGAGACGGCGCGCAATCCGTTCTTCTGTCCGGATGCGGGCGCCGTCGCCGCCTGGACAAACTACATCGAAGCCGTGCGCAAGAAGGGCTCATCCGTCGGGGCCGTGGTGGAAGTCGTGGCCGAAGGCATTCCCGCCGGGCTCGGCGCGCCGATCTACGCCAAGCTCGATGCCGACCTGGCGGCGGCAATGATGAGCATCAACGCCGTGAAGGGCGTCGAGATCGGCGACGGATTTGCGACGGCGGCCATGACGGGCGAAGACAATGCCGACGAAATGCGCGCCGGGCGCGGCAAGAAGCCGAAATTCCTCTCCAACCATGCCGGCGGCATCCTGGGCGGCATCTCGAGCGGCCAGCCCATTGTGGCGCGTTTCGCGGTCAAGCCCACCTCTTCCATCCTCACTCCCCGGCGCACGATCGACATCGACGGCAAGGAGACGGACATCGTCACCAAGGGCCGCCACGATCCCTGCGTCGGCATCCGCGCGGTGCCCATCGGCGAAGCCATGATGGCGCTGGTTCTGGCCGATCACGCGCTGAGGCACCGCGGGCAAACCGGATAGCGCATCGCCGTCCTGACAAAAACCTCTGGATAGGCGTTTTCACGCACCCGCCGGGGTTGCACCCGTCCTCGCCGGCAGCGTATTGCTGTGCGCGCGACCGGTTCGAGGGGAACACTATGGATATCCTGGCGACGAGCGTGATCGTCCTGATCGCGTTCTTTGGTCTTCTGATCTTCTTCGGCAGCTTCTTCACGGTGCAGCAGCAGAGCGCCGCCATCGTCGAGCGCTTCGGACGCTATGTGCGCACCGCCGGGCCCGGGTTGCGCTTCAAAATCCCGTTCATCGAGAGCATCGCCGTGCGGGTGCCGCTGCGGGTGCAGCAGCTCCTGGTCGAGGTGGAAACCAAGACGCTCGACAACGTGTTCGTCAAAGTGCTGGTCGCGGTGCAATACCGCGTGCTGGCGGGCAGCGAGGCCAATTCCTACTACGGCCTGCAGGACCACCAGGAACAGATCAAGTCGTACGTGCTCGACGTCGTGCGCGCCAAGGTGCCGCGCATGAACCTCGACGAGGTGTTCGAGAAGAAGGACGACATCGGCACCGCAGTGAAGACCGAACTCGACGCCTCGATGAAAGTCTACGGCTTCGAGATCCCCAACGCGCTCGTCACCGACGTGAACCCCGCCGACAACGTCAAGGCGGCGATGAACGAAATCCAGACCCAGCAACGCCTGCAGGTCGCCGCCGCCGCCAAGGGCGAGGCCAACAAGATCCTGGTCGTCAAGAACGCGGAAGCCGAGGCGGAATCAAAGCGCCTGCAGGGCGAAGGCATCGCCAAGCAGCGCCGCGCCATCGTCGATGGCCTGCGCGAATCCATCGCCGCCTTCAAGGAGGCGGTCGGCACCGTCAGCGAGCACGAAGTGCTGAACCTGGTGCTGCTGACGCAGTATTTCGACACCCTGAAGGAGATCGGCGTGTCCTCCGGCTCCAAGGTGATCCTGACGCCGCACGCGCCGGCCGGCATGACCGACATCTACGGCCAACTGCGCGAGGCGATCGTCACCGGCAACGAGGCAGTGGAGACGCAGAAGAATTAACGCTACTCCTCGGTCATCGCCTCGATGAAACCAGCGGGGTCCGCACAGAACTCGCGGATCAGCTTGAAGTGATCGGTGTCCTCGAGCCGCACATCCGTCCGAACTGACACTTCGTCGGGGGCAGAAGACTACCTCCACTTCGGAAACGCATTCGCGGCGTGCGGGCCGATGGCGAGCTGAGGATGTGAGGCGACATCCACCTTCTCGGCCTTTTCGCGCTTGTGCACGCAGCCGATGGCGTCGCGCGCGAAGCTTTCGAAGTCGCCGGCCTTGGGTAGCCAAGCCACCGCGCAGTTGTCGAAGAAGGTGTACTGATCCGCCTCGCCGCAGCCGAAGGATGGTCGGTCAGCCGCGGCGGCCGTGATCACGATGCGGTCCGGTCCGCGCAGAGCCGGCACGAAGACGCCGGAATAGCACGCGGCCACCACGATCACGGCGGGCCGCCGGGCGCAGGCGGCGTCGACCATGCGGGCCATGCGGCGCGGCGACAACTCGCCGTTGCCGAGCACGATGCCGTCGGGCGAGCCGTGCGACGTGAAATAGACGAGACAGCCCTGCCCCGCTCGCGCTGCAAGGCGATCGAGGCCGTCGGCGATGGCCTTGGGCGTTGCGGATTGAGCCGCGTGGGCCGGATCGCGGTCCGGCCGCACCGAGAACTGCGCGACGTTCTGCGGCTTGAAGCCGATGCCGACGAGCTCTTGCGAAATCGTCTGCCGCGCATTGTCGAACACCTTACTGGGCGCGCCGGAATGGGCATGCCAGTCGCCGGCGACAACGACGGCAGCCCAGTTCGAGAAATCGGCCCGGGCCGGCAGCGCCAGAAGCGCGAAGATCAGCAGTGGCCGGAGAAGACGCATCGCCAAGATCAGGTCCGCTCGAATGCGCCCATGACTTCAATATGCGACGACCACAGGAACTGGTCTATGGGAACGACGCGGTCGAGGCGATAACCCCCGCCGATGATGACGCGTGCGTCACGTGCAAAGGTCTCGGCATCGCAGGAAACGTAAGCGATGCGACACACCTTGGAGGCCGCCAGCGCCCCAGCCTGCGCCAAGGCTCCGGCCCGCGGCGGATCGAGACAGACGCCGTCCAGGGCCAGCTCCGGACCCGTCAGTGGGCGCTTGAAGAGGTTCCGGCGTGCCACAGTGACGGGTTTGAGGCCCGGCGTGGAACGTCCCGCTGCGGCAAGGGCCTCGAGCATCGCGCCCTCCAGATCCACCGCCTGCACCTGGGCCTGTGCCGCCAGGGGCAGCGCGAAGGTGCCGCAACCGGCAAACAAATCGGCGACACGCCTGGCGCCGGCGAGCGTCTCCAGGACAAATGCCTGCAGGGCCGCCTCGCCTTCCCGCGTCGGCTGGAGAAAAGGTTCCGGCGGCAACAGGACGGTCGCCTTACCGAAGCGCACGGACGGCTTGACCAATTCGACGACGACGTCGCCGTGTGCCGAGATCCGCGCCAGCCTGAGGCGGACGGCCCAGCGCGCCAGCGACGCCAGCGTCGCGGGATCGTTGGGCCGGCGCCAGCGCAGCGACAGGTCGATGCCCGTGTCGGTGTCCGTGACATGGAACTCGGCGCCCTCGCCTTCGGCCAACAGCTCGCCGAACAGCGGACGCAAACCCGGCAACAGCCGTTCCAGCGCCGGCACCAGGACCGGGCATTCCTCCACGTCCACGATGTCGTGCGAACGGGCGGCGTGAAAGCCGACCATCACGCGACCAGTCTTCTTCGCCTTGAGCGTGGCACGGCGGCGCGTGCCGGGCGGCACTTCGACGACGTCCTCCACGACGGCGTCGACGCCATGACGTGCGAGGGCATCGGCGACGATGCGCCGTTTCAGGGCACGATAGTCGGCGTCCGGCAGATCCTGATGCGAACAGCCGCCGCAGACTCCGAAATGCCTGCAAAATCCGGACAAGGCGGTGTCACTTCTTCCGGGCGGCGAGCAGGTATTCGCGGTTGCCGTCGCCGCCGACCACCGGGCTTTCCATGGCGCCCAAGACCGACCAGCCGCCCTGCCCACCGAGCCAGGCACTGATCTCCTGCACGGCGGCGCTTTGCACCATGCCGTCCTTGACGATGCCTCCCTTGCCGACATGGCCGCGGCCGACCTCGAACTGAGGCTTGATGAGCGCCACCATCCAGCCGCCGCGCTGCGCCAGCTTCATGGTGGGCGGCAGCACGAGCTTGAGGCCGATGAAGCTGACATCCACCGTGATCGCATCGACGGGCTCCGGCACGTGCTGGTGCCCGAGATCGCGGGCGTTGACGCCGTCGCGCCGCAGGACGCGCCGGTCGCCCGCCACACGGGGATGCATCTGCCCGTGGCCGACATCGATGGCGTAGACCTTGACGGCGCCGCGTTCGAGCAGGACCTCCGTGAACCCGCCGGTCGAGGCGCCCACATCGAGGCAGACCAGTCCTTCCGGCGACAGGTCGAACTTGTCGAGGGCGGCGATCAGCTTCAGCGCACCGCGTGAGACATAAGGATGGGCCCGTTCGTACGAAATCTCGGCATCCTCCGGAATGGGTTGCGAAGGCTTTAGCACAGTCCTGCCGTCGGCGGCGACGCATCCTGCACGGATAGCGGCCTGGGCTTCGGCGCGACTTGCCGCATAGCCGTGTTCGACCAGAAAGACGTCGGCGCGAAGGGACATCGTGCTTTCATAGCACCGCCGGCGCAAAATTCGCTCTGCGAATTTCCCTGGCTCAAGGTGCCGGCAAAAACCTAGGCGATCTGTCCCACGGCCGCAGCATCGTCGCTGCGACCGAGCGCCGACAGCGCCGCGGCAGCGATGGAATTCGCGTCGAGCCCGGCCTCCGCATACATCTTCTCGGGCGAGTCCTGGTTCTGGAAGCGGTCGGGCAGCGTCAACGGCCGGACCTTGAGACCGCCGTCGAGCAATCCTTCCCAGGCGAGGAACTGCAGGACATGGGCGCTGAAACCGCCCGCGGCCGCCTCTTCCACCGTCAACAGGAGTTCGTGCTCGCGCGCCAGCCGGCGGATCAAGTCGCGGTCGAGCGGCTTGGCGAAACGCGCATCGGCGACCGTCGTCGACAGCCCGTAGGCCGCCAGCTTGTCCGCCGCCTGCAGCGCCGGATGCAGCCGCGTGCCCAGGCTGAGGACGGCGATCGAGGTACCTTCGCGCACGACGCGGCCCTTGCCGATCTCGAGCGGCGTCCCGACGAAGGGACGTTCGAGGCCGACGCCTTCGCCGCGCGGATAGCGCACCGCGCTTGGACCATCGTCATGGCGCGCCATGGTGGCAATCATGTGCATGAGCTCCACCTCGTCGGCCGCAGCCATGACGGTGAAGCCCGGCAGCGTGCAGAGATAGGCGAGATCGAACGAGCCGGCATGTGTCGGTCCGTCGGCGCCAACCAGCCCGGCGCGATCCATCGCGAAACGCACAGGAAGGCCCTGGATGGCGACGTCGTGCACGACCTGGTCGTAGGCGCGCTGCAGGAAGGTGGAATAGATGGCGCAGAACGGCTTCAGCCCTTCGGCCGCAAGACCCGCCGCAAAAGTCACGGCGTGCTGCTCGGCGATTCCGACATCGAAGCAACGATCCGGGAATTCGCGCTGGAAATGGTCGAGCCCCGTGCCCGAGGGCATGGCAGCCGTGACACCCACGATGCGCCGGTCAGCCTTGGCCTCGGCGATCAAGGCATCGGCGAACACCTGGGTGTAGGACGGCGCCTTGGAGTTCGACTTCTTCTGCTCGCCGGTCAGCACGTTGAACTTGGTGACGCCATGATACTTGTCGGCGCTGGCCTCGGCCGGGGCGTAGCCCTTACCCTTCTTGGTGACCACGTGCACCAGGATCGGACCGTTGCGCGTGTCGCGCACGTTCTCGAGCACCGGGATGAGGTGATCGAGATTGTGGCCGTCAATCGGCCCCACATAATAGAAGCCGAGTTCCTCGAACAACGTGCCGCCCGTGACCATGCCGCGGGCATATTCCTCGACCCGGCGCACGCCCACTTCGAGCGGCCTGGGCAGATGGTGCGCGACGCGCTTGCCGAACCGGCGAAAGCCGCGATACGGCCGCGACGACACCAGACGCGACAAATAGGCCGACAGGGCCCCGACCGGCGGGGCGATCGACATGTCGTTATCGTTGAGAATAACTATCAGACGCGCGTCGGCTGCACCCGCGTTGTTCATGGCCTCGTAGGCCATGCCGGCGCTCATCGATCCGTCGCCGATGACGCTAATGACGTTGTGGGCGTCGCCCTTGAGGTCGCGCGCCACGGCAAATCCCAGGCCGGCGGAGATCGAGGTCGACGAATGGGCGGCGCCGAACGGGTCATATTCGCTCTCGGCCCGCTTGGTGAAGCCCGACAAGCCGCCGCCTTGGCGCAGCGTACGCATGCGCGACCGGCGACCTGTAAGGATCTTGTGGGGATAGGCCTGGTGGCCCACATCCCAGATCAGCCGGTCGCGGGGCGTGTCAAAAACATAGTGAAGGGCAACCGTCAGCTCGACAACGCCCAGGCTGGACCCGAGATGGCCTCCCGTGACGGAAACAACATCGATGAGTTCCTTGCGCAGTTCTTCGGCAAAGTCGCGCAGGCAAGTGCGCGGCAACGCTCGCAAATCGGCGGGTGACGCGACGCCGTCCAGGAGCGACGCCTTGCTCGGTAACGACATGAACAAACTCCGGTCGCTGCGCGCTTGAGGCGCTCGTGCCCCTGTTTCTTCGCGGCCGCCCCGCCAAAAGGTCAGCCTTTTGTCGTCATAAATCAAGAGACGCTCCCACCTGCGATGAATCCGTCAGGTTTCCAGGCCTGTGCCACGAGCAAGGAACGTGCCGGGACGCCAGAAGTTCGTAGCGGCAACCACGTTGCCATGCCCTCGAGTGCCATGGTTCCCATTACGCTTTGTTATAGGGCGGTGGCGCGAGGACGATCCCCGAACGTGATGAATCCCAGAGTCCCTGGGGGGGTGCACGACCAGCGCCCCGGCAGCGGAGAAACCGGCTCGTACCGGAAAAAAAAGCGGCGGGCCGAAGCCCGCCGCCGAAGAACTCATTCCCGTAAGTCTTACATGTTGAGCGTGATTGCCGCGAACAGATAACGGCCCATCGCATCGTAGACCTGCGGATAGGTGTTGCCGTTGCCAGCCGTGCCGACGACGCTCGAGATCGGCGGATCGGAGTCGAAGAGATTGTTGACGCCGACACGCAGCGTGGTGCCCGTGTAGACCGGCATGGCGGCCGACAGATCGAAGTAGCTCTTCGATGGCCACTGATAATCGATCCTGGTGGTGTCGCCCTTATACTGATGGACCGCACCGTAGAACCGCCACGTGCCGGTCACGACCAGATCGTTCCACGGCGTTTCCCAGTTCAGGCGGAACACGTGACGCCACGCCGGATTGGGAGTGCCGCAGGCGAACCCGTAGCTGTTGACGCAGGCGTTGACGACGCCGACGCCGGTATTGGTCGTCAGCATGTTCAGCCACGTGCCGTTCAAGCTCGCAGTGAGCGCGCCGGCATTGGACAGACCAACGTCGTCGAGATCGAACTGGTACGTCGCGCTGAAGTCGACACCATTGGTACGGCTGCCGCCGATGTTGGTGTTGCGGCTGTCGATGTAACCGCCACCCAGCCACAACAGGCCGCCGGGCGTGCGGTGGATGTTGGCGCACTGGGCGGCATTACCCAGCGCATAGCACGCGTAGAGCACGTCCGACGGAGCGATGGCGCCGATGTTGTCGCTCATCTGGATGTCCCAGTAGTCGATCGACAAATTCAGGCCGGTAATAGCCTCCGGCGTGAACACGAAGCCCGCCGTGAACGTGTTGGCCTTTTCCGCCTTCAGGTTCGGATTGCCGCCCTGCAGGAAGTTGTACTGGCTCGCCGGGCTGTTGAGGCCGGCGCTGCCGTACCAGGGTGCTGAGCCCGCGCCAGGCGTGCTCTGACATTCCGCCAGCGTCGCATACCCGCCCGCCCCGCAAGGATCGGTGGTGATGTCGCTGGTCAGGTTGAAGCCCGTCGGCAGGAATTCGTCGACCACGTTCGGGGCGCGGACGGCGCGTTCATAGCTGCCGCGCAGCCGGAAGTCGTTGATGACCTGCCAGTCCGCACTGATGCCGTAGGTATTGGTCGAGATGCGGTCATAGGCGGAGTAGCGATACGACATGTCGAGACTGGCCGCTTGCGCGAAGGGCATGTCTTCGAAGACCGGAATCCGCGCTTCGGCATAACCTTCGGCCACATGCGTGGCGCCCGAAAGCCCGATCGTCGGCCCGCCCTGGCCGGCGCCGTCGCCGGTCGAGAACTCGGTGTCGGTCGTGGATTCCAAGGCGTCCTGGCGATATTCGGCGCCGAGGGCGACCTGCACGCCACTGTGGGCCCACGGGCTCACAAAGCCGTACTTGGTCAGGTCGCCGCTCAAGTTGAACGCCAACGAGAGCTGCGTGGTCGAGCCGATTTCGATCAGCGGTACGCGGAGGTAGTTCAACGCGGCCTGTGTCACGCCGCCGACCTTGAAGATATCCCACGGCACGCAATTGGGGTCGCTTCCATCCAGCACCGAATGGCAGACCGGATTGCCCGTGTTGGGATCGGTGACGACGTAAAGTGCGTTCTTGAGCCGGTTGACCGACAAGTCGTTGACATAGATCTGGGACGACTGGACGCGCGAATAGGCGCCGTTGATATCGTAACTCCAATCGTCGTTCAGGCTGCCCTTGATGCCGAGCAGCGCCCGGAACGAGGTGTTGCGCAGCCTGCTGGCGCGGTTGCCCCCTTCCACGTTGCGACGCAGGATGTAGTCGCAGGTGCCGGCCTGATAGGGGCAGGGGGTCGTAACGGCACTCAGCGGTGCATTCCATGGCGCGGCGATCATCGCAGGCGTACAGCCGATGGCCGTTGCTTCCTGGGTAGACAGCTCCGGATTGTTACAGTTGATCGCGTTCGTGTTGCCGAAGTCGCCCGACGGTGCGATCTGCGCCGCCGTCGAATAGTCGGTGTACATCAACTGTGTGTAGACGTCGGCCCAAGCCGATGCCTGATAGTGGCCGAAAACGCCAGCCGAATAGCGCTCGTCATTGCGCTGGAAGTAGTTGTACGGCGCGTAATTGAACTTGTCGGTCGCGCCGTTGAAATTGCGGAACGTGTTTCCCGACCCTGTCGTATCGAGCGTGTAGGCAAAGGTCGTAAAGTCGCTAAACAGCCCCGTGGCAGACGTCGACGAACCACCGCAAGTCCAGTTGCTGCCAGACGGGTTACCCAGCGCGCACTCGGAATAGTCGTAGTTCTTTTCCAGGATCGGGTCGTTGTGGCGATAGCTGAAATAGGCGGTGATGTTGCCTTTGCCGTTGGCACTCGACACGCCCATGATCCCCGAGAACTGCATGCCGGCGCCGAGCGCAACGGAATCCGATGGCAGCTGAAACTGCGACGGGTTGGTGGTGGCACGGCCGGCGATCACGGCGCGCAGATTGCCGGGACCGTCGTAGCCGTTGTCATGCTGATAGATGCCGTACTGGGCTTCGGCCTGGAAGCCCTCGAAGTCCTTCTTCATGATGAAGTTGACGACGCCCGACACGGCATCCGAACCGTAGATGGCCGAGGCGCCGCCGGTCAGCACTTCGACTCGGTCGACGAGCTGGGTCGGAATCTGGTTCAAGTCGGCGCAGGTATCGAGCATCGAGCCGTACGGCATGCGGCGACCGTCGATCAGCACCAGGGTGCGATCGCAACCCAGGCCGCGCAGGTCGACTTCGGATGTGCCGGTCGCACCGTTCGAAACGGTCGCATTCTGACCCGCAAACACCTGCGGCATCTGATTCAACAGGTCTTCGACCTTGGTCGAGCCCTGGATCTGGATGTCCGTCGATGTGGCCTCGATGACCGGGCTCATCGATTGCAGATTCGGCGAGGCGATGTGCGTGCCGGTCACGACGACGGTCTCAACAGTCTGTTGCGCCGTGGCCGCACCGGACAGGCCCATCGCTGCGGCTGTCGCTGCTCCGATGAGCAGGCTGGTGCGCAGACCCCAGTTCTTCGATCTATTCACTTAGAACCCCCTTTTCTGTCGTAACGACAATGGTTTGGCGGGGCGCTGACCAAGAGCGTGGAACGCGACTAAGGGTCATCCGCCTTTCATGAGAGGCTAGGAGCCGCCATCGCGAAGGTCAAAAGGGGAATGATATGCATCTCAGTTTCAGTACAAACTTGTTGCATTTGGGTGTCAGATCGATACCGCCGGGACATAATGTGTTGGTCAAGCTCCGAGGTTAGCTAATTTATTGTCGCGACAGCGCTGGTATTGTTCGTGAAAATTTCAGCGCGTCAGACTGTCAAAAAGTCTTTTATAAACAGGAACTTAGGTTCCGGCTCGTCGATCCTGGCGAGATTTCGTCCCTGAATTGTGACTGCCTGCTCATGTCGTGCCCACCTGCCCGCTAAGGCGTTGAACGCCGAACACAGATGGTGATTCGCGATACCTTCCCGCCGCCGCTGAATCGACACCGGCAGTCGCATTCGATGCAAAGCCCGCGAAGAAGGACCGCGAGCTTGGCTGAACACGATCCCGCATCCGATCGCACTCGCCGATGTTCGCGATGCCGCCAGCACGACGCGCCGACGGGTACAGTCGCGCAAACATCGGCGGGGATCGGCAGGCTCGTCAAAGGGCCGTTGCGCCTCTTCCCGACGATCAGCCGATGCCGGCCGGTTCGCTGCGCACCGCGCCACCCGTGCCTTGCACGATTTTCTCGAGACGGCTTTCGGCGTCCTTCAATTTCTTCTCGCAATGCGCCTTGAGGACCTGGCCGCGCTCATAGAGCACGATGGAATCTTCGAGATCGACTTCACCCTGCTCGAGACGCGCGACAATTCCCTCGAGCTCTTTCAGCGCCGCTTCGAAACTGAGCGTGCTCACGTCCAGCGCATCCGGCTTGTTTTTGGCGGACATCAATCAAGCTCCGAATCTGCGAGAAACGGTTAGGCGCAAGCGGGCGCATTGTCACGCCGTCCGACGCAACGGCCGAGTCGAACGGCATGTTGACGCGTACGCCATCAATTGAGTCGTTTCTGCAATGGAATTGCCTAGATTTTCACCACGCATTCATGGTTTTGCGCCGTTCGAAAGATTATTGCTGGATGCTATTGCGACGAGCCCGCAGATTTTCATGTAACATGTTGTTATACATAGATATTTCATAAAATGACGGATACGACAACTTTATCCCGAGATGGGTTCTTGCGAAGCAAGAACGTTACTCCTGCGTAAGATGCGAGGCATTTTCGTTTTAGAAACCGATGGTTCCGAAGCGAAATTGCAACATCACCATGAAGAAACAGAGGCCAATTGTCGCTTTTTAATGACGCGTGCGTCATCGATGGGTAGCCTGCCTTCACGTGCGGATTAGAAGCCCATGCGCCAAGCGAGCATGGGTGCGGTTTTGCCGGGAGGCCTGCCGTGGTCCGCAAGAGAGACGTCGTTACCACAGAACCAAGGGGGTTCCCGTGTCCAATAGAAGAAGCAGCCTACGGTCGGTCTTGCTCGTCGGAGCAGCGACGGCCGCGGCGATGAGCCTGTCCACAGCGGCCATTGCCGAACAAACAGTTGAGACCGTCGTCGTAACCGGCACGCACATCGCGTCGCCGAACCTGCAATCCATCAGCCCCGTCATCGAAGCCACGGCCCAGGACATCCAGATCCAGGGCGTGACCAAGGTCGAAGACCTGCTGAACCAGATGCCGCAGGTGTTCGCCGGCCAGAATGCGACCGTGTCGAACGGCGCATCGGGCACGTCGGAAGTCAATCTCCGCGGCCTGGGCTGCGATCGCAACCTCGTGCTGATCGACGGCAGGCGCATGCCTTACGGCTCGATGGAAGATACCTGCGCCGACTTGAACCAGATCCCGACGCTGCTCATCGACCGCGTCGAAGTGCTGACCGGCGGCGCCTCGGCCGTTTACGGTTCGGATGCCATCACCGGCGTCGTCAACTTCCTCACGAAGAAGGACTTCGAAGGCTTCTCGGCGAACATCCAGTACGGCATCTATCAGAACGACAACTCGTATGACGGCCCCGGCAATCTGCGCCATGTCATCGCCACCAGAGCCTTGACGAACCCGTCGCAGTTCAAGCTGCCCCCAGACTCCGTGTGGGACGGCGCCGGCAAGCAGCTATCCGCCATGATGGGCGTCTCGAGCGCCAACGGCAAAGGCAACATCACCGCCTATTTCAGCTACCGGCAGAATGACAAGATCCTGCAACGCGACCGCGACTACTCGGCGTGCGCGCTGGGTGCGCCGGCAGGCACCAACTGGACCTGCGGCGGTTCTTCGACGTCGTATCCGGGCCGCTTCACCGACTTCTCGACCTACAACTACACGGTCGATTCGACGACCGGCGACACGTTCCGGAACTTCCACAGCGCGACCGACCAGTACAACTATGGTCCGTTGAACTACTACCAGCGTCCTGACGAGCGGTATTCGGCAGGCGTATTCGGCCACTACCAGGCTGCGGCGTGGGCCGACATCTATACGCAGGTCATGTACACCGATTATTCGACCGTGGCGCAGATCGCGCCGTCGGGCGACTTCGGCAACACGAACACCATCAACTGCAACAACCCGGAACTGTCCGCCCAGCAATCGGCGGCCATCGGCTGCTCGCCCGCTCAGGTCGGCGCAGCTTGGGATGCGACGGGCGTTTCCGTCCCGATGTACATCCTGCGCCGCAACGTGGAAGGCGGCGGGCGCCAGAACGTCCTCAGGAACACCTCGTTCCGGGCGCTCCTCGGCGTCAAGGGCGATATCGGCGACAGTTGGACCTACGACATCAGCGGAGCCTATGCGCGCGTCGAATCCCTGAACATGTACCTGCATGACTTCTCGGTCAGGCGCCTGATCAATTCGCTTTATGTCGTCACCGATCCTTCGACCGGCGATCCGGTCTGTCAGTCGGTACTGAACGGAACCGACACGAACTGCGTGCCGTGGAATATCTTCAAGATCGGCGGCGTGACGCAGGCAGCGTTGAACTACCTTCAGGTGCCGCTGATCCAAGTCGGCTCCACCACACAGCTGTCGTTGTCGTTCGGCATGACCGGCGACCTGACCAAGTACGGCTTCGTGAGCCCGTGGGCCCACACCGGCGTGAATATCGCGTTCGGTGCCGAATATCGCCAGGACGCCCTGGAATCGACATCGGACGTCGAGTACTCGACCGGCGACGGCGCCGGCCAGGGTGGACCGGTGATCGGTCTCCGCGGTGCAACGCACGTGGCCGAAGGCTATTTCGAAGCCAGAGTCCCGGTCTTCGAGGATATGCCTCTTGCCAAGGAAGCCAGCCTCGACCTGACGTATCGCTATTCGGCATACGACAAGATCACCACCAACACCTACGGTATCAGTGCAGACTGGCAGATCGTCGACGACCTGAGGTTGCGCGGCAGCTATGAACGCGCCGTCCGCGCCCCGAACGTGGTCGACGAATACCTGCCGCAGGGCTTCAACCTGACCAGCTCCATCACCACCGATCCTTGCGGAGCGGGCGGGTATGCCACGCTGGCCGCGTGCCAGAGCACACCGGGCGCAGGCGCGGCCCCGTGGTACGGCAACGCCTCGCTCAACAGCCCGGCGAGCCAGTACAACTTCCTGCAGGGCGGCAATCCGAACCTGCAGGCCGAGAAGGCCAACACGTTCACGTTCGGCTTCGTCGCCACACCGACGGCGATCCCGGGCCTGAGCTTCTCGGCTGACTACTGGGACATCCAGATGAGCAACACCATCGGGGCGATCGACCCGGCGGATGTCCTTTACGCCTGCTACGCGCTTGGCAATGCCACCCAGTGCGCCAACATCCACCGCACCTCTGCCGGCTTGCTGTGGCTGGGCGGCGGTTACATCGACAGCCGCAATACCAACATCGGCGGCAACAGGACGTCTGGTGTGGACTTCAGTGCCAACTACATGTTCGACCTCGCCGACATCGGTATCGAGGATGCGGGCACGATCTCGGCCAGCTTGAACGGCACGTGGCTGAACAAGTTGGTCACCGACAGCGGCGTGGGCGTCGTCAATGCCTGCGTCAACAGCTACTCGTTCGCCTGCGGCACGCCCAATCCGGCGTGGCGCCATGTGTTGCGCGTGAACTGGGAAACGCCATGGAACGATCTCGTGGTTTCCGCCGCGTGGCGGTTCTACGGGGCGGTCCACCAGTACCAGGGCACCTCGACCGATATCGACTACCAATTCCCGTCGATGAGCTACTTCGATCTGTCAGCGGCCATGCCGGTGTACACGGGCACGACGCTGCGCGTCGGCATCAACAACGTGTTCGATTCCGACCCGCCGCTGTCCTGGACCGTCGGCACCGCCGGCAACGGCAACACCTATCCGCAGGTCTACGATGCGATGGGCCGCTACCTGTTTGCGGCACTCACCATCAACATGTAAGTCCTACGGACATGCAATCTTCGGCGGCGGGCTTCGGCCCGCCGCTTTTTTTTTGCGCGCCGTCCCGCGCGGCGACGCGCCACAAACCGGCGGCGGCAGGAATGCTTTTGTGGGGACATAAGGGAAATGGGTGGCGCAGCCCGCATCGTCAAGGGGTGCGACAAAAAGTACCTTCGAAGCCGCGCGAGGCCGAAATCGTCGTGTGATTTCAACGGAATGTGTGCGGGCCTCGGCGGCTGGACGCATTTCTCTTCACTCGCATATGCGTTCTCACCGGAAAAATATTGGGGGCGTAGACCAGGCCCGCGCGCTTCGACCCGGTATCCCTCAAGGGACACGGCCGTCGCAGACAAGGGACATCACCTTCGCAGACGACATTATCGGCCTTCACGAAGAAGGCTCAAGGCCGCCCGGGATGGGATCAGGCCAGCGATGGCGACGGCCATCCGGTCCGCCTCGCGAAGCGGACGGCCGCCTAATGGAGGAAAACAAGACGCAGCGGCCGCCCCGAGGCGAACATCGCGCCTATTGCGGCAAGTTCACCGCCTTCATCTCGACATCGGCCCGCGGCGTCGACTTCGCGACGGTAACCGCCTGACGGACCATCGGCGCATTCATCAACGTGGTGAAGTTGGCGATGGCGGTCTGGGCATCCGAGTCCCCGTTGAAGAAATCGTCCAGGGCTTCGAAGAAGCTCTTGTGCCGGGGATAGCGCTCGAACACGACCCGTTCGGTGGAAGCGATGCCCGCCAGCCGTTTGGCCAGCTCGGCCGCATCCCAGAAGCCTCCCAGCTTGTCCACCAGGCCTTCGGTCTTGGCGTCGGCACCGGACCAGACCCGCCCGCGCGCGACCTGCTGCACCTTGTCCAGCGGCAATTTGCGGCCGTCGGCCACCTTCTTGGTGAAGTCGGCATAGATCGTGTCGGCTTCGGCGTTCACCGCCGCCCATTGTTCAGGCGAGTATGGCGTGACGCCGGAGTCCATCAGCGCGTTCTTGCCCACGGACACCTCGCCCGTGTTCACGCCGATGGCGGCCAGGGATTTGCCCAGCGCCACCTTGCCGGTGAGCACGCCGATCGAACCCGTGATCGTGCCGGGCTCGGCGACGATCTTGTTGGCGGAGGTCGAGATGTAATAGCCGCCCGAGGCCGCCACATGGCCCATGCTGACGACCACGGGCTTGCCGGCGGCCTGGGCCTTCTTCACGGCGTCGAGTATCTGGTCGGAGGCGGTGACGGATCCTCCGGGCGAATCGACGCGCAAAATGATGGCTTTGATGTCCTTGTCGGCCGTGGCCTGACGGATTGCTTTGGCCATGTCGTCGCCAGCGATGACGGAATCGCCGCCGAACAGGCCGCTGCCGGCCGAACCTTCGACGATGTCGCCGGCCGCCTCGACCAACGCCACGTGCGGGCCATGGCCGTAGGGCGCGGCCGCGTCCTTGGCCTTGACGAACTGGGCGAGGGGAACGCTCTGCGCGCCCGAGCCGGCGTCGGTGATGGCTTCGCCCAGGGCGTCGTCGTCGTAGCCGATGCGGTCGATAAGACCGCGCTTCTTGGCGTCTTCCGTGAATTGGGGGCTCGCCTCGAACGCCGCAATCAGCACCTTCGGGTCCATCTTGCGCGCCGCGGCGGCATCGGCCACGGCGGCATCGTAGAAGGACTGCATGAGCGCAGTGAGCTGCTCGTGGTCCGGCCCGGTCATGCCCGACTCCATGAACATGTCAGCCGCACTCTTGTATTCGGACCGCTTGGCGATCTGCGGTTCCGCATGGATCTTGTCGAGCAACCCGCGCAGGAAGATCTCGCCGCCGCCCTCGCCCGCCGCCCCGAAGGTCGACTTCGGCTGCATCCAGATCTCGCCGGCATAGCTTGCCGCCAGATAATCACCGAGACCCGCGGCATCGAAACCCTGGGCGTGCGCCACGACGAACTTCCCCGAAGCGCGAAAGCGCTTGAGCGCGGCGCCGATCTCCTCGGCCTGGGCGACGGGCAGATTGGCCCCGCCGACGCGCAGGAACACGCCCTTGACCCGACTGTCGCGTTCAGCCGCTTCGAGGCCCAGAACGATGTCCATCACGGTGACGGGTGGCGCCCCCAGCGAGAAATTCGCCGGAGCGGAATCGGCCAGCGGCTTCCGCAGATCGAGCGACAGGACCATGTTGCGCGGCAGGCCATCGCCTTGCGACAGGCCCCAGATCATCACCAACCCCAACAGAATGACGATCGCGAGCGCGAACTTGACGAGCCCGTTCAATGTGCCAACCACGATCGAGCCGGCCCAACGCAGAAATGCCACCATGACGCCTCGGTCCTCCGCCAACGGCGCCAGCGCGCCGCCATCCCACCATATGGGGATCATATTAACGAACCGGCCCGCGGACCCAGTGGCCCGCCAGCAACAGTTCGTGACCAATATTAACGTTCGGCCTGGCAGACCGCCTCGAGGGCCCCAAGCTCCTCGACCTCGACCCGAACGCGATCGCCATGTTTGAGAAAGACAGGCGGCTTCATGGCCATACCCACCCCCCCCGGGGTTCCGGTGAAGATGAGATCGCCCGGCTCGAGCGTCATGACTTTGGAGACGTGTTCCACCTGGTCCCAGACCTGGAAGACGAGATGCCGCGTGTTCGAGTCCTGACGCTTTTCGCCGTTAACGAAGGTGCGCAGGCCGAAGCGGTGCGGGTCGCCGACCTCGTCCGACGTGGTGATCCAGGGACCAAACGGGGCATGGGTATCAAATCCTTTACCGAGGACCCATTGCGAGGTTGCCATCTGCCAATCGCGGGCGCTGACGTCGTTGCCGACGCAAAAGCCGAAGACCGCCGCAGGGGCATCTTCCCTGGCGATGTAGCGGCCGCCCTTGCCGATCACCGCCACCATTTCGACCTCGTAATCGACCCGTTCCGCCACCCTGGGCAGGACGATGGGATCATAGGGGCCGTTGGCCGACGTCGGCTGCTTGCAGAACCACACCTGCCTGGCGGGCATTTCCTGGCCCGTCTCGCGGATATGATCGGCATAGTTCAAGCCGATGGCGAGAATCTTGCCCGGCCGCGGGATAGGCGCCAGAAGGCGCAGGTCCTTCAAGGACAGCCGCGGGGCGGCGACAAGAGCCCTGCGGACTTCCGCTTCCAGCACGCTCCAGCGCGCGATGAGATCGATCATGCCCGTCACCAGTCGCGGCGCGGCGCGCGACAGCGCCGCGATCGTGTCGTCCTCCACCACGCCGATTTCGGGCGCACCCCCGGCGGAAAAAGTTGCAAGTTTCATGACGGATAACCTTTCATCGCGTTCTTGAAGGGACCATATAACATGCAGCTCATGCGCGGGAACCGGCGACAACGGGTGCAGTTATTCTTTGTTCCGTTGAGCGTTCCGCGCGGACTACAATGGCGCCGCGACGGCCGTCCGGCGGTCGTTCCTCCCCGTTGGCGCATAACGACAGGACTGCATTGTGACCATGAACCCCCTCAAAGAACTTGAACGATTCGGACAGGCCCCCTGGCTGGACAATCTGAGCCGCGGACTGGTCCGCGGCGGCGAACTGGCAAAGCTGGTGGAGCAGGACGGCATCAAGGGGGTCACCTCGAATCCATCGATCTTCGAGAAGGCCATCGGCCATTCGCCGGACTACGACGAGGAAATCGGCAAACTGCTGGAGAGCGGCTGCGCCGATCTGGGCCTGATCTTTCGCAAACTGGCGGTGGAAGACATCCGCGCCGCCTGCGACGTACTGCGCCCCGTCTACGAGCGGAAGGCCAGGGCCGACGGCTTCGTCAGCATGGAAGTCTCTCCCTACATCGCCAACGACACGCATGCGACGATCGCCGAAGCGCGCGAATTGTGGAAGGAGATCGGCCGCGAGAACCTGATGATCAAGGTGCCCGCCACGCAGGCGGGTCTTCCGGCCATCCAGAAGCTGACCTCGGAAGGCATCAACATCAACATCACGCTGTTGTTCGCCCAGAGCGTGTACCGGCAGGTGGCCGAGGCCTTCATTTCGGGTCTGGAGGCGCTGCCGAAGGATTTCGACCTGAGCCGCATGGCGAGCGTGGCGAGCTTCTTCGTCAGCCGCATCGACAGCAAAGTGGACGCCCAGCTTGAAGAGCTCATCAAGAATGCCGCGCCCGCGGCCAAGGCGCGCCTCGAAAGCCTGCGCGGCAAGGTGGCGATCGCCAACGCCAAGCTCGCCTACCGCGATTACGAGAAGATCTTCTCGGGCCCCCGCTGGGAGGCGCTGGCCAAGCGCGGCGCACGTCCTCAGCGGCTCTTGTGGGCCTCCACGGGGACCAAGAACAAGGCCTATCCCGACACGCTCTATGTCGACACGCTGATCGGGCCCGACACGGTCAATACCATGCCGCCGGCCACGGTTGCGGCCTTCCGCAATCACGGCAAGCTCGACAATACGGTGCAGAAGGGCGTCGATGAGGCGGAAAAGGACCTCGCCGACCTGAAAGCCGCGGGAATCTCGCTCGATGCGGTGACCGCGCAACTGGTCGAAGAAGGCGTGGCGCTGTTCGCCGATGCGGCGGACCATCTGTACGGAGCGATCGCGGGCAAATGCGACGTCCTGACCGGCCAGAAGCTGCGCATCGATTACCAGCTCGGCAGCGCGGCGCAGACCGTCAGTGACGCCATGAAGGAATGGACGGCCAAAGGCAACGTCCGGCGCCTGTGGTCCAAGGATGCCTCTCTGTGGTCTGGTGCCGACGAAAGCAAGTGGCTCGGCTGGCTCGACATCCCCACGCGCGAGCATGCGGACCTGGCGACGCTCGACGCCCTGGCAAAAAAGGTCTCGGCAGGACGCTGGAGCGACATCGTGCTGCTCGGCATGGGCGGATCAAGCCTCGGCGCCGAAGTGATCCGCGACACGCTGAAGCCGGCCGGCGCGCATTTCCACATCCTGGATTCCACCGATCCCGACGAAATCGGCACGCTGGACGAAAAAATCGCCCTGGCGACGACGCTGTTCATCGTGGCATCCAAATCAGGCTCGACGCTCGAACCCAACATCTTCCGCGACTACTATTTCGACCGCGTCTCGAACGCCATCGGCCGCGACGCGGGATCACATTTCATCGCCGTCACCGACCCCGGTTCGCAGCTGGAGAAGTCCGCCACGGCAGAGGGCTTCGCACACGTCTTCAAGGGCGACCCGGCAATCGGCGGACGCTATTCGGTTCTGTCGAAGTTCGGGCTCGTGCCGGCTGCCGCCATGGGCATCGACCTGAAGCGGTTCATCAAAGAAGCCGTACTGGCCGAGGCGGCCTGCGGCGCGCTTTCGCCGCCCTCCGCCAATCCGGGCGTGCAACTCGGCCTGGCGCTGGGTGCGCTCGCCACCAGGCACAAGCGTGACAAGGTCACGATCTTCGCCTCCCAATCGCTGGCCGGCTTCGGCGCCTGGCTGGAGCAGCTGATCGCGGAGTCGACCGGCAAGCGCGGCAAAGGACTGATCCCCGTCGACGGCGAACCGACCGGCGGTGCCGCAAGCTACGGCAATGATCGCGTGTTCGTGTCGTTGTGCCTGAAGGGCGAGGAAAAGAACGGTACACTGCTCTCGGCCCTGTCGCCTTTGGGCCATCCGGTGATCCGCATCGAGGTCGACGAACCCTATCAGCTGGCGCGGCTTTTCTATGTGTGGGAAATCGCGACGGCTACGGCCGGCGCCATGATCGGAATCAATCCGTTCGACCAGCCGGACGTCGAGGCCGCCAAGGTCAAGGCGCGAGCCTTGATGGAATCGGGCGGCGCCAAGCAGACCGACAGGCCCGTGTTCTCGGGCAAAGGCGTGGCGGTTTATGCCGATCCGGCGAACGCCAAGGCCCTGGGAACGCCGAACACGCTGGAAGCCTGCCTGAAGACGCACCTCAACCGGACCAAGGCCGGCGACTATGTGGCCATCCTCGCCTTCATCGAGCGCAACGCAGCGCACGCCGAGGACCTCGACGCCGCGCGCGCCTTAATCCGCGACAGCAAGCACGTGGCCGTCTGTCTCGGCTTCGGGCCACGGTTCCTGCACTCCACCGGGCAAGCCTACAAGGGCGGTCCTGACACCGGCGTGTTCCTGCAGATCACCGCCGGCCACCAGCGCGACATTGCCGTCCCGGGCAAAGACTACAGCTTCGGCGCGGTCGAAGACGCGCAGGCGGCGGGCGATCTCGGCGTGCTGGTGGAACGCGGCCGCCGCGCCATCCGCATTCATTTCGACGACGTCGACCAAGGCCTGCGGACGTTGCGCGGCGCGATCGAAAAGGCATTGACGTAGAGGAGCCTCAATGGAACTCGGGATCGTCGGCCTCGGACGCATGGGCGCCAACATCGGGCGCCGGCTCATGCGGGGCGGACACAGCATTGCCGTGTTCGACAAGAACTCCCAGGCGACGGCCGCCGTGGCGCAGGAAGGCGCACGACCGGCCAAGTCGCTCGCCGATCTGGTGGCGCTTCTCAAGCCGCCGCGGGCGATCTGGCTGATGCTGCCGGCGGGGCGGATCACCGAGGACACGATCGCGGAACTTGGGTCCCTCCTGGCCAGGGGCGACACCCTGATCGACGGCGGCAACACGTTCTACAAGGATGACGTGCGGCGCGGCGCTCAGCTCTTCTCCAAAGGCATCCACTATGTCGATGTCGGCACTTCCGGCGGCATCTGGGGACTGGAGCGCGGCTATTGCATGATGATCGGCGGCGAGCAGGACGTGGTAACGCGGCTCGACCCGATCTTCGCCACGCTGGCGCCCGGCGCAGGCGACATCGCGAAGACGCCGCACCGCGAAGGCCGCGATCGGCGCGTGGAGAAAGGCTACATGCATGCCGGGCCCGTGGGCGCGGGCCATTTCGTCAAGATGGTCCACAACGGCATCGAGTACGGCCTGATGCAGGCCTATGCCGAGGGCTTCGACATCCTGAAGCACCGCGCGGCCGACGGGCTGCCAGACGGCGAACGCTACGATCTGGATCTCGCCGATGTCGCCGAAGTCTGGCGGCGCGGCAGCGTGATCGGCTCCTGGTTGCTCGATCTCACGGCGATGGCGTTGGCCGAACACGGCGATCTGGACAGCTTCACGGGCTATGTCGAGGACTCCGGCGAAGGCCGCTGGACCGTCGAAGCGGCGATCGAAGAAGCGGTGCCCGCCAACGTGCTGTCGGCGGCGCTTTACGAACGCTTCCACTCGCGCATGGAGCGCAGCTTCGCCGACCGCCTGCTGTCGGCCATGCGCAGCAAGTTCGGCGGGCATGTGGAGGGCCGGCCGCCGGAGCCGGGCAAGATGCCGTGAGCGATCCCCGCACCGACGTCCTCGATGATGCCAAGTCGCTGGCGGTCCATGCGGCGCAATGGATCGCAAACCTGATCGAGGCCCGCGAAGGCCGCCGCTTCCGCTTGGCGCTGACGGGTGGATCCACGCCGAGGCCCCTCTATTGCGAGTTGGCATCGCGCTATCGCGACGCTATCGACTGGAAGGAAGTCGAGTTCTATTGGAGCGACGAGCGTTTCGTGCCTCATGACAGTCCTGCGAGCAATTTCCAGCTGGCGCAGGAGACGCTTCTTCAGCACATTCCGGTTCCACCGGAAAACATCCATGCCATTCCGGTCGAGGGGTCGCCGGCCGACGCCGCACACGCCTACGAGGACATCTTGAAGCGCATCTACGGGGCACAAAAGCTCGATCCCGCGCGGCCCTTTTTCGATCTTTCCATTCTCGGCCTCGGCCCCGACGGCCACATCTGTTCGCTGGTTCCCGGCTCGCCCGTGCTCGACGAGAAGTCCCGCTGGGCGGCCGAGGTTCTCCAGGGCAAACCGGAATTCCGCATCACGCTCACCTATCCCTGCGTCCAGTCCAGCCGCATGACCGCCTTCTACGTCACGGGCCAGGACAAGGCCGAAGCGGTCCGCGGGGCCCGCGCCCATGACCCCAAGCTGCCGGCAGGGCGGCTGCAGCCGGACGGTGGATTGGTCTGGCTCCTGGATCGTGCGGCTGCCACTCTATCGTGATAGAATCAACAGAGGCAGCAGCGTGACGACCCACAAGCGGATTCTCGCCATCGATATCGGCGGTACGGGCCTCAAGGCGGCGATCATCGATCCCAAAGGCAAGCTCCTCAGCGACCACCTGCGCATCCCGACCCCGCACCCCTGCCCGCCGCCGCTGCTGATCAAGTCGCTGGTCGAGATGGTGGCGCCGCTCAAGTCCTTCGACTGCATCTCGATCGGGTTTCCCGGCGTCGTGAAAGGTACGCATGTGGTGACGGCGCCGCATTTCGGCACGAAGATCTATGCGGGCTTCGACCTGGCGACGAAGCTGGCCAAGCGCCTCGGCAACAAGCCCGTGCGACTGGTCAACGACGCCGACATGCAAGGCCTGGCCGTGATCCGCGGCAGAGGCCTGGAGCTGGTTGTCACGCTGGGCACCGGGTTCGGCACGGCCCTCTTCCGCGACGGCGAACTGATGCCGCATATGGAAATCGCGCATATGCCCGCGCATCACAGCAAGACGTTCGACGACTATCTGGGAGACGCATCGCGCAAGTCGATCGGCCACGCCAAATGGAACAAGCGCGTGGCGAAGATGCTGCCGTATCTCTTCACGCTGCTGCACTACGACCATTTGTACATCGGCGGCGGAAACGCCAGGAGATTGAAGTTCAAGCTGCCGCCTCACACGACGATCGTGTCGAACATCGCCGGCCTCAAGGGCGGCGCGGCGCTGTGGGCGGGCAAGGCCTTCAAAGAGCAGGCAAAGCGTTAACAGCGCGGCAAGCAGCACCCCCTAGACTGGGCCGATGAAAGGCCATTCCAGCTCGGCGGAAAAGCTCGCGGCTGCCTGCGCCAGCGGCGTGGCGGCAGCGTACCTTCTGTGGCTCGTCTGGCTGTTCGTGCAGAACCACTGGCTGCTGGATCGCGGCGGCCATCCGCTGGTGACCGACTTCCTCGGCGTGTGGTCGGCGGGCTGGCTGGCGGAGCGCGGCGCGGCGTCATCGGCCTATAGCGGCCTGCTTCAGCATGCGGCCCAAGTCGAGATCATCAGGCATCCCTTCCCCGGGGCCCTGGGCTGGCCTTATCCTCCCTCGTACCTGTTCGTGGCGCTCGGCCTGGCAAAGCTCGGCTACCTGCCGGGGTTCCTCGTCTTCATGGGCGCAACCGGGACGCTGTTTGCGGCGGCGGTGCGTACGATCAGCAGGGAGCGGCTGGCCGTGCTGCTGGCACTGGCGGCGCCCTGGACCTTCGCCAATGTCATGGTCGGGCAGAATGGGATGCTCACGGCGGGCCTGCTCGGTTTCGGCCTCGTCTTACTGGAACGGCGACCGGTTCTGGCCGGCGTGCTCCTCGGGCTGCTGTCCTACAAGCCGCAGTTCGGCGTCGTCGTGCCCCTGGCGCTCATCTGCGGCGGCGAGTGGCGCGCCTTCTGGTCCGCGGCCGCAACGGTCGCGCTCGTCCTTCTGTCGTCCGTCCTGGCCTTCGGCACGGATGCGATGGATGCGTTTTTGGTCAACCTGCCGATGACCGCGCACACGCTCCTGGACGAAGGCGCTGTCGGCTGGGCCAAACTGCAGAGCGTATACGGCGCCATCCGCTGGGCCGGCGCTACCAATCTGGCGGCGATGGCGGGTCAGGCCTTCGTCACGCTCTCCTGCGCCGGTGTCATCGGCTTTCTGTGGCGCGGAGCGGCGTCCCCGGCGCGCAAGGCGGCGGCCCTTGTCTGCGCGGCGCTGCTTTGCACGCCCTATGTGTTCCTCTACGACCTGCCAGCACTGGTCATCGCGCTCGCCTTCCTCTACCGCGAGCGCACCTTCGACCAAACCGAGATCCTGCTGATTGCGGTTGCACTGGGCGCCAGCGCTGCCTTTGCGGCGTTTCCTGCCCCCATGGGCCTCGTCTCCACCATCGCCGTGGCGGCGATCGTGGCGCGACGGACCGTTCTGGAGCTGCAGAGCCAAGCGGCAATCATACCCAGCGCGTCATAAGCCGCGCCGCGGCGTCCTCGACAAAGCAAAAGTTGCAAAGAATCACTATTTCACGATAATCCCCGTAGAATTGAGGGACGAACTTCCGATGCTATCCCAGAAGGCCCGCTACGCCCTGCGAGCGCTGTTCGTGCTCGGCGAGCATGAAGGCAACGAACCCATCATGATCGCCGACATCGCCGAACAGGCAAAGGTTCCGCGCAAGTTCCTCGAACAGATCCTGCTCGACATGAAGCGACGCGGCATCGTCCACAGCCAGAGAGGAAAGTTCGGCGGCTATACCCTCGGCCGCGATCCCGACGACATCGATTTCGCCGAGGTAATCCGCGTCATCGATGGACCCCTTGCGCTCAGTCCCTGCGCCAGCCGCACGGCCTACCGGCGCTGCGACGACTGCGAGGATGAGACCACCTGTGCCATCCGCAAGGTGCTTCTGGCCGTGCGGGATGCCACTGCGGAGATCCTCGAAAGCCGCACGCTGGCCCAGGCGATCATGGACGAAAAGACCGCCAAGAAGCGGAAGCGCCGTAACTAGACTGCATAGGATACGGCGATGCAGTTGCAAGAAGCGGCTGGTTATTGTCTTTAATCTCTATTGACTCAGTAGAGTTTATAGTGATCTCCTGTTGTCGTTGTGGGTATCACGGGACGGGAAGCACCATGAATTCAATCGTCAGGATCGCGACTGCCGGCCTGATGGGGACGGCCTACGCCGTCGGCGCCGCGACCGCAGGCGCAACCGACAGCGCCGGCAAGATCCAGGCGCTGGAACAGCAGATCCAGGACTTGTCCGCGCAAGTCCAGGACCTCAAGCGCTCGACCGGCGATCAATACGCCGACATCCGCAACGAGCAGTCGTCCGCGGTGAAGGTTTCGATCACCAACGGCCGGCCCTCCATCGCCTCGGCTGACGGGGATTTTTCCGCTTCCATCCGGGCGCTGGTGCAAGGCGACTGGGCCTATTACAGCCAGAGTGCCGCGGCGAGACTGCTGCCGCCCGCCTACGGCCCCGATCTCGCCAACGGCACGAATTTCCGGCGCGTTTATCTCGGCGTCCAAGGCAAGCTGTTCCGCGTCTGGTCGTACTATCTCAATGTCGACTTCGGGGGCAGCGGCGGGACCGAGACCGGCGGGCGCATCCAATCCGCCTATCTCCAATACGACGGCCTGGCGCCATGGGCCTTTCGCATCGGCGCCTATCCGCCGCCTGCCAACATCGAGGATTCGACGTCGTCGAGCGACACGATCTTCCTGGAGCGCAACTCGCCATCGAACCTGCAGCGCGGCATCGCGGGCGGCGACGGGCGGGATGCCATTTCGATTCTGTACGCCGGCGAAAAGCTGTTCGCCGCCCTTTCCTATACCGGCGGCAAGGTGCAGGACAGCGCCGCGTTCTATGAGCAGCAGGCCTTGCTCGGCCGCGCCGCCTATCTTGTCTATTCGGATGTCGATGCGCATCTGCTGATCGGTGCCAACGGAACGCACATCTTCAGGCTGCCGGATGCGGTACCGAACGGCGGCGCGACTTTGGCGACAACGCCAGGGGCTCCGGCGCGCAACACGATTACCCTCGCCGATCCGCCGGAGCTCACCGTCGATTCCAATGGCCTCAAGCTCGTCAACACCGGCGCCCTGCCCGCCGACCACCTGACGCAATGGGGTGTCGAGGCGGCGGGTAATCTGCGGGCCTTCTATGTACAGGGGGGCTACTATGATTTCCACGTCGACCGCTCGCCGGCGGCCTATACGACCTACACGAGCGCCACCAGCAGCGGCACCACGATCGTCAAGCCCGCCGACCATGATTTTTCGGGATGGTACGTGCAAGCGAGCTGGGCGCTTACCGGCGAAAGCAGAGAATACAACCCCGCCACCGGCGCCTTCACACCGCCGAAGCCCGCGCATCCATTCTCACTTGCAGAAGGCGGTTGTGGCGCCTGGGAAATCGCAGGCCGCTACAGCGATCTCAATCTGGACAATCATGCCTATGATGCTTCGAACGTGGTGACAAACTGGACCGGCGTCACCACCAAGACTTATACTTTCTACAACACCGTGCGCGGAGGCGATCAACGGATCGCGACCTTCGGCCTGAACTGGTATGCCAACAGTGCCGTGCGCTTCGCCTTCAACTATCAGCGGGTCTACGAACGCCGCCTGCAGTCAGCCAAGAGTGTCACAACCACGGTTGCGCCGGTGCTGCCGGTCGTCAGTGGCGGCCAGGATTTCCAGACCTTTGCCGTCCGCGCACAATTCGCGCTTTGAACCATCGCGAGGAGAAACGCCATGAAACGCTTCGCTTTCGCCCTGGCGGTGTCGGTCCTGTTTGCCGGAGACGCCCATGCCGCAAACGTCGCGCTGTTGAATGTCAGCTACGACCCGACGCGCGAACTCTACAAAGACATCAACGCAGCCTTTGCCGCCGATTGGAAGGCCAAGACGGGTGACCGGGTGACCATCAACACGTCACATGGCGGATCGGGAGCGCAGGCCCGCGCCGTCATCGACGGGCTCGATGCCGACGTCGTGACGCTGGCCCTCGCCTATGACATCGACGCGATCTCCCGGAAGGCCGATCTGTTGCCCGCCAATTGGCAGAAGCGTCTGCCGCACAATTCATCGCCCTATACATCCACGATCGTGTTCCTGGTGCGCAAGGGCAACCCCTGGCACATCAAGGACTGGCCGGATCTCGTGAGGCCGGGCGTGCAGGTGATCACGCCCAATCCCAAGACGTCGGGCGGTGCCCGCTGGACCTACCTCGCCGCCTGGGCGCATGCCGAGAGATCGCCCGGGGGAAGTGTCGACAAAGCCCGCGCCTTCGTCGCCGCCCTCTACCAGCATGTTCCCGTGCTCGATACGGGCGCCCGCGGCTCCACGACGACGTTCGCGCAGCGCGGCATCGGCGACGTGCTGCTCACCTGGGAAAACGAGGCCTATCTGGCGCTCAAGGAACAGGGCGGCGACAAGTTCGAGATCGTCTATCCGTCAGACTCCATTCTCGCCGAACCGCCGGTGGCCGTGCTCGACAGGAATGTCGACCGCCACAGGACCCGCAAGGTCGCCGAAGCGTATCTTCGGTTCCTGTACGGCAAGCAGGGACAGGAGATCGAGGCCGAGCACTTCTACCGCCCGCGCGATCCGGAGCTTCTGGCCGCACATGCCAGGCAGTTCCCGACCATTCCTCTGTATACGGTCGACGAGATCTTCGGCGGCTGGCAGAAAGCGCAAAGCACACATTTCGCCGACGGCGGCGTGTTCGACCAGATCTACAAGCCCGGCCGATGAGCGTTACGGCGGTCTCCCTTCGTGCGCGCTGGCGCAACCCGAGCGCCCTGCCCGGCTTCGGCCTGTCGTTCGGGTTCACGCTGTTCTACCTCAGCGCGGTCGTATTGATCCCGATCACGGCCCTGGTCTTGCGGCCGTGGGAGCTGGGGTTCGACGGCCTATTGCGGGTGCTGGGCGATCATCGCGTGCTGGCGGCCCTGCGTCTCTCCTTCGGCGCGGCCGCGATCGCCGCGGTGATCAACGCCTTGTTCGGCCTGATCGTCGCCTGGGTTCTGGTGCGCTACCGCTTCCCCGGCAAGCGGCTGCTGGATGCCCTCGTGGACCTGCCGTTCGCCCTGCCCACAGCGGTCGCCGGAATTGCGCTGTCGGCGCTCTACGCGCCCCAGGGCTGGCTCGGCGAGCCCCTGATGCATCTGGGACTGAAGATCGCCTACACGCCCCTGGGCGTTGTGGTGGCGCTGACGTTCGTCGGCCTGCCGTTCGTGGTGCGGACCCTCGAGCCTGTCCTGGCGGATTTGGGCAACGAGGAAGAGGAGGCGGCGGCCACGCTGGGCGCCACGCGATGGCAGACCCTGATCCGCGTGGTCCTGCCCACACTGTCTCCGGCTCTGGTGACCGGAGCGACACTCGCCTTCGCGCGCGGCGTGGGCGAATACGGCTCGGTCATCTTCATTGCCGGCAATCTGCCTACAGTATCGGAAATTGCGCCGCTCCTGATCGTCATCAAGCTCGAACAATACGATTACGCCGGTGCGGCGGCCATCGGGCTCGTCATGCTGGCGGCCTCGTTCATCCTGATCCTGACCCTCAACCTGCTGCAGGCGTGGACCGCCAAGCGCCAATGATGAGCCTTCGGCGCCCGACCCAGGATCATCCCCTGACGCGCCTCGCGCTGGCGGCCATCGCGATCGGCTTCATCAGCGTGTTCCTGGTGCTGCCGCTTGCCACGGTATTTTCCCAAGCTCTGAGCGCAGGCTTTGGGGCGGCGATGCGGTCGTTTGACGATCCGGAGGCGCGCGCCGCGATCCGATTGACGCTGCTGACCGCGGCCATCGCGGTGCCGCTCAACACCATATTCGGCATCGCGGCCTCCTGGGCCATCGCCAAGTTCGATTTCCGCGGCAAGGGACTGTTGACCACGTTGATCGACGTCCCTTTCTCGGTGTCGCCGGTCGTGTCGGGGCTGATCTACGTACTGATCTTCGGCCTTCAGGGCTGGCTCGGCCCAATGCTGCGCGAGTGGGACGTCAAGGTGATCTTCGCCCTGCCAGGCATCGTGCTGGCGACGATCTTCGTGACATTTCCCTTCGTGGCGCGCGAATTGATTCCGCTGATGACCGACCAAGGACGGGAAGAGGAGGAAGCCGCTGCCTCGCTGGGCGCTTCCGGTTTGCAGACCTTCCTGCGCGTGACCTTGCCCAACATCAAATGGGGCCTGCTCTACGGCGTCTTGCTATGCAACGCGCGCGCCATGGGCGAGTTCGGCGCGGTATCGGTGGTGAGCGGGCATATTCGCGGTCTCACCAACACCCTGCCCCTCCATGTGGAAGTTCTGTACAACGATTACCAGTACGTCGCCGCGTTCGCCGTCGCTTCCCTGCTGGCGCTTCTGGCCATCCTCACCCTCGTCGTCAAATCCCTTCTCGAATGGCGCTACGCCGACGAGATCGCCGCCGTTCACCGGCACTAAGGAGCCGCCAATGTCCCTCGTCGTCGACTCCGTCACCAAGTCGTTCGGCGCCTTCGAGGCGCTCAAGGGAGTCAGCTTCACGGCTCCGCAAGGAGCCTTCGTCGCGCTGTTGGGTCCGTCGGGATCGGGCAAAACGACCCTGCTGCGCATCCTGGGAGGGCTGGAGTTCCCCGACGACGGCTCCGTGATCTTTGCCGATCTCAACTGGCTGCATGTGCCGGCGCGCAGCCGGCGAGCCGGTTTCGTGTTCCAGAACTACGCTTTGTTCCGCCATATGACGGTGGCGCAGAACATCGCCTTCGGCTTGGCCGTGAAGCCGCGGTCGGTTCGCCCCGCGCGCTCCGCAATCGCTCAGAAGGTGGAAGAGCTTCTGGCGCTGGTGCAGCTCGAAGGCCTCGGCAAGCGCTATCCCAGCCAGCTGTCGGGCGGCCAACGGCAGCGCGTGGCGCTGGCCCGGGCGCTGGCCATCGAACCGCGGATGCTGTTGCTGGACGAACCGTTCGGCGCCCTTGATGCCAAGGTGCGCAAGGAGTTGCGGGCCTGGCTGCGCGCGCTGCACGAACGCATGGGGATCACCACCGTGTTCGTCACCCACGACCAGGATGAGGCCTTCGCCATGGCCGACCTCGTGGCAATCATGAGCGCCGGAAGGATCGAGCAGTACGGCACGGCGGACGAGGTGCGGAAGTCACCGAAGTCGCCGTTCGTCGCTGCTTTCCTCGATCGTGAAGCGCACCACGCGCCACAGCCTGCACGCTGACGCGCACAGGCCGTGACGCCTCAGTCAATGACATTAGAAAAACTGTTGTTTTTCTAAAACTTAATTGCGTCTACGCCGGCTCGGGGGCAAGGGCCTAAGGCTTTGTCATCACAACGTGACTTCCGTACGGAGGTGTGTAGTACCCTTCGGGTTCCGACAACGAACATCACCCCTCATGGGAGGCATAGCGTGCGCAATCGGGGCCGACTGAGCCTTCGAGTTCCACAGCCCAAACATCGTCCGGGCGACAAGGCCGACTTCAGCAACGTTGCCGTGCCGCCTGCGGGCTCCGTCGAGCGGCCTCCCGTCGACGTGAAAGCCCGCGACATCGCCGGGCATGCCTACTCCATGATCCGCGTCCTGGATGACGAGGCAAAGGCCGTAGGGCCGTGGAACCCGCGCCTGGATCCGGAAATCCTGCACAAGGGCTTGCGCGCCATGATGCTGACGCGCGCCTATGACGATCGCATGTATCGCACGCAACGCCAGGGCAAGATCTCGTTCTACATGAAGTCGACCGGCGAAGAGGCAGCCAGCGTCGCCTATGCCCTCGCGCTGGAGCGCGACGACATGTGCTTTCCCTCTTACCGCCAGCAGGGGCTCCTGATCGCGCGCGGCTACCCGCTGATCGACATGATGTGCCAGTGCTATTCGAACGCACGCGACCCGATGAAGGGCCGCCAGCTACCCGTCATGTATTCCAGCCGCGACTACGGCTTCTTCACGATCTCGGGAAATCTCGGAACGCAATTCCCCCAGGCGGTCGGCTGGGCGATGGCCTCGGCCTACAAGGGCGACGACCGCATCGCGGTCAGCTGGATCGGCGAAGGCGCCACGGCCGAAGGCGACTTCCACCATGCTCTCAATTTCGCGACGGTCTACCGCGCGCCGGTGATCCTCAACGTCGTCAACAACCAGTGGGCCATTTCGAGTTTCCAGGGCATTGCGGGCGGCGAGGAATCCACCTTCGCGTCGCGGGCCATCGGCTACGGCTTGCCCGGGCTGCGGGTCGACGGCAACGATTTCCTGGCCGTCTACGCGGTGGCGCAATGGGCGGCGGAACGCGCCCGGGCGAACCTCGGAGCCACGCTGGTGGAGCTGTACACCTACCGAGCCGAGGGACACTCCACGAGCGACGATCCCAGCCGCTACCGTCCGTCGGACGAATGGAAGGCCTGGCCGCTCGGCGACCCCATCGACCGGCTGAAGCGGCATCTGATCAGCATCGGCGCGTGGTCCGAGCAACAGCACGAAGCGCTGACGGAGGAATTGACCACGTTGGTGAAAGAAACCCAGCGCGAGGTGGAATCTATCGGCACGCTGGCCGACGGATCGCGCGCGCCGACGCAGTCGATGTTCGAAGACGTGTTCAAGGACATACCATGGCACCTGAGCCAGCAGCGCGAGCAGTCGGGAGCCTGACATGCCCGCGATGAACATGATCCAGGCGTTGAACTCCGCACTCGATGTCATGCTGGGGCGCGACCCGAATGTCCTCATCTTCGGCGAGGACGTGGGTTATTTCGGCGGCGTCTTCCGGGTGACTGACGGCCTGCAGAGAAAGCACGGCGTCACGCGCTGCTTCGACTCCCCCATCGGCGAAGCCGGCATCGTCGGCATCGCCGTCGGCATGGGCGCCTATGGACTGAGACCGGTCGTCGAAATCCAGTTTGCCGACTACATCTATCCCGCGTACGACCAGATCGTTTCGGAAGCCGCGCGCATCCGCTATCGCTCGGCCGGCGATTTCCACGTGCCCTTGACGATCCGCACACCCTATGGCGGCGGCATTTATGGCGGTCAGACCCACAGTCAGAGCCCGGAAGCGCTGTTCACCCACGTGGCGGGGATCAAGACGGTGATCCCATCGAACCCCATCGATGCCAAGGGGCTGCTGATGAGCGCCATCGAGGACGACGATCCGGTGATCTTCCTGGAGCCCAAACGCCTCTACAACGGCCCGTTCGACGGACACCATGAGAAGCCTGTGCAACCGTGGGCCAAGCATCCTCTGAGCGACGTCCCGGAAGGCTATTACACGGTGCCGCTCGGCGAAGCCGCGGTGGCACGTCCCGGTCGGGACCTCACGGTGCTGACCTACGGTACCATGGTGCATGTGGCCGTGGCGGCTGCCGAGGAAGCCGGCGTCGATGCGGACGTCATAGACCTGCGCACGCTCGTGCCCGTCGACATCAAGGCCATCGTCAAATCCGTAGAGAAGACGGGACGTTGCGTGGTGGCGCATGAGGCGACGCTGACCAGCGGCTACGGGGCCGAACTCTGCGCCCTGGTCCAGGAACACTGCTTCTACCATCTCGAGGCGCCCGTGCAGCGGATCGCCGGTTGGGATACCCCCTATCCTCATGCCTTCGAATGGGAATACTTCCCAGGACCGAAGCGCGTGGCGCAGGCCATGCGCCGCGCCATGGAGAAATAAATGGGCCGCTATGTCTTCAAATTGCCGGACGTGGGCGAAGGCACGGCCGAGGCCGAGATCGTCGCCTGGCATGTCGCGATCGGCGACAAGGTCAAGCAGGATCAGCAGCTTGTCGATGTCATGACCGACAAGGCGACGGTCGAAATGACCTCACCGGTCAGCGGCACGGTCGTGTCTCTTACCGGGCAGCCGGGCGAAATGGCGGCTGTCGGCGCGCCTCTGGTCGAATTCGAGCTCGAAGGCTGCGAAACCTCCAACGGCAAAGGTGCGCATGCCCCCATGAAGTCCGCGGAGGCGCCGAAGCGGGTCGCCGAGCGCCTGGAGCAGACGGACAAGAAGGCGCTCGCATCGCCCGCGGTCCGCTTGCGCGCCTCGGAACTCGGCGTTCCCCTTAATCAAGTGAAAGGAACGGGGCCAGGCGGCAGAGTCACGCACGGCGACGTGGACGACTACATAGCGGGCGGCAGCAAGCCGGCGGCCAAGGCGGCGGAGCCCGCGCGGTCATCGCGCGAAGAGGTCTTCGAGATCAAGATCATCGGTTTGAGACGACGCATTGCCGAGAAGATGCAGGAAGCCAAACGGCGCATCCCGCATTTCGCCTATATCGAAGAAGTCGACATGACCGAGTTGGAAAGCCTGCGAACGCACCTCAATGCGACGCGCAAGCCCAAGCAGCCGAAACTCACCGTGCTGCCGTTCCTGATGCGGGCCCTGGTGCGGGTTCTGCCGGATTTCCCGCAGATCAACGCGCATTACGACGACGACGCGGGCGTTGTCCGGCGTTTCGCATCCGTCCATTTCGGCATTGCGACGCAGACCAACGCCGGACTGATTGTGCCCGTGGTCCGCAACGGCGAGAAGCGCGACCTCTGGAATGCCGCGGCAGAAGTGGCGCGCCTGGCGGTACTGGCGCGCGACGGGAAGGCCGGCAAGGAAGACCTGACGGGGTCGACCATCACGATCACCAGCCTCGGGCCGCTGGGCGGCGTGGCGACCACGCCGATCATCAACCATCCCGAAGTGGCGATCATCGGACCGAATGCGATCATAGAGCGCCCGGTCGTGCGCGACGGGCAGATCACCGTGCGCAAGATGATGAACCTGTCGTCCTGCTTCGACCACCGCGTCGTCGACGGTGCGGACGCCGCAGCGTTCATTCAGCGCGTCAAGGCGCTGCTGGAGCACCCCGCATTGCTGTTCATGGAATGACGTCTACACGCCGGCCGCCGTCAGCAGCCGTTCCACGAGCGCCTGATAGCCGCCACCGAACAGGCGCAGATGCACCAGCGCCGGCCATAGCCGGTAGAGGACCAGCCGCTCGTCGTGTCCCGGCTCGAGCTCCCCGTAGGCGGAATAGAATGCAGCAGAAGGATGGTCGAACAGCGTCAGCATCGCCAGATCAACCTCGCCCGGTCCGTAATAGCAGGCCGGATCGATGAAGGCGCTGACACGGTTGTCGTCGACCAGGACGTTGCCGCTCCAAAGATCGCCGTGGAGCAGCGAAGGCCTCGGATTGCGCGGCAGCCTGTTCGAAATATCGGCGGCCAGCTCTTCGATGCGTTTCCCCAGCGCCACCGGCACGTGAGGAATATTCACGAGCAACCGTCGTTCTGCCCAAAAGCTCGTCCAGTCACCGCTCCAAGCATTCTCAATGGCGACAGGGCCGAAGGCATAATCCTGCGCCCAGCCGTAACGTTCGCCGGCGGTCGTATGGAGAGCCGCGATCGCGGTTCCAAGACTGCGCCAGGCGCCATGCAGGCTGCCTCCGGCCGGCACGACCTCCAGCACGAGCGCATCATCGCCCACAGCCAGAACCTTGGGGGCCGGCGCGCCTCCGGCAGCGATCGCCTCCAACATGGCGGCTTCGGCTCTCGAGGATGCGCCCTTCTTGACGATGGCTTCGCGGCCATCAGTGAGCACCAGGCGAACCAGCTGCGAAAGATCGCCGCCGGCGAGCATTTCGGCGCGGCGGACCGTGCCGCCGAGCAGCCTGGCTCCCGTTTCCGCGAGCGTGCTCATGCCTTGTCCAGAAACCGGCGCATCAGCCCCTTGGCTCCCGCTTCCACGTCCACCCAGGTCTTCTCGAAAGCTCCAGCGTCTTCGTAATAGGGATCGGCCACAGCCTGCCCTTCCCGTCCCTCGACATAATCCAGCAACAGGCTGAGATGTGCACTGCTGCTTGCCGGCTTTATGCGCGCCAGAGCTATATAATTCTGGTGGTCGAGCGCCACGATGTGATCGAAACGGCGAAAGTCCTGCTTCGTCACTTGCCTGGCCTTGTGGCCGCCGATATCCGCGCCGTGCTTGCGGGCGACGGCCTGGGCCCGCGGGTCGGGCGGGCTTCCGGCGTGCCAGTCGCCCAAGCCGGCCGAATCCACCTCCATGTCCAAGCCGAGGCGCGTGCACTCGGCCCTAAATGCCGCCTCGGCCAACGGCGAGCGGCAAATGTTCCCCAAACAGACAAACAACACCGACAGCTTATCGGCCACGCCTCTATCCACCATTGACCAAGGTTGCGAATAGCATGAAGACCGGGAACCCGGAAATACCTCAAGCCGCGACGTCAGTACTCGAACTGATAGGTAACGCCCAAGCTGTCACCATTGTCCTGCAAGGGCGTGCTGGTTGCGGTCGCCTTGGTTCCCGTGGTTACCGAGGCCTGGGCCTTCAGATTCTTCGTGATATCCACCTGCACCAGGGCATGCGTTCCGCCGGACAGATCCTGTCGTGCGCCGACATAAACGTTGTGCATGACATATTTCCCTGCTTCGACCGTAGTCGATCCGGTGGTTCCCGTGGCGGCAGGCGTGCTGCCGATCGACAGCCGGTCGAGCCCGAGGCTGCGGCGCATGCTGGCGATCGGATCGAATCCGGATCCGACACCACCGAAGGAAGCCACCGCTTGGCCGATCTGCGCAAGCTCCAGCGGCGACAGCTGCTTCACGCTGCGCTGGAACAAGAGCTGTGCCAGGATTTCGTCCTGCGGCAGTGCAGGGCTGCTCGTCAGCCCCAGTTTGGGTTGCGAGACCGTGCCGGTGATAGCCAGAGTGGCGGTAATGCCGTTGGCGACCGACTGTGCGCTCAGATCGAGCGTCGGATCGAGGCGGTCGCGCAAGCCGGCTCCTTCGAAGCGGATCGTGCCCGACGTGAAGGTCAGCGTCGCTCCCGCCAGGCTGAGCGTGCCCTGCCGCATCGTCAGCGCGCCTAGGACCACGGGTGTCTGCGACGTTCCGGTGATCTTCAGGTCGCCGGAAAATTCCGCGACAATGCCTCGGCCCCGCACGAAGATCCGGCCGGGAGATGTGACGGTCATATCGAGACCGATGGTCAGCGCCGGCGGGCTGGGCGGCGGCGGCTTGATCCGTGATCGCTGAACATTCAGCACGGCCACGGTCGGCGGAAAGGACTGCGGGATGTTGATGTTCCCGTTGATGGCCCTCAGCGTTCCGCTCAGCACCATGTGGTCCGAGAGCTTGCCCTTGAGCTTCAGGTCGGCGTCCATCGTGGCCGTGGCGAGATCGCTGACCATCGGCTTCGCATTGTGCGCGCTGAACGTCATGTCAACCGGCGTTCCCGGCGCCGAGAGATCCGCTGTCCCCGAGCCGGTGATCGTGCCCTGCCCCGCCTGGGCGCTGAAGTGCGTCAGTTTGACCGCTGCACCCTGCGCGGCGACGGCCACATCGAGGTTGCGCAAACTGATGCCGTAGGCGGCATCGTGATATTCGCCCCCCGTCAGCGTCGCCTTGCCGACGGCGTAGGGCTTCTCCAGCGTTCCGGTGACCGCCACATCAGCGGCAAGGTTTCCGTTGAGATTCTGTCCGATCGCGGCCAGCGAGGACGTCAGCTGGCCGACATTGCCATGTGCCGTCGCATGCAGGTTCCAGGGCTGTCCCGATTTCAACGGCATCGTGCCGTTCACGGTTACGCGCGCGGCCTTTCCTTCGGTGAAGTCGGCATGCATGACGAGCCCGCCGTCCGACAGATCGAAGGTCGCAGGTGATGCCAGAGTGACAGTCTGACCTTTCCATACCCCCTGAAATGCTGTCACCACCAAGTGCGACTTGGCGGCATTGACCAGAGCCTTGGCGTCAATCGATACGGGCTGGTTGCCGTACATCACCGCGGAGGAAGAGAGCGCAACGGCAAGCCGGTCGATGGAACCGGACAGGTGCAAGGTCGCCCCGCCTGCAGCCCTAGACGCCGCGAACTGGGGAAGCACCAGCGTGGCGGTGATCAGCGGCTTGCGCAGCGGATCCGTGATCGTACCGTCGATCGTGAGTGTGTTGAGGGCCGTCTCGCCCGAGCGTACACCGGTGGCCCTCGCATGAACGGTGGCAACGGGACGCGTTCCCGACTGGGTAACAGAGATCCGCGCTTCGGCCGCACCGCTCAAAGGCACGCCGAAAAGAGGCGCAAGATCGGCGAGCTTGGCGATCTGTAGGGTCCCCAAGCCCGCAACGGCCGCGCCGTTCCGGGCCAGCGTGAACTGCGCGCGCAGACCGGCGCTGCGCCAGTCGCCGCGCTGGATCGCGGCCTTCCAGCCTCCTCGCCCGTTGCCGGCCAGCGACGCTGCCACGACGATCGGGGAACCGTCGAAGCGGCCGTTGACCCGTGCATCGGCGGCGCGCAACTTGGGCAATCCCGACGCATCCGCGGTCAGCATGACACGTTCTCGTTTGAAGCCTTTGGTGCCCAGATCACCCGAGCCCGACATGGCCAGGCGCATGTTTCCGGACTTGCCCGACAACGTCGCATGGAGCGACAGGGCACCCGACAATGATGCGACGGCCCGCGTCAGATCCTTCAGCGCCACATCGCCGTGATAATCGAAATTGCCATTGGTCGTTCCGCCCGACAGGCGTGCTTGGACCGCGCTGCCGACAAGCGTCGCAACCACGGTCATATTGCCGTTCGCGCCCGTCCAGCCGGAAGCGGTGACCTTCGCGGCTCTTCCGAGCAGGGCTGGCGCTACGGCGTTGCCCCTGGCGTCGATCAACCCGCTCAGATCAAACCTGGTCTCGTTGTCGGCCACGTTCGCCTTGAGGACGAACCTCGCCGGACCATCGAGCGCGACGCCCGCCACGGCTGCGAAGGGACCGAGCGCCGGGATATAGAGCTTGGCGCTGCCCTCAAGTTTTCCGGCGAGCGTCCCCTGCGCCATAAGGTGCAGGAGCGGATGGTCAACCGTAAACTGCACGGGACGCGCAGGCGCCGCGATATTCGCCCGCCCCGAGATCGAGACGGGCGCCCCGGCAAACAGGTTTGGGTTCGATCCGGGAACGCGGGTGTCCACGGCGACGGCGCTCAGGCTGACCATTCCTCTGTCGCCCTGCAATTGGCCGTTCAGGTCCCTGATCGCATAGCCGAATGCCGCGAGATCGGTGAAGCGGAGGCTGGCGCGGATTTCCGGTGTCCTGAAGGTGCCGTGGATGTGTCCCTCGGCCGTCATGGAGGCCCAGCTCAAATCGGCGCGCGGGCGCATCGCGGGAGCGTTGGCCGTGAAATCCACCTGCAGCGTCTTGCCCGCAAGATCAACCGTGCCCGTACCGGACCCGCGCATGTCACCCGCCTGCAGTCTTACATCGACGAAATCGCTGCCCCGCCGTTCAACGGCGTCCATCGTCAGATTGACTGGCCCTATGTCGGGCAGACCAAACACGCCGCCCACCAGTCCGTTGCCCGATTCCGCAATCGTCGCGGTGCCGGACAGCAAATCGCGACGGATCGCGAAATGAGCGCGGTAATGTCCGTCGCCATCGAGGCGATGGGCATCGATGTCAACGGCAAAGTCGTGGCGCGAACGGTAGTGAATCGAACCCGATGCCGTCAGCAGGCCCCCATGCCCGAAGGCGGCCTTGTCCAAGCCGATGCGATCGACCACCACATGGTCCACATCGATGGTCGTGGTCGAGGGATGCGTGCTCGGTTTGACAATCTGCGGCCGAATAAACCGGACCCAATGGATGCGGGCGGACTGCACGTCGAAGTGATTGCTGATCAGGGCGATCGCATGCCAGTCGAGCGTGATGCCTTCGGCCCGCAGCCAGACCCCATCAACGTCGCGCAATTCGAGCCTGTCGGCCCTAATATGGTCCGGAAGGCTGCCGTCCAGGCCGCTGACAACGACATCGCCCCCGGTGAAGGTTTTCACGAGGGAGCCGATGACAACGTGTCCGGGCGTTGTCTCCAGCAGGAAGACGACGAAGACGAGCAGCACTGCCAGGATCGACAATCCGATTGCAGTGATGCGCCCCGCCATCGAAGAGGGCCAATACCACATCAGAAGGCCTGACCTATGCTGATGTAGACCTCGAACGCATCGTTGAGAGGTACATGCGTCAGGGGCATTGCAGCGTCGAGCCTGACGGCACCGACGGGCGTATAATAGCGCACCCCAACGCCGGCGCCCACCTCCAAAGCCCCGTAGAACGGCGTGTTGCCGGCGCTCGCCTGTCCGGCATCGACGAAGACCGCCGCGCCCCAATCACTCAAAATGCGCTGACGGAACTCCACGGACGCCGCATCGACCGCGGCGGCTCCTATCGGCTTGCCATCGGCAAAATGCGGTCCGATCGACTGGTAGCGAAAGCCGCGGACCGTGCCGCTGCCGCCGGCATAGAAGCGCTGATCGGGAGGAAGATCGAATGTGTTGCCGCCAACGATGCTGCCTACCAGCGCCCGCAACGCCAATACGGATCTCCCCTTCGTGGAAAAATCGAAGTAAGTCGACGCGGCGGCCTGCAGTACGGCAAATACCTGGCCGTATTTTCCAAACGCGACTTCGGGCGTCAGGGTCACCGAGCCCCGCAACCCGTGCGAAGGGTCGCTGAGGGGATCGATCAGGCCCGTGCTGTCGTAGATCGCCGAGATCGGAACCGAGATCAGCGGATACAGCCGTGTGACGCCCTCCTGCGTGATCTGGTCGTGCGTTGCCGTCAGCCCCACGCTCCCGGTCCACAAAGGCGAGAACTTGCGCCGCAACGAGGCGCCGATTGTCTCCGCCAGTTGGCTGTATGCGTCCAGATTCTGTTTCACGCCGCCGACATCGGCTTCGAGCTGTTGATCCTGCTGCATGAAGTCCGGCTTGATGAACCGAGTCAAAAAAGTGTAGCCGATCCCGGCGGTTGCCGTGCCGCCAAGACCCGTTCCTGCCGCTGACACGCTCAACTGTTCGGCATTTCCCAGCAGATTGCGATCGGTCCAACTTGCGGACAGGCTCCCACCCAGGTCCGTGGAATAGCTGGCCGAGAGGGCTACCGCGTGTCGCGGCCGCTCCTGCATGTCGAAGGTGAGCGGCACATTTCCCTGGGAGTCGGGATGATCGGCCGCGCGCACCGAAACACCCGAGAATACGCCCAGCTTGATGAGTTCCTGCCGCGCGGATTCCACGGCGCTCGGCTTGTATGGATCGCCGCTGTGGACCGTCAGCGCATCGCGCACGAAGGACTCGTTCATCCTCTGCAGGCCCTTAAGGCTGATCGCACCGATCTTGGCCTTGTTGCCCGTCTCCACCTTGAAGGTGACATCAAGCGCGTCGTGGGCGTCGTCGGCGAACACCTGGGGCGTGTCAACCTTGGCGAACGCGTAGCCTTCTTCTTCCAGGGCGGTCGTCAGGCTCGCCTGGGCCGCGATGACGTTGGCGGCGATGGCCGAGTCACCCGGCTTGATGCCGATGACGGCGCGCGCTTGGGCCGGGACCTCTCCTTCAATCGCGATGTCGCGCAGGTGGTATTGGGGCCCCCGCTTGAAGGACACATCGACCTTGACCGACTGACCTTGGGGGACCTTCTCAAGCAGCGCAGGCAGATTCCTGTCGCCGATGTCGCGGCCATCGATGGTGATGGCAACGCTCGCCTTGTAGTACCCGAAGCCCTCCAAGACGGTCTGGAAACGTCCGATGTCGCCCATGGCCCGGTCGACAAGTGCGAACGGTGCTGCCGGCACGCTCGTACGTAAGCTGGACAACAGCGATGTGCCCTGAATCGCGGCGTCGACCTGGCCGTCGCCGGTGCCGCCGATATTGATGCTGTAGGGCTGCGGATCCGCGCCAAGGCACGCTGGCATCGCCAGCTTTACCGCCACCACGGCGAGCAGAAACCGACCGGCCAATGACAAGCGCCTTCGCTCCATGAGCAGAAAATGCCGGAAATGGAAGACGGTGGCTACAGTCGCGCGGACACAAAGCATGCATGTCGCGCGATCGGCGATCCTTCCGCTGCGATTTGTTGCCCCGGCGCCGAGCTGTTTTGACCGCTCACCGCATACCCTGGCATCCTTGCTCTTTGATGGAGTCCGCGGAAATCAGGTGCGTCCCGGGCGGTCTCACGAGCGACGCGCTGGTCACCCGTGGCCGACGGTGCAGAAGCCGCGCACTTGCACTCTCCGGCCGGTGATCTGTCACACTACGAATATTCAACCGGCACAGCGCGGACGCCGCTGCCCGCCCGGTTCAGTGAGCGGCGACGGCGCGCAACGTGTCGCCGCCGCGAGACGTGTCGCAGCGCACGGCGATATCACCCACCGACACGATGCCAACCAACCTCTTGTCCCGGTTGACGATCGGCATGCGGCGAACCTGCAGCGCTGCCATGTCCTCGGCAAGGTCCTCCACGTCGTCATCCACGAAACGGTAAAGGACCTTGTCGGTCATCACATCGCGAACCTTGCACTTCTTGATGTCTTTTCCCGCGGCGACCGCCCGTACCGCGATGTCGCGATCCGTGATCATGCCGACCAGGCGGTCGTCCTGCCCTACCGGCAGCGAGCCCACATCCAGATCGGCCATCTTCTTCGCTGCTTCCTGCAGGGACGCGTTAGGGCTGGTGAGTTCCACGCCGCTTGTCATGATGTCGCCGATCTTCATGTGTGTCTCCAAATAGCTGGGTTTCTCGACGTTCATCCCACGACGCACACATCGCGAACGTGTCAATAATTGCGGTGTTCCATGCCTCCTCGCGCGGATCTGCCAGCGACCGTCTGTTGACAGGGTTTACGCGGCAACCCGTCTCGGCTTGTGGAAGAACAGGGCCTGGCCG
>JAGWNK010000048.1 GCA_028871345.1 Alphaproteobacteria bacterium | reverse complement strand
CGGATCGAGGCCCGGCGGAATCGGGAAAATCATCCTCGAAATCGCAGGCTTCCAACTCTCAAACACGCCTTTCCCTGCAAAATCGAATACTCGCCGACGTTCTCAAAATCTCGCCGTGTCAACGCGTTCCGCGTTCTTCACAGACGACGACGGACGGCCGCGGAAATTTCCGGCCGGACATGTTGCCCGCCGCGGCTCCATATCCGCCGCATTGGGCGGCCGACGGCTGCAGGCTCTGGCCCCTACCGCCCCACCACCTTGACCAGCTTCGGCGCCGTCCGGGCGAAGGATGGATCGCCGCCGATGACGGACAGCCTGCGCGTCTTGTTGTTCCACACAAGCCTGGTGACGACCGTGCCTTTGCCGCTTTCGTAGTCGTATGAGCTGCCGTCGTCGTCGTAGAGCGCGAACTCTGCGTTCCGGCCCGGATAGACGTTGATCCGCGCGATGGCCTGCCTGGTGGCCGTCGACGGGATGTCGGAGCCCAGCGGCACGATCGAGCCCGCCTTGACGAACACGGGAATCTGCCCGATCGGCGCAGGCGCCACGATCCAGCGTCCGCCCTTCTCCTTTCTTCCGCTCCAGAAATCGAACCAGTCGGCGCCCTTCGGCAGATAGACGCGCTTTTGCGTCTGGCCTTGTTCGGTCACGGGTGCCACCAGGAAGGCCGGCCCGAACATGTACTCGCTGCCGAGATCGGCCACGGCCGCGTCGTTGGGGAAATCCATCCACAGCGCGCGCATGAACGGCATGCCGCTGTCATAGGTCGCCTTGGCGCTGGCATAGATGTAGGGGATAAGCTGGTAGCGCAGCCGGTCGTACTTGGCGAGGATCATCTCCGCCGGCTTGCCATAGGCCCAGATCTCGGTGTGCTTGCGTACGCCGTGGATGCGCAGGGTCGGCAGGAACGTGCCGTATTCGAACCAGCGCGTGAACAGCTCGGGATAGTCGTTGTTCTGTCCCACCACGTCGCGCGCGCCGGAGGGATCGAGCAGCGGCGGTCTGGTGGCATTGGTCGTCTGCGGCAGGTCCTGCCAGCCGCCGATGTCGTTGCCCCAATAGGCGATGCCCGACGCCGTCATGTTGAGCCCGGTGGGGATCTGGCGCGACAACGCCTCCCAGGTCGGCGTGATGTCCGACGACCAGAACAGCGCTCCGGTGCGCTGTGAGCCGAGATAGGCCGCCCGGCTGAGAATCAAGACACGCGCATCAGGCTTCCAGGCGCGCATGCCTTGGGCCACGCCTTCGACATGCACCAGCGGATAGAGGTTGTGGTACCGGTCTCCCGTGCCGATGCTGTAGTAAAAGCCGTCGGGCACCAGGTCCGGCTCGGTCTCGTCCAGCCACGGATAATCGAAGCCGTGGCTCAGGATGTTGTCGCGCAAGTGTTCCCAGAACCACTGGCGTGCCTTGGGATTGGTGGAGTCGATCAGGGCGCCCACGCGGTCGAAGCGGTACGGCAGGCCGTCGACGGTCTTGGCGTACTTGTCCTTCAGGAAATAGCCTTTTTCGTCCAGCTCGGCGAAGTAACGCGAGTCCCTCACGAAGCGCGGCCACACCGAGATGATCGACTTCATCCCCATGTCGTGCAGCTGCCGGTTCATGCCGTCGGGATCGGGGAATTGCGCGGGATCGATGTCGAGCTGGCCGATCTTGGTCCAGTAGAACCAATCCACCACCATGATGTCGAGCGGATACTTCTTCCGCCGGTAGGTCTCGGCGACGCGCAGCACTTCGGCCTGGCTGTCGTAGCGCGCCTTGGATTGGATCAGCCCGAAGGCGGCTTTCGGCGGAATCGGCGTGCGCCCCGTCAGCCGCGCGTAGCCGGCGTAGATCTCCTTGGGCGAACCGGTGATGACGAAGAACGACACGCGCTCGCCGACCTTGGAGGTGATGTGCGTGGAACCCAGGATGTCCGCTGACACGACCGTCTCCGAGGGGTTGTCCCACACGATCCCGTAACCCTTCGACGAGATCATGAACGGCACGCATACGGTCTCCCCGGTCGGCGCGTCGTACCAGTGCTTGCAGTCGATGGTGCGGCCCCTGAGGTCGAGGATGCCGTCCTGGTTCTGCCCCAGGCCGTAGAAATGCTCGTCCGGCGTGGTCGTGAAGCGCACTCCGACCTGATAGGTCTTTTCTCCCGTCACCTCGTGCGGCGCCATTTCCCAGCCGGTCATGTTCAGGACGGTCTTGCCGTCGGCGTCGGCGACCTGCAGGCGGACGGGCGGCAGCAGCGGCGCGAAATTGAGCTCCATCGCGCTCGGCGTGTGGGTCTGCTCGGAATTGATGTGCAGGCGCATTGCGCCCGAAGCGAAGGTGTCGCCGCCGGCATCGTTGGTCTGCCGGAAGGCCGCATTGTCGGCGTGCTCGGCGAGGATGCCGTAGCCTGGCGCTGCCTCGGCCAGCGCCTTGTCCGACGCGATGGTCACGTGAATGACGTTCGGGCCATAGGCTTCCACCGAGACATAGGATCCGTTGCGGTCGAGGACCGCCAGCGGGGCCGCGCCGGCGCTGCCCGCCAGCGCCCAGGCGCAGAATGCCGCGGCTGCCGAATACCTGCCCCAGACTGCCATTGTGCCCTTCCTTTTCGTTCCTCGACCCGATGGTACAGGCCGCGCTCGCGCCGATGATAAATCGGACAAATGCCAGCGTAACACAAATGCGTGCGGCTTATGGCGCGGCTGCGGCAATACGGTTAGCTTCTGACCCGGAAAAGATCCGTGAGGGGACCCGATGAGAACGACACCCATTTTGGTCGCGGCGCTCGCCACCGCGTCGCTCGCTCTGCCTGCCGCCACCTCGAGACCGGCGCCGGCCCCAGTGAAGCCCGTCACCGAGACGTTGTGGGGCCAGAAGGTCACCGACAATTACCGCTACATGGAAGCCATGGGTCCCGAGACCGTCTCCTGGATGAAGGCCGAAGGCGCCTACACCCGCGCCGTGATGGACTCGATCAAGCCGCATGCGGCACTGCTCAAGCGCGTCGGGGACTTCACGGGCAGCTTTGGCTTCATCCAGGGCTATGCGACCTTCGGCGGGCGCGCCTTCTACGAGGAACGCGCGCCTGGCTCCGACAACTTCGACCTGATGGTCAAGGACGCCAAGGGCGCGCGCAAGATCGTCGACATCGCGGCGATCCGTGCCGCCCATGGCGGCAACCCGTATGCGATCAACTATTTCCTCGCCTCTCCCGACGGTTCGAAGGTCGCCGTGGGCGTGTCCGAAGGCGGCTCGGAAGCCGCCTCGATCTCGGTCTACGACGCGGCCTCGGGCAAGCAGATCGCCGGCCCCGTCGATCGCGCGGAATTCGGCGCTACCGCCTGGAGCGGCGATTCCAAGCTGGTCTATTTCATACGGCTCAAGAAGCTGGCGGCCGGCGAACCCGCCGTCGACAAGTACAAGAACGCCACGGCCGACGCGTGGAATCTGACGTCGGCGCCTGTTCCCGTCGCCGGCAACGGCATCGGCAAGGGCACCAGCTTCCTGCCCGACGAGAATCCCGCCATCGCCATCACGCCCGGCGCGCCGCTGGCGGCGCTGCTGTCGCTCAACGGCGTGCAGAACGAATGGAAGGTGTGGACGGCGCCCGCGGCGACAGCGTCCACGGCCGAGGCGCCGTGGAAGCTGCTCATCGACCGTCAGGACGGCGTCACGGGCGCCGACATGCGCGGCGACGAGATATTCCTGCTCTCCCACAAGGACGCACCGACCTTCAAGGTCCTGGTGCTGAAGGCGGGCGAGCCGCTGTCCGCCGCCAAGGTGCTGGTGCCGGCGGCGCGCGATCGCGTGATCGAGGGTGTCCATGCCGCCGCCGATGCACTCTACGTGCTGGCGCGCCGGGGCGCCTATTCCGAGCTCCTGCGCATTCCGACGGGCACCACGCGCATCGAGACCGTGGCCTTGCCGGCCAGAGGCCACGTCACCGAGGCCTTCACGGATCCGCGCCAGGCGGGCATCGCCATCAACTTCTCGAGCTGGGTGCTGCCGCCGCAGGAATACAGCTACGATCCCAAGTCCGGCCGCTTCACCGACCTGAAGATCGAGGCCGAGGGCGATTTCAACCCCGCCGCCTACACGGTGAGTGACCTGCAGGCGAAGGCGCATGACGGCGTGATGGTGCCGCTGTCGCTGATCCGCCCGAAGAACGCGTCGACGCCGCAGATCGCCATCATCGAGGCCTACGGCTCCTACGGCATCTCCGAACTCGCCGACTTCAGTCCGCGGCGCGCGGCGGTGATGAAGGAAGGCGTGGCCTACGGCATCTGTCATGTGCGCGGCGGCGGTGAGTTGGGCGAAGCCTGGCGCCTCGGCGGCAAGGACGCCAACAAGCACAACACTTGGCAGGACCTCGTCGCCTGCGGCCGTGACCTGATCGCCCGCGGCATCACCACCAAGGACAAGCTCTTCATCATCGGCGGTTCTGCCGGCGGCATCACCATGGGACGCGCGATGGAGGACGCGCCCGACCTGTTCGCCGGGGTCATCGACATCGTGCCGGCCGCCAACACGCTGCGCGCGGAATTCTCGCCCAACGGCCCGCCGAACATCCCCGAATTCGGCACCATCAAGAACGAGCAGGGCTTCAAGAACCTCTACGCGATGGACTCGATCCAGCACGTGAAGAAGGGCGTGGCCTATCCCGCGATCATGATCTCGACGGGCCTCAATGATCCACGGGTCTCGCCCTGGGAGCCTGCCAAGTTCGCGACGGCGCTGCAGGCCTCGGGAACGCCCAACCCCGTCCTGTTGCGTATCGACGAGCAGGCCGGCCACGGCATCGGTTCGACCAAGACGCAGACCGACAAGCTCACCGCCGACTGGATCGCCTTCATCTTCTGGCGTGCGGGGGAGGCGGCCTGGCAGCCGTCCGTCAAATAAGCGTCAGCGGAACAGCAGCGCGCCGTCCGGCGAAGAGGCCGCCGCGTCGGCGCGCTGCGAGACGAATCCCTTCAGCGGATAGACGCGCGAGCCGAGCCGGCCCGATCCGGTGTCCCACACGCGCACTTGCGACCAGTCGTTGCCGGCGCTGACGTCGATCACCGGCGCGTTGAGATAGATGTTGCCGTCGCTGCGCCAGTTGGCGTGGTCCACCAGCACTTCGCGGCTGGAGACGATGCGCGTCACCACGGCGACATGGCCGTGGGTCATCTTCCTGGTGCCGGCGAACACCATCACCGCACCCGGCTTGGGATCGAAGCTCTGCGCATAGAGGCCGCGCGCCTTCTGCCACCAGGTCTTGGCATCGCCGAAGATCGCGATGCCCGACTTCAGGCGGGCAAACTCCACGCAATAGATGTGGCGGATCGTCTTAACGATGCGCGGCGTGGAATCCGCCTCGGGGTTTGCCGCAATGATGCTCACGGCCGGCGCGGCCGGCATCGAAACCTCGTCCACGTCCGGTGTCACGACCGGCTTCGGCGTCGGCACGATGGCGTGGACGGCGGAGCGGGCGTGATGGCGGACATGGGTCCGCCCGAAGGCGGTTCCCGGAAGGATCAAGATGGCTGCGAGCGTGGCCGCTGCGACGCGGCCGGCACAGTCAAGATGAATCATGGAGGTTGCTTAGCCTGCCTCGAAGTACCTGCCAATAGTGGCCCAAATCCCACAAGGCTGGCCCAATGGCCACACCGATTCGCCCAAGACCAACGCAGACAAGACGAGGCGCCGCAATGATTTGTTTTTGCGCTTTGAGCGCAAGAAAACAGTGGCCGCCCGGGCTTGACTGGCCGCAATAGTTATCCACAGCGCGCGGCGGGCCGACACTACGGCCGTATTCCTACCGGATCCTTACGGAGAGTCTTAAGACGTCTAGGACCGCGCAAAATTGCCGCGGCCCGAGTCGGAAAATGGTCAATAAGGGCTGGCCATCCTCCTGACATCTTTTGACAAGGGCGGCATGGCTAGGCGGCGTGGGACGCGCTCGCTATGATCGCGCGACGGGAAGACGAAAAATCCGCCGCGTGGGGGCGCTACCGTGATCACTGATCCGAAGTTGCTGGTTGTTGGCCTGTGTTTTCTGGTCCTGTCGACCATCGCGGCCCTCGCCCTCAAATACCTGCACGGCCTTCGGGAGCGGCGCGCGGCAATGGGCGGCACATCCGCCCCGCGCGCGGCCATGGCGGGCGTCCAGCCGCGGATGGCCATGGGCATGCGCTGGGCGGAGTCGCGCATGGAGGCCGGATTGCCGGCGTCGTCTCCGCGCCCGATGGCGGCGTTCCAGACCAATATTCCGCGCGCCCAGAGCAATGGCGGGCGCAAGGTCATCCCCATCATCCACGATTTCGGCCATCCGCACGGGCACCAGACCGACGAGCGGCGATATCTGTCGACGCGCGAAGCCTTCGAGATCCTGGCCGAGATCCGCTCCGTGTCGGCCGACACGCCCATCGATTTCGTGCTGCACACGCCGGGCGGCGAAGGCTTCGCCTGCGAGCTCATCGCCAGCGCGGTGAAGGACCGCCCCAACACCACGGCCTATGTGCCCTATTGCGCCATGTCGGCCGGCACCATCATCGCGCTCTCCACCGAGAAGGTGGTGATGGGCAAATACGCCTGCCTCGGCCCCATCGACACGCAGTTCTTCGGTTTTCCCATCGAATCCTTCGCGCGGCTGCTGCACGAGAAGCCGATCGCCAACGTCGATGACTTCACGGTGCTGCTCGCCTATCTCGCCGAGAAGGAGCTCAAGACGGCCCGCCAGCGCGCCTGCGAGCTGCTCAACAAGCATCATTTCGGCCATGACGACGCCTGCCAGCTCACCGATTTCCTGGTGGCCGGCGACATGCCGCATTCCGAGCAGATCAGCCGCGATCGCGCCGTCCAGCTCGGCGTCAATATCGTCGACGGCGAATGCCCGTCCGCGGTCTACGATCTCGTCGAGGAGCGCTTGCGCATCTACCGCTCGATGGACGAACAGGCGGGCTTTGCCGCGGAATTCGCCGCCAGGCCCGTGTCCGCGCTCGAAGACAAGCGTGCATCCTTCGTCGCCCCGCCGGTCATGTGGCGGAAGGGATAGCTGTTACACGCACATTCGCTGTCATCCCGGCAAAGCGGCGCGTCCGGGATGACAAATGGAACATGCGTCGGAAGGGACTCAATCCTTCGCGCGCTCGACATAGGCGCCGTCGGCCGTCATCACCACCACACGCGTGCCCGGCACGATGTGCGTTGGCACCATGGTGCGCACGCCGTTCGACAACAGCGCCGGCTTGAACGATCCCGAGGCCGTCTGGCCCTTCACCACCGGTTCGGTCTCGGTCACCTCCAGGGTGACGCGCTGCGGCAGTTCGATCGATACCGCGATGCCGTTGTGCAGGGCGAGCGAGACTTCCATGTTCTCCTGCAGGTAGGGCGCCCAGTCGCCCACCACCGAGGCATCGACCGGCAGTTGGTCGTAATGCACAGGGTCCATGAACACGTAGTGGTCGCCGTCCTGGTAGAGGTAGTTGTAGGTCTTCTCCTCGACGAAGGCCTTCTCCACGCTGTCGGTCGTCTTGTAGCGGTCGACCACCTTCACGCCGTCCGAGATGCGGCGCATGTCGATGGTGGTGGTGGGCGTGCCTTTGCCTGGGTGGAAGCTCTCGGCCTTCAGAACCACATAGAGCTTGCCCTCCTTCTCGAGGACGTTGCCTTTGCGCACGGAGCTGGCGATAACCGAAACCACTGGAAACCTCGTCTGTCGTAGGACAGCCGGGCCGGCTGCGGGCACGGACTTGCCGTGTCGCAGCGGCCTGCGGCCGCGAAGACGGGGGCTATAGCAGGAGCTTGTGCCCTGGCCAAGCCGTCCCCCTGGTGGTCCCCGAACCGGCATGCCGACCGGCGGCCGGCGCTCATGGCCCGCGCTCGCATCAAGCGGGACCTCCGGGCCTGGTTCGAAGCCCGGAACTTCGTCGAGGTCGAGTGCGGCGCTTTGGCGGTGTCGCCGGGGAACGAAGCCCATCTGACGGCCTTTGCCACCGAGATGGTGGACCCCGACGGGATCGGGCGGCCCCTCTATCTGCATACCTCGCCCGAGTTCGCGGCCAAGAAGCTGCTGGCGGCGGGGGAGGAACGGATCTTCGATTTTGCCCGCGTCTTCCGCAACCGCGACCGCAGCCCGTTGCATGCTCCCGAGTTCACCATGCTGGAATGGTACCGGGCGCGTGCGCCCTACCAGGATGTGATCGCCGACAGCCTCGAGCTCGTGCGCCTCGCGGCGAATGCGACAGGTGCATCCGGCTTCTCGTTCCAGGGCCGCGATTGCGACCCGCATGCCGAGCCCCAGCGCCTGACGCTGGCGGAAGCGCTTCACTACCATGCCGGCATCGACCTGATGGCGACGCTGTCGAAGGCGGGAGAAGGCGACCGCAATGCCCTGGCCGAGCGCACACGCCGTGCCGGCTTGCCGGTGGCCGGCGACGACACCTGGTCGGACATCTTCAGCAAAGTGCTGGTGGCCCTTGTCGAGCCGCGCCTGGGTCTCGAACGCCCGGCGGTGCTTTACGAGTATCCGCGCTGCGAAGCGGCGCTCGCCCGCGCCACGCCGCACGATCCGCGCGTCGCCGAGCGTTTCGAGCTTTATGTCTGCGGCGTCGAGCTGGCCAACGGCTTCGGCGAGTTGACCGATGCGGCCGAACAGCGCCGCCGCTTCGAGATCGAGGAGGACGAGCGCGAGCGGGTGTACGGCGCGCGCTATCCGATCGACGAGGATTTTCTCGCCGCGCTGGCGCAGGTGCCCGAAGCCTCCGGCGTGGCCCTGGGCTTCGACCGCCTGGTGATGCTGGCGACGGGTTCGCGTTGCCTCGACGATGTGCTATGGACGCCGGCACCCTAGTTGCCTCCCCCTTGCGGGGAGGTCGGCGAGCGAAGCGAGCCGGTTGGGGGGAACGATGCCGCCGATGTTTCCTCCCCCGTTCACGGGGGAGGTGTCGAAAACGAGTGTCAGCGCGTTTGAGACGGAGGGGCGAATTCCGGAAAGCCGATGACATGTCCCCTCTGAAGACCGTTTCCGCCCTTGCCGACGCCGGCCTCATCCCCGCCGAGCGCGCTGGCGCGCTCGAGCCGGTCGCCGCCCGTTACGCCGTCGCCCTCACCGACACGGTCGCCCGCCTGATCGATCGGGGCGATCCCAACGATCCCATCGCCCGCCAATACATCCCGTCCGAAGCCGAGCTTCGCGCCACGCCGGAGGAACGCTCCGACCCCATCGGCGACGCCGCGCATTCGCCGGTGCCGGGCATCGTCCACCGCCACGCGGACCGCGTGCTGTTCAAGCTGGTGCACAATTGCCCGGTCTATTGCCGCTTCTGCTTCCGCCGCGAGATGGTGGGCCCGGATTCGGAATCCGCGCTGTTGCCCGATGTCTTTGCCAACGCCGTGGCCTATATCGAGGGCCATCCCGAGATCTGGGAGGTGATCGTCACGGGCGGCGATCCCTTCTCGCTCAGCGCGCGGCGCATCGGCGAGGTGGCGGCGCACCTGGCTGCTATTCCCCATGTCAAGATCGTGCGCTGGCACACACGCCTGCCCGTGGTCGATCCCGCGCGCATCAATGACGAGTTCGTGGCGTCGCTGCTCACGCCCGGCGTTACGACGATTGTCGCCCTGCACGCCAACCATCCCCGCGAACTGACCGCCGCGGCCCGCGCCGCCTGCGCCCGCCTCATCGACGCCGGCATTCCGATGCTGAGCCAGAGCGTGCTGCTCAAGGGCGTCAACGACGATGTCAAGACGCTCGAGGCCTTGATGCGGACCTTCGTCGAAGCGCGCGTCAAGCCTTATTACCTGCACCATGCCGATCTGGCGCCGGGCACGTCGCACTTCCGCGTGTCGATCGAGGAAGGATTGACGCTGATGGGGGCCTTGCGGGCGCGCCTGTCGGGTCTCTGCGTGCCGCAATACGTGCTCGACATCCCGGGCGGCGTCGCCAAGGTGCGGCTCACCTCCACCGACGTCGAGAAGACGGCGACCGGTTGGCGCATCCGCGATCCCGACGGCAATTGGCACGCCTATCCCGCAGGGCTGCGTCCCTTATCCTGAGGAGGCTTCGACGCCCCGGCGGCGAAGCCGTCTCGAAGGATGCAGGCATCAAGGACGGATCGGCACAGCCGAAATCGCGATGCCGTCTTCGGTCCTGCCGATGAGTTCGCGTTCGATCGCGGGCCACCGGGCATATGCCGCGCCGCCTTTCTGGAGGTCGCCGGCGCGCAGTCCTGACGGCAGCTCCTCGCCATGGATGATCATCAGCTCCTTGCGCTTCGTCGCATCGGTCAGATGCACGAGCCGCACGAACATCATGGGGACGCGCGCGTATCCGTGCGCCGCCAGCAAGGCATAGAATTGCTCCTCGTCCGAACCGGGCTCGGGGCGCGCCATGCCCGCCGAGACCCAAGTGTCGACGTAGAAGTCCAGGCCGCCGATGGTGGCGTGCCGCGGCGAGTCGTAAGTGTGGTGCAATTCGGGATGGCCGGGGCGATAGGCCTCGAACTGCACCCAGGTCAGGCTGCGCAGCGCCCCCTGGCGCGGTTTGACGAAGGCGTAGAGCTGGCAATCATCGAAGGCGCCCAGGCGACGGTCACGGAGCACGAAGCGGCGCGTCCCGACATAGTGCAGGTCCTTCGACAGCCGGATGCGGACCGCCGGATCGCGCGGCGACACGACGACATCGCCGGACACGGTCCTGGCGGGCGCCGCGGCCGCAGGCACCAGAAGGCTCGCGGCCAGGAATGCCGTGACCGCAGCATTGGCGGCAAATCGCATCAATAGCCGCCGGCCGCGCGCCGCCCGGCGAGGCGCTTGAAGAAGGCGCTGACCTTGTGGCGCGTCTGTTCGCGCCACACGACGCCCGCATCCGTCACCCAGTTGAGCTGGATCACCTTGCGCGGCCCCTCGAAGCCCTTGAAACCGTGCCAGGCGTTGAGGTCGTTGCGGAAGACGAGCAGCGTGCCTTCGTCGGGGGGCACTTCGGCAATGACGTCGTCGAGATTGTCGGGCGAACGCAGGAGGCGCAGCCGTCCGCCGGGAGCCTCCCACTTGCCGTTCATGTAGATCAGCACGGTGATGATCTTGGTGCGGCTGTCGGTATGGATCTGTCCGTCGTCGGCCCGGCTCTGGCCGCGCACCGTCACCATGGTGGGGCGCCTCGACAAATCCATCCCGAACTTCTCGCCCACGGCCGCGGCGAACTCCGCACCTTGGATCGCCGTCATGAAATCGCGGAAGGCGGGCCCGTAGGCCAGCGTCGGCAGCGGGAAGCTGCCGGGCAGGTCGATCTTCGGGAAATCGCCCCCGATGGCGGGAATAACCGCCGCCTTCACGAAGCCGGGGACCATCAGATAGGGAAACGGCTCGACCGCCACGGGCGCGGCATGCAGCGCCTCGAGGTCGAGGATGTCGGCAGCCCGCATCAACGGTATTCGTCGTTGATGGATTCCAGCATCTCCGCGCCGGGGCAGAGGTCGGCTTCGCCCAGCGTGTTGAGCGGCGCCTCCACCGTGTTGAGATGGCCGTGCAGGTCGGCCGCCGTCTCGTCGACGAACAGCAGGCCCGTGACGATCTCGCCCGCCTTCATCCGTTCCTGCAGATAGGCGAGCGCGGCGTTGCGGTTGGTCGGATCGTACTGCGCGTTGAGCTTGGCGAGCTTGAGGTACGAGCCGTCGTGCTGGCGCACCAGTTCCGTGGTGCCGGGCTCATAGTCGGCCGTGATCTCCTTCCTCGGCGGCACGAGGTCGAGCTTGTTGACCGCTTCGTTGTGATCGCGCACGAAGTCGAAGCTCTTGGTCGAGCCGGCGTGGTTGTTGAACGTCACGCAGGGGCTGATTATGTCGAGGAGAGCGGGGCCCTGGTGGGCGATGGCGGCCTTGATCAGCGGCACCAGCTGCTTCTTGTCGCCCGAGAAGCTGCGCGCCACGAAGGTGGCGCCCAACATGAGCGCCAGCGACACCAGGTCGATCGGAGAATCCGCGTTGATCTCGCCGGTCTTGGCCTTGGAGCCGGTATCGGCGGTGGCGGAGAACTGGCCCTTGGTCAGGCCGTAGACGCCGTTGTTCTCGCAGATATAGACCATGTTCACGCCGCGCCGCACGCTGTGAACGAATTGGCCGAGTCCGATGGAGGCGGAATCGCCGTCGCCCGACACGCCCAGATAGATTAGGTTGCGGTTGGCGAGATTGGCTCCCGTGAGCACGCTCGGCATGCGCCCGTGCACCGAGTTGAAGCCGTGGCTCTGGCCCAGGAAATAGTCCGGGGTCTTCGACGAGCAGCCGATGCCCGACATCTTGGCCACGCGGTGCGGCTCGAGTTCGAGCTCGAAGCAGGCCTGGATCAGCGCCGCGCTGATGGAATCGTGGCCGCAGCCGGCGCACAGGGTCGAAATGCGGCCTTCGTAGTCGCGGTGGGTGTAGCCGAGCTTGTTGGTCTTCAGCCCCGGATGATGCAGCTTGGGTTTGGTGATGTAGGTCATTCCGCCGCTTCCTGGGTCTTGTGCTTGCCGAGCTTCATGCGGTCGCTGATCGCCTGGGTGATGAAACGCGCCGTCACCGGCGTGCCGTCGAAATGCAGGATCGAGATGAAGCGCGCCGGGTCGATGGCGCATTCGTTGACGATCAGCTTCTGCAGCTGGGCGTCGCGGTTCTGTTCCACCACGAACACCTGCTCGTGGGCGTTGATGAAGTCCACGACCTCTTCCGCGAACGGGAAGGCGCGCACCCTCAGCAGGTCCAGATGCAGCCCTAGCTTCTCGAGCGAGACCAACGCCTCGTTCATGGCGACCGAGGTCGAGCCGAAATAGATGGCGCCGTAACTGGTCTTCTCCTTGGCCGGTCGCAGCACGGGGCGCGGCACCACCGTCTTGGCGGTCTCGAACTTCTGCAGCAGCCGCTGCATCACCTCGACATAGACGCTGCCTTCCTCGCTGTAGCGGGCATAGCGGTCATGGCTCGAGCCGCGCGTGAAATAGGCGCCCTTGGTCGGGTGGCTGCCGGGCAGGGTGCGATAGGGGATGGCGTCGCCGTCGACGTCGAGATAGCGGCCGAACTCCTTGCCCGCTTCCAGTTCCTCGGCCGTGATGATCTTGCCGCGGTCGTAGCGGCGATCTTTGTCCCAGGAAAGCGGCTCGCACAGCCAGTCGTTCATGCCGATGTCGAGGTCGCTCATCACGAACACAGGCGTCTGCAGGCGCTCGGCGAGGTCGAAGGCCTTGGCGGCGAATTCGAACGCCTCGCGCGGGTCCTCGGGGAACAGCATCACGTGCTTAGTGTCGCCGTGGCCCGAATAGGCCGTCAGCAGCAGGTCCGACTGCTGGGTGCGCGTCGGCATGCCGGTGGAAGGTCCGCCGCGCTGGATGTCGAAGATCACGGCGGGAACCTCGGCGTAGTAGCAGAAGCCGAAGATCTCCTGCATCAGCGAAATGCCCGGGCCGCTGGTGGCGGTGAAGCCGCGCGCGCCGTTCCAGTTGGCGCCGGCCACCATGCCGATGGCGGCGATCTCGTCCTCGGCCTGCACGATGGCGAACTTGTTCCTGCCGGTCTCGGGATCGACGCGCAGCCGCTTGCAGTGGCGCGCGAAGGCCTCGGCCAGCGAGGTCGAGGGCGTGATCGGGTACCAGGCGCACACCGTCGCTCCACCGTAGACGCAGCCCAGCGCCGCGGCGTTGTTGCCGTTGATGAAGATGCGATCGCTGACCTTGTCGTCGCGCTTGACCTTGAGCGAGCAGGCGCCGCCCAAATGGTCGCGGGCATAATCGTAGCCGAAGCCCAGCGCCTGGATGTTCGGCGCGATCAGCTTCTTCTTGTCCTCGAACTGCTCGGTGATCAGCCATTGCGCGACCTCGAGGTCGATCTCGAGGAGGAACACCAGGGCGCCGATGTAGATGATGTTCTTGAACAGCTGGCGCTGGCGTGGGTCGCTGTAGGCCTTGTTGCAGATCTCGGTCAGCGGCACCGGCAGCAGGCGCAGGTCCTTGCGGAAACGCGAAAGCGGGATCGGCTTGGTGGAATCGTAGAGCAGGTAGCCGCCCGGCTCGATCCCGGCGACGTCCTTGTCCCAGGTCTGCGGGTTCAGCGCCACCATCAGGTCGACGCCGCCGCGCCGCCCCAGCCAGCCTTCGCCGGAGACGCGCACCTCGTACCAGGTCGGCAGGCCCTGGATGTTGGACGGGAAGATGTTGCGCGATGCCACCGGCACGCCCATGCGCAGGATCGCGCGCGCGAACAGCTCGTTGGCACTTGCCGAACCCGAGCCGTTGATGTTTGCGAACTTCACCACGAAGTCGTTGGTGGCACTTATCGGCTGCATGCGTACGCCTTCGCGGTTTCCAGGTAGAACTTCTTCATGTCCCAGGCGCCGGTGGGGCAGCGTTCGGCGCACAACCCGCAATGCAGGCAGACGTCCTCGTCCTTGACCATTACGTTGCCCGTCTTGAGCGCGCCCGAGACGTAGATGTCCTGGGTCAGGTTCTTCGCCGGCACCGTCAGCTGCCCGCGCAGCTCTGGCTCCGGCGCGTTCTTGGTGAAGGTGATGCAGTCTGTGGGGCAGATGTCGACGCAGGCATCGCATTCGATGCAGAGCTTCTGCTCGAACACCGTCTCGACGTCGCAATTGAGGCAGCGCTGCGCCTCCTTGAAGGCGAGTTCCTGGTTGTAGCCCAGCTCGACCTCCATGTTGACGTCTTTCAGCGTCATTTCCTGCGGGGCGTGGGGCACCTTGAAGCGCAGGTCGAGCGACACGTCATTGTCGTATGACCAATCGTGGATGCCCATCTTCTGGCTGGCCAGCGACACGAGCGGCCCGGGCCGCTTCCTGACGTCCTCGCCGCGGCAGAGAAGATCGATCGACACCGCCGCGTCGTGGCCGTGCGCCACCGCCCAGATGATGTTCTTGGGACCGAAGGCGGCGTCGCCGCCGAAGAACACCTTGGGGTGCGTCGATCCCATGGTCACCGGATCGACCTTGGGCATCCCCCATTCGTCGAAGGCGATGCCGACGTCGCGCTCGATCCAGGGGAAGGCGTTCTCCTGTCCCACCGCCACCAGCACGTCGTCGGCTTCCATGTGCACATCTGGCTCGCCCGCCGGCACCAGCTTGCGCCGTCCCTTGGCGTCGTATTCGGCCTTGACCTTCTCGAACACCACGCCGGTCAGCTTGCCGCCTTCGTGGGTGATCCTCTTGGGCACCAGGAAATTGTGGATCGGGATGCCTTCCGACATCGCGTCCTCTTTCTCCCAGGGCGAGGCCTTCATCTCTGCGAAGCCCGAGCGCACCACGACCTGCACGTTCTCGCCGCCCAGCCGGCGCGAGGTGCGGCAGCAGTCCATGGCGGTATTGCCGCCGCCCAGCACGATGACGCGCTTGCCGATCGCGGTGGTGTGTCCGAACGACACCGAGGCCAGCCAGTCGATGCCGATGTGGATGTGCTCGGCGGCCTCCTTGCGGCCGGGGATGTCGAGGTCGCGGCCGCGCGGCGCCCCGCAGCCCACGAACACCGCGTCGTATCCCTCGTCGAGGACGGACTTCAGCGAATCGATGCGCTCGCCGAAGCGCGTCTCGGGGCCGAGCCCCAGGATGTAGCCGCATTCCTCGTCGAGCACGCGTTCCGGCAGGCGGAATTTCGGGATCTGGGTGCGCATCATCCCGCCGGCGAAGGGATCGCCGTCGAAGATCACGCAGTGATAGCCGAGCGGCAGCAGATCGCGCGCCACGGTCAGCGACGCCGGGCCCGCTCCGATCAGCGCGATGCGCTTGCCGTTCTTGCGGGCCGCGGGCTTGGGCAGCCGCCCCGTGATGTCGTCTTTCGAATCCGCCGCCACCCGCTTCAGCCGGCAGATGGCCACAGGCTCCTTCTCAACCCGCCCGCGCCGGCAGGCCGGTTCGCAGGGCCGGTCGCAGGTGCGGCCGAGGACGCCCGGAAAGACGTTGGAATGCCAGTTGATCATGTAGGCGTCGGAGTAGCGCCCCGCCGCGATCAGCCGGATGTATTCGGGCACTGGCGTATGGGCTGGGCAGGCCCATTGGCAGTCGACCACTTTGTGGAAGGTATTCGGATTGCTGATGTCGGTGGGCGCCCGGGCCTCGGTCCGCTCTTCAGCCTCAACGGAACTCATCGTTATGCTGTGTCTCCGGCAATTCTTCGCATTGGCCGCGGCGCGGCACCCGTCCCTCTCGGGGGCGCCTTTATAGCCCCTTCGCCCGCGCCTTTCCCGCTGATTCTGCGTCTAGTGCAACCCAGAGCACCGCGCAACGCCCTGCCCATACTTACCATAGGGACTATACTGAAATTGCCTCTTCTTTTACCCACGGGAAAGCTATGGATATCGCCCTGAACGAAGACCAGCGCGCCATCGAGGATGGCGTTGCCAAGATCTGCAGTCGATTCGGCGACGACTACTGGACCGAATGCGACCAGGCCCCTCGGTTTCCCGTCGAATTCCACAAAGCCATGGCCGATTCCGGCTTTCTCGGCATCACCATGCCGGAATCCGTGGGAGGTTCGGGCCTCGGCGTGACGGACGCCGCCATCATGATGCATGCGGTGACGCGCGGCGGCGGCGGCATGGCGGCGGCCTCGTCCATTCACGTCAATTTGTTCGGGCCGCATCCCATCGTCGTCCACGGCACCGAGGACCAGAAGACGCGCTGGTTAACGCCGCTCATCGCCGGCGAGCAGAAGGTCGCCTTCGGCATCACCGAGCCCAATGCCGGCCTCGACACCACTTCGATCGAGACCTTCGCCAGGAAGACGGCCGGCGGCTACATCATCCGCGGCCGCAAGATGTGGACGACGACCGCCCAGGTCGCCGACAAGATCCTGCTTCTGACGCGCACCACGCCCAAAGGGGAATGCAAGCGCAAGTCCGACGGCATGACGCTGTTCTACACCGACCTCGATCGCAGCAAGATCGAAGTGCGCCGCATCCCCAAGATGGGCCGCTCGGCGGTCGATTCCAACGCGCTGTTCATCGACGACCTCGAAGTGCCCGAAGCCGACCGCGTGGGCGAGGAGGGCAAGGGCTTCCGCTATCTCTTCGACAGCCTCAATCCCGAGCGCATCCTGTTCGGGGTGGAAGCCATCGGGCTGGGCCGCGACGCTTTGCGCCGCGCGGCGGCCTACGCCAAGGAACGCGTTGTGTTCGGCCGCCCCATCGGCCAGAACCAGGGCATCCAGCATCCCCTGGCCGAGAAGTGGGCGCTGCTCGAGAGCGCCTTCTGGATGTGCATGCGCGCTGCCTGGCTCTACGACGCCAAGCTGGCCTGCGGGGCCGAGGCCAACGCCGCGAAATTCCTTGCCGCGCGCGCGGGCTACGAGGCGGCGCTGCAGGCGGTGATGACGCTGGGCGGCATGGGCTATGCGAAGGAGTATCAGGTCGAGCGCCTGTTCCGGGAATCCATGATCCCGCGCATCATCCCGGTCACCGAGCAGCTCATCCTCTCCTTCATCGGCGAAAACGTGCTGGACTTGCCGAAGTCGTATTAGAGCCAATTGCATTCGGATTGCCGCACGACGCCCTGGCGCCATGGCGCGCACCGAAGCCCGCCTGGAGCAGGTTGGGGCAATATTGAATCGGATATTTGTCATTCCCGGCGGGCGCCACGCGACCGGCGCGAGTGAAGGGAATCGATGGGTGTCGCGCTGGCGAATGGATTGCCTTGCCTCGCATCCGCGACTTTGGCGCGAATGCTCGCCGGCAATATTCCATATCACTGCACTCGGTGACAGGACTTGGGTGATGGTCTCGACCAAGGACTTCCGGCGAGCGCGACCGGACACGATCCGCCTCAGGCGCGCCTCACTATCACTCCCGTCGCCGCTCACCCCGAACCACATGAATACGTATGTATCTGCTTTGCCCAAGGCATGGGCTGCCGAATAGATTCCAGCCTTGGCTTTGCATGGCGGAAATTGCAGCCAACCGCACACGAGGGAGATGGGACATGCTCACGATCGGCGATCGTTCATGGCGGTTTCCGGGCGGACGTCACGGCATCGCCGGCGGGCTGGGCGCAGCGCTCGCGCTCCTGCTTATCCTCGGCACCGCTGCGGCACAGGAAGCGGCCCCCGCGGTCAGCACCGTGCACCATGCCGACTGGGCGGTGAAGGCCGACATCTACGAAGTCAACGTCCGCCAGTATTCCAAGCAGGGCACCTTCGCGGGCGTCGATCGCCAGTTGCCGCGCCTCAAGAAGATGGGCGTCGATATCCTGTGGCTGATGCCGATCAATCCGATCGGCAAGGTGAACCGCAAGGGCACGCTCGGCAGCTATTATGCGGTGGCCGACTACATGGCGGTCAATCCGGAGTTCGGCACGCTCGACGACTTCAAGCATCTGGTGAACCACGCCCATGCTTTGGGCATGAAGGTCATCATCGACTGGGTGGCCAACCACACCGCCTGGGACAACGTCTGGGTGACGCAGCATCCCGAATGGTACCTCAAGGGTGCCGACGGCAAGATCGAGGCGGTTCACATCGGCAGCGGCGCCGACGCGCAAGTGTGGTCCGACGTCATCGGGCTCGATTACAGCCAGCCGGCGCTGCGCACGGCGATGATCGACGCCATGACCTGGTGGGTGCGCGAAACCGGCATCGACGGCTATCGCTGCGATTTCGCCACCAACGTTCCGACCGATTTCTGGGTCGCGGCGCGCACCGCGCTCGAACAGATCAAGCCGGTGTTCATGCTGGCCGAGTCCGACAAGCCGGAACTGGTCCAGCAGGCCTTCGACATGACCTATGACTGGGACCTCTATCACCTCATGGTGAAGATCGCCCATGGCCAGGGCGATGCGCGCGATCTCGCAGTGTTCTTCCACAACCCGCCCAAGGTCTATCCCAAAGGCGCCTACCAGATGGTGTTCACCTCCGATCACGACGAGAATTCGTGGAACGGCTCCGATGAAGAGCTCTACGGCAAGGGGTTCAAGGTCTATGCCGTGCTCGCCGCCACCCTGCCGGGCATGCCGCTCGTCTACAGCGGGCAGGAATCAGGGCTGGACAAGCGGCTGCAGTTCTTCGAGCGCGATCCGATCGACTGGGATCATTACAAGCTGGCCGGTTTCTACCACCGCCTCTTGTCCCTCAAGCATCACGACCCTGCCTTGTGGAACGGTTCGGACGGCGGCGATCTGACGATCCTCGATCCGGACAACAAGGAAGTGTTCGCCTTCGTGCGCCACAAGGGCAACAACACCGTGACGGTCGACGTCAACCTCAGCGGCGCCCCGCAAGCGGTGAAGGGCAAAGGCCTCAAGACCGAAACGCTGGCGCCCTACGCTTACCGCATCACGGTGCAGTAGACCGCCGATGGCTTAGCCGGGGGCAGGGCGTCTGAAATCTGTCGCCGGTCTTCCGCGCGCGCGAAACGCGGCGCTACCGTGGGGTGTCGCCTCTTAACACCTTGGCTTTGATCGCCAATTCGAGGCGCCCCAAATCCATCAGAATTGCGCCGCAGGCTCTGCCCGGGATTCGCAAGGGGGCTTGTTCATGGCATACGACCCGGACAGCGACGATTTTCTCGGCGAGGATATCGGCTATCCCAACCGGCGCGCCCAATACCGCGGCTATCGCATCGTGCGCGCCGCCATGCTGGGCGCGGGCATCCTCGCGCTGGTATTCGGTTTGCTCGAAGGCGGCAGCGAGATCCGACACGCCTTCCCCACCATGGCGTCGCTGTCCGACGGCGCGGCCTGGTCCACGTTCTGGGCGGGTCTGGGTACGCTGGCCAAAGTCGGGCTGGCGCTGATCCTCGTGGCGCTCGTCTGGCGCTGGCGCAAGCGCCGCCGTACGCGCCGAATGACCTGATGGCGGGCGCGCCGACTCCATGTGGCTGGGAATGAGCCGCGGATTCACATGCGACGATCGGGCCGACTTGAAGCCGCGCGGCGCGACCCCATGTAGGAATGGCTGCGCCCCCCGCGCGCCGTGGCCCGGGGGAGGGGGGTGCCCTCCTTTCGCGAATTCCGGAAATCAATGATCAACGCGATGGGGAAACTGGGGACGGCCACCGCTAGATGTAGTTAGGGGCTCCCGCACCGTTGCGAGGCATTCTAGGCTGCAGCGGGCAAACCGGGAGGACACGGGATTGAGCGGCCTCTACTTCGAAGAGTTTTCCGTCGGTCAGAAATTCCAGCACGCCATCCGGCGCACGGTGACGGAGGCAGACAACGTCTTCTTCTCCTCGCTGACGCTGAACCCCGCTGCCCTCCATCTCGACGAGGACTACATGAAGGGGACCGAGTTCGGCGCCCGCCTCGTCAATTCGCTGTTCACGCTGGGGCTGATGATCGGCATCTCGGTGCACGAGACGACGCTGGGAACCACGGTCGCCAATCTCGGCCTGGAGGAGGTCAAGTTCCCGCACCCGCTGTTCCACGGCGATACCGTGCGGGTAGAAACCGAGGTGCTGGAAATCCGCGAGTCCAAATCGCGGCCGACGCAGGGTATCGTGACCTTCCGGCACAGTGCGTTCAATCAGAAGGGCGATCTCGTGGCGCAGTGCAGGCGCGCCGCATTGATGCTGAAGAAAGGTGTTTCCTCTCCCGTTCACGGGGGAGGTGCTCGGCGCAGCGGAGCGGAGCGGACGTCATGATCCCGCGGTCGTTCCTCTTCGTTCCGGCCGACAGCGAGAAGAAGCTGCTGCGGGCGAGAAGCGCCGGCGCCGATGCGCTGATCCTGGATCTCGAAGATTCGGTGCTGCCCGAAAACCGCGGACGGGCGCGCGGTCTGGCGCGCGAGTTCCTCGCCGACCGCCCCCGGTCTTCCGTCTGGCTGCGCATCAACCCCCTGGACGGCGGCGACAGCTCGGCCGATCTGGCGCTGGCGTCGGCCGGGCCTGCAGGCCTCGTGATTCCCAAGCTCGAGGAAATCGCCGCCTTGCACGCCCTCGACACCCGGCTGACGGCCGCAGAACAGGCGGCAGGTCTCCCGCATGGCGGTATCAAGGTGATGCCGATCGCCACCGAGACGCCTCGTGCCGTGCTCGGGCTGTCGGAATATCGCAACGCGCCGCCGCGGCTGGCGGCGCTCACCTGGGGCGCGGAGGACCTGTCGGCAGCGCTGGGCGCTGTGACCAATCGCAACGCCGACGGCGACCTCGCGTTCACCTACCGCGTGGTGCGGTCGCTCGCCCTGATCGCGGCCGTGGCAGCCGGCGTACCGGCCATCGAGACTCTCTATCCGGATTTTCGCGACATGAGCGGCCTGGACCAGGTTGCCCGGCTCGCCCGGCGCGAAGGCTTCTCGGGCATGCTGGCCATCCATCCCGACCAGATCCCGGCGATCAACGGCGCCTTCACGCCGTCGGCGGAGGACGTCGCGCTCGCGCGGCGCATCGTGGCGGCGTTTGCGGGCGGTCAGGGCGTGGTCAGCCTGGACGGCAAGATGCTCGACCGTCCTCATCTCGTGCAGGCGCAGCGCGTCATCGAGACCGCCGAGGCGCTGGAGCGACAGACATGAGAAGAAGGAGGAAGGGCGGGCCCTTCCTCCTGGCGTGGCGTCCAACCCCCGAAAGATGCCGCGCGTGTTTTACTGGGTCGTCGAGTAGTGGACGATCTGCGCGTTGTTTCCGATTGCGGCCGAGGTGACGCTGACCGTTCCCGCCACGTTCGATACGTTCGCCGTCGTCTTGGCCGTGACGCCCGAATGATTGATCTGCAGATTGTCGACCGGCATGCTCGAGGCGTTGGAGTCGGCCTCGAAAGTGTTGCCGACAGCCGTGTTGGCCAGGCTGAAGCTGCCGCCGATGTCCCAGCTGTCGACATAGGCCTTGGCCGTGGGATCGACAGCGTCGCACTGCTGGACGTTGGTGATCGCGGTGACCGTCGGATCGGTCGAGACGCTGGCCGAGTTGCACACCGCTTGGTTCTGGACACCGACGTTGCCGCCGATATCGGTGATGCGCGCGCCCAGATAGGAGCTCACGTCCACGCTCGAGGTGTACTGGTTGGTGTTCACCTGCGTGTCGTTCATGGTCGTGACGTCGAGCGTGTTGCCCGCTGCCACCGACTGCGCTCCGACGTCGCCGCCGACGTTGGTGATCACGGTGTCCAGGCTCGAGACCGAGGTGTGAAGGTTCACCTGGCCGTTGAGGATCTGGCTTCCGGAGCTACTGGACGTCTCCGCGCAGGCTGGGCTCAGAAGCAGCGTTGTCAGCGCCGTACCAGCGATAAGGAACTTTGCGAGGCGTGTCATAGGCGTTATCCCCATTCATGGCGGTTGCGGTGTGCTGTGCCGGACGGCTTGCATAGGTGTCGGCCAGCGGATCCTGATCGGTGCCCAGCGCGCCGCCGCAGGCGGCCGGCGGCGTGTGGTAGAGGCGGGACATCATCTCCAGCGTGGCGCGCTCGATGACCGAGCGCACGGCGAGCTGGATCGGTTCGAGGGCGCTCTCGCCGACCGAGGCGTCGAAGAAGGTCTGGCCCAGGAAGTCGAAGACGCCGGCGGAAATCTGCCGGCCGATGATCTGCTTCTGGTAGGAGATGACGTCCACCACTTCCAGCGTATTGGTGTTGACCAGCCTGAGGTCCAGGCCGACGTTCATGACGTAGAGCGATCCGCCGATGGTCCCCTTGACGGCCGAGGTGGCGGTGCCGCCGCCGTCGGCGTTGGCGCCTTCCGAGCGGATGTTGTAGTTGAGTTCGGTGATGCCGCCGACGAGGTAGTAGTCGGAGCCGGGAATTGAGCCGGCCATGATCTTGCGGTAGTCGGGCTGGCCGGTCGGGGTATCGTCGCCGATCAGCTTGTTGTTGGCGTATTTCAGCTCCATCTCGGCGACGGAAGTGTCGAAGCGCTCGACCAGCGGCACGCCGGCCTTGGACAGCGCGCTCATCGCCATCAAGGCGGCGCCCTGTGTCAGTTTGCGCCCCGAATTGTCGGACTCGATCTTGCCCGTGTAGTCGGCGATCTGGCCGACGGCGATGCGCAATGGGCGCTGGGCGGTATATCGTGCCAGGCAGCGCAGGGAATTCGAGTAGGGCGTCTCGTTGCTGATCACGGGCGAGCCGCCGATGGGCGAGGTGTAGCGGCCGCTGGCGGTGGCGACGGGGCTGATGCAGCCGCCCAGCGCCACGGCGGCGAAGACGATCGCAAGGGGGGCGAAGAAGTATCTGCGGCCGCGCGGTGTCATGGATGTGGCTCCAGCTCTATCGACCGTTGACCGAGACAGAGGCGTTCTGGTTTCCATTGTTGGTCTGTGTCGAATTGACGACGACGGTGTTGTTGCTGCCGACGGTGACCACGTTGAGCGAATTGCCGATGGCCGTGGCCCCGGCCGTCGAGTTGCCGACGCCGCCCGACGTCGTGCCGAGCGAGGCGAGGCTTCCCGAGCTGATCGTGCCCATGCTCTGGACGCCCGTTTGCTGGCTGAAGGCCGAACTGGTGAACTGGCCGTTCACCACGGTGAGGTTGCCGTTGGCATCGCGGAGGCTGGGGTTGACGGCCTGGTTCTCGGCACCTGCCGAAAGACCGTATGGACTGTTATAGCTGGCCGCGCTGCTGTAATCGGCGCCCTGAGATGCCGCCGCCATGGCCGCCAGCGTCAGAGTCGGTGCAAGAGTATGAAATACATGACGGAATTGGAGCGACATGGGTGCAGCCTGACTCGGTCAGATCGTTATTCGATCGTTATTCAGCATCGACCGTGCCAGCGGTTTGCGGCCGGTAAGCCGGCAATCCGTTCCAATTCGCGACGCATGCGTCATCCTTGCATGCGGAAAAACAGCGGCAGAGCGACGCCGGGCGTCCCATATTGAGACCGGGTGGCCGGCCCGATATGTGCGGCCGGAAGAAAGGACCGTTGAGCATGGCACTGCTGCAGTCGAGCCCGCCTCGCGAGCCATTCTTACATGCGCCCGCTTCCGTCCTTTGGCTGATCGCAGTCCTGGCCGGCGTCCATATCGCGCGTTTGCTGCTGCCGCCCGGCATGTCCGAGGCCATGCTGGAGAACTATGCCTTCGACCCTTCGGTCTATCAGCACGGAGGATCTCTCCTCGCCCTGGCCGTGCCGTTCGTCAGCCACATCTTTCTCCATGACGGCTTTGCGCATCTGGGTGCGAATTGCTTGTGGCTTCTCGTGTTCGGTCCCGTTGTCGCACGGCGTTTCGGGCCCGTGTTCTTCTATGCGTTCTTCCTGGTTTGCGGCGTGCTGGGGGCCGCGGCCTATCTCGCGGTGAACTGGGGTTCGCCGGGAGGGGTGATCGGAGCCTCCGGTGCCATCTCGGGCTTGATGGGCGCCGCGATTCGCCTGTTCCCATGGCCTGGGCAAAAGCATACGCAGCCACTGGCGCCACTATTGTCGCGGCAGGTGGTCGTGTTCAGCGGCTTCTGGTTCTTGACGAACTTGCTCCTGGCGCTGACGGGCTTTGGCGCACCGGGCGAGATGCATCAGGTCGCCTGGCAAGTGCATATTGGAGGCTATGTTGCGGGGCTGCTTCTGGTCGGCCCCTTTGATTCCTTGCATCGTTTGCGAACGTCACACACGATCGCCAGCCGCTGATCGCTGGCAGCGGCCATAATCTTGACCTTACGG
>JAGWNK010000080.1 GCA_028871345.1 Alphaproteobacteria bacterium | reverse complement strand
AGTAGTAGCGCCGGTAGGGGGGACTCCATATCCGAACAGAGAGCCCAGCTGAAAGAGGAGAAAGATGAGCGGGGCACGGTGCTGCGCGTTGGACCGGCGGAAGTATCGGTATTGGCGCCACGCTTGAGGGCCTATTTGCGTAGCGGTGATCCCACTTGGCCGGATATCGTGGATGCGGCGGATCTGTTGCGGCGCGATCTTGATATCTCGCGGCCGCTATGGATCGAGGCCTGCCAGGCCTTGGGCCGCGAAACCGCAGCGATCACCGTGGCGGTGGTCTCGACCAAAGACCCGGACCATTTCACGCGCACGGCCGGACACTACTTCCACGGCATGATCCAGCGCGCGAAGAAGGGTGAACTCAATCTCGACCGTACCCTTTGGGGTTTGCGGCAGGCCGGACGTGCCAAACAGGCCCAAGGTGGACGCGATGCTTTGTGATCGGTTGCCTACCGGAGTCTTCGACACTTCGAGAACAACGCAGATGGAAAGTCGATGATGCAAAATCGCGTCCAACGTATTGCATCCATTCGAAAATCGATGATTTTGGCTGGCTCACGCTTGGACGCGAAACTCGACGCGGTGAATCTCCATCTTTCGTAACAAAATCAAAGCGCTGCTAGACTTCGCGGGAGGGGCAAATATTGGGCACGACTTCACACCGCTTGACGCATCGCAGCCTCCCTCTGCCGAAATGAATCGCTTCAGCGCCAATCTTGCGAGCGGTTTTTGGACGTGGCCCATCTGTCTTGTTCGGATGGACCACTCGGTGGGGTCTGGCACCACCTCCGGAGGGATTTTCCTGGTCCAATTTTTCATGTGAGAAACAGTCTGTTAACGAATATCTCAGGCGTCGGCGATCATGCTCCGAACGGCACTGCCCACGGCATCGGTCGACAGCGAAACGCGGCATCCTGGATCGGCATCCTCGATGAAAAGGTGCAGGGCGTGGAGTTGCGCCACAGCGGCTACAAGGCATAGGCCCAGGCCGGTACCGGATGTATTGCGGCTCTTCTCGCCGCGATAGAAGCGCCTTAGAACCTTCTCGCGCTCGTGGGTGGGAATTCCGGCCCCCTGATCGGTGACGCAGAGCCCTATAGTGCCAGCGGAGCGGGTGACGCAGACGGAAACCTGGCTCCCCGGTGGTGTGAACTTGATGGCGTTCTCGATCAGGTTGTCGAGCGCCTCCGAGAGCAGATGGTCGTCGCCCAGAATCTCCGCTGGCGCTTCACGACAGCGCTCCAACCGGAGCGACACAGATTTCTCCTCTGCCAGGGGGCCATAGAACTCGGCTGCAGCCGCTGCGATGACGTTGAGATCGACGCTCCGGAACCCGCGCCGGCGCGCGCCATCTTCGATCTCCGCAATACGCAGAAGCGCCGCAAACGTATTCAGTACCGCCCTCACCTCCTGGATCGCAGCATCGACGGCGGCCGCGAATTCCTCGGCGGAGCGCGCGCGGCGTTGGGCGCGCTCGAGCCCTGCCAGGAGCCGCGTCAATGGCGTGCGCAGGTCATGGGCGATGTCGTTTGATACACCCTTGACTTGGAGCATGAGACGTTCGATCTCGTCGAGCATCCCATTCACCACATCGATCAGGCAGTCGAGGTCACCGGCTCGGCCACGGCTCGGTAAACGCTCGGTAAGATTGCCCTTGACGATGCGCTCGATCGCGTTGGGGACGGAATTGATGCGTCGGATCGTTCCGGCACCGATCAATACCGCGCCGGTGAGCCCGATCACCAGCATCAGCAGGCATCCCCAGCCCAGAGCGTTGACCATCATCCTGCTCATTTCATGCAGTTTGCGCGCGTTCTGGGCAATCAACAGATAATCGCCAGACGGCAGCCGCCGCATCAGGCCGCGATAGGGCACAGAATCACCGTTCTGCATCTCGCTGAACTCGAAGGGGCGCCCCAGGATCGGATTGTTCGGCATCGTCAAGGAAGAGCCGGAGATCCGATTGCCGTTGCGGTCGAACAGCGTATAGGGACGGCTGAGGTCGGGATTGATCGCGATGTGGGCGTCGAGACGCTGGCGCAGCACGGTGGGCGGAACGGCCAGGAAGCTGGTCGATTCCCGCGCCAGCCAGGAATCGACGGTGGTCGTCATATAGCCTGCCGTCAGCCAGTAAAGGACGGCGAAGAGCACCAGCGACGCGCCCCAGAAGAGCCCGAGGAAAAAGACGGCGAGACGAAAGCTCGTCGTGCTTGGGAGTTCACTTAGCCGCACGGAGAATGTATCCGGAACCGCGAACGGTGTGTATCAGGGTCGGCAGCCCGCCCTCGTCAAGCTTGCGGCGCAGCTTGCCGATATGGACGTCAATGAGGCTGGTGCGGTCCGCCGAGCGGTAACCCCTGACATGTTCGAGCAGCATCATCCGGGTCATCAACCGGCCCGGATGGCGCATCATCAACTCGAGAATCCGGAATTCCTGCGGCGTGACATCGATCTCTCTGTTGGCGCGCCGGACGAGCTGGCTCAAGAGATCAATTTCGAGTTCGCCGACCCGCAGCGACGTCACCGGCGCGGGGAGTGCTTGGCGCTTGGTCAGAACCTCAATCCGCGCGGTCAGCTCAAGATATTCGAAAGGCTTGACCAGATAGTCATCGCCGCCGGTGCGCAAGCCGAGAACCCGCTCGTCAACGGTCGAGAGCGCGCTAAGAATGAGCACGGGCGACTCGACGCCGACTGCGCGGAGCGTCGACAGCAAGGTGAGGCCGTCCATCCCGCCGGGCAGCATGCGGTCGAGAACGATGGCGTCGTATGACGCAGATGTCGCTTTGATGAGCCCGTCGCGGCCGTTGTGCACGCAGTCCACCTCGAAACCCGTGTCGCCCAGCGCGGCGGCGACTTCAGAGGCTGTCTGCACATCGTCCTCGACCACCAGTATGGCGAGCATGCCGTTTCTCCCATGGCCGCTCCATAAAATGACCGGTCATTCTTGGGACGGACTCTAACTCAGTAAACGGAGAAATGGAACGTGAGGGAGGGTGGGGGCCGTCGCTGCTCGACCTTGCATGAACCTGACGGAAGTTGGCGCCAATCCGTAAGCCTGGTTTCAGATTGGCTGGATAACATGCCCGCAAAACGCACGGCGCGGGCCACTCTCTCGGCAAAATCAGCGCCCGCCAGGGAAGGGACTGACCATGGCCCGCACGGCGCTCGGAGAGTTAACTGCGAAACAGCGACACATCGTGACCGCTGCCTATCTCGGCTGGACGCTGGACGCTTTCGATTTCTTCTTGCTCGTCTTTGTTCTCACTGATGTTGCCGATGCGTTCGGGGTGTCGAGGCTGGCGGTGACTTGGGCGCTCACGCTCACGCTTGCCTTCAGACCCGTCGGGGCCTTCGCATTCGGGCGGCTGGCGGACCGGTATGGCCGCAAGCCGGTGATGATGGCCGACGTCCTGCTTTATGCGGTGTTCGGCTTCGCGACAGCGTTCGCGCCGAACTTCTCGATCTTTCTTGTCATCCGCGGCTGTTTCGGCATCGCGATGGGCGGGGAGTGGGGAGTTGCCGCGTCGCTGACGATGGAAGCGATCCCGCCGCGTTCGCGCGGGATTGTTTCGGGCTTGCTCCAGGCCGGATATCCCAGCGGCCTCCTTCTGGCCTCGGCCGTCTATGGGCTGCTATTTCCGTATATCGGCTGGCGGGGCATGTTCATGGTCGGTCTCGCACCGGCGCTGCTGGTGCTCTACATCCGTCGGCAGGTGGACGAGTCTCCAGGCTGGCATGCCGAAACCGCCATGCGCGCACCGGGCACGCTCGCCGTCATCCGCAAGCACTGGAAGCTGGCGCTCGTCACGATGGCCTTCATGATGGCCATGAACTTCTTCAGCCATGGCACGCAAGACCTCTATCCCACCTTCCTGAAGGTCGAACGCGGGCTGGGCGTGCATGGGATCGGTACCATCAACATGGCCGCCGCGGTCGGGGCGATCCTCGGCGGTATTGCGTTCGGTGCCTTATCCCAAAGGATCGGCCGCAGCAACGGCCTCGTCTTGGGTGCGTTGCTCGCCATTCCGCTCGTGCCTTTCTGGGTACTGGCGCCGTCTGCAGGGCTTCTCGCGGTCGCGGCCTTCTTCATGCAATTCGTTGTGCAGGGTTGCTGGGGGATCATCCCGGCTCATCTCAACGAATTGTCACCGCCCGAAGCTCGCGGGACGTTTCCGGGTGTGGTCTATCAACTCGGCAATTTTCTGGCGTCCTATAACGTCACGCTGCAGGCCGGGCTCGCCGCTGCCTGCGGGAGCTACGCACTGTCGCTTTCGGCTGTGGCCGTTGCAGCGGCAGTCATGATCGGCGCGATCGCCTACCTCAGCGAAGACGCAACGCACGCGGAACTCGGCTCCGGCATACCCGGCGGAGGGCCGCAAGAGAACAGGAAAAGCTGCGGCGGCGCCTAGCTTACGAACAGATGAACGGAACTTCA
>JAGWNK010000047.1 GCA_028871345.1 Alphaproteobacteria bacterium | reverse complement strand
CGTCGAAGGAATACGCCAAACGGTGCAGGGTGCTCCCGGTCACGAACACGAGGAATGAGACAACCAGCAGCCGGCGCCCACGCGGCGCCGGCCGCCCGCAAAGGTGTGTGCGATGAAGTTCGAAGTCCCGATATCGATGAAGATCGAGCATGACGAGCTGAATGTCGATCTCGTCGAGGCGACCAAGGCAGGCGGCCGGACTGGCGAGGCAGGCAAGGCCGTTGCGAAGACGCTGCATAATCACTTCGCCAAGGAGGAGACATGCGCGCTGCCGACACCGGAGGTGACAAGATGAAAATCGTCGTATTCGAGGCCGAGGAGCGGGAGCGCGGCGTATTCGATCTGCTGCTGCCCGCAAACGAGGTTGTTTTCGTGACCGAACCGCTGCGCCTGGCGAACGCCAAGGAGCATGCCGACGCGGACATCGTTTCGACCTTCATCTATTCCGATCTGGGCCCTGCGGTCGTTGAGCAGCTCCCGCGCTTGAAGCTAATCGCCACGCGGTCGACGGGGTACGAACATATCGACGTCAAAGCCTGCAAAGCCCGCGGTATCGCCGTGGCCAATGTACCGACCTACGGCTCGAACACCGTCGCCGAGCACATCTTCGCGCTGCTGCTGGCGATCAGCCACCGCCTGCCCGAGGCCATCGAACGTGCTCAGCGCGGCGATTTCTCGCCACTCGGCCTGCAAGGTTTCGACATTATCGACAAAGTCATGGGTGTCGTCGGCACCGGCCATATCGGCCGTCACGTTATTCAGATCGCCAAAGGCTTCGGCATGAAAGTAATGGCGTTCGACGCCTATCCCGATGACGGTGCCGCGCAAGGCATGGGCTTCCGCTATACGACGTTCGACGAGCTACTGACGCGTTCCGACGTCATCTCGCTGCACGTGCCGTCGCTGCCGGAAACCCGCCATTTGCTGAACAGCAAGACTTTTGCGAAAATGAAGACCGGTGTCATCATTATCAACACAGCGCGCGGCGATCTAATCGAAACCGGCGGGCTGATCGAAGCACTGACCAGCGGCAAGGTCGCGGCGGCGGGGCTCGACGTGCTGCCCGACGAACCGATGATCCGCGAGGAAGCCGAGCTGATCCACTCGATCTTCAACAAGGAACACGATCTGCGCAACCTCGTCGCCAACCATGTACTGCTCAGGATGCGCAATGTGATCATCACGCCGCACAGTGCTTTCAATACGCGCGAAGCGGTTCACCGCATCGCCGAGACCACGGCGACCAACGTTGCGGTGTTCCTCGAGGGGCGCCCACAGAACCTGGTCATGGCGAAGTAATCAGGTTTTCTTCGGCGCGCGGCGCGCAAACGTATACAGCGACCGCACGGTCACACCGAGCGCCGCTTTCTACAAAGCGAAAGATAACCCAGCACGACTGCGACGGCGAGGCACTCATTAGTCGACTTCGTCCACGAGGTGTGCGCCGGGCAGGGCACGCAAGTAGCCGTCCGACAACGGGCCTGGGAGCGTGAGCGCTGACAACGCTTCGGCGGCTTCTTCCTGCGTTGTGTGACCATCCGCGAAGTCACGAAAGATTGTTATGACGCGCACCATGTCGCAGCTTTGCGGTGACAGACGCAGGGACACGACACCTATTTCCCGCAGATCGGCGATCTGGCGTGTTGCGGCCGTTACCACATAACCCAAAGTCTGGACGCCGTTGACGGCAAGGAACGGTCTTCCGTCTATGGTGTGAACGTCCATGCCGTCGGCGTCGCGTTCGCAGACGAATTGGCACGCATCTTTCGGCAAGCCATTGGCGCGGGCGTGATAACAGCGCGCCGAGAGCGCCAGCGGTGCGCGGCCGAAGGCGAATACCTCCGCGACATTGGTGCCCGCCGCGATGAGACGGATCGACTCGAGCGGCAGTTCTGCGGGAAGGCAGATGCGGCTGGCTCCAAGTGCGACATGCTTGGCCAACGTCGCCTCGTTATAGATATTGAGGAACGGTCCGATGATGTGAGGGCGGCCGTCCAGCAATTGGACTGTCGTGATGTCGTTTGCTTCTATCAGATAGCCTGCTTCGATCACTTCGTTGATCGCCCGGACTTCGCGCGCTGTCGTCGGAAGCGCTAAGGTCGCATGCACGACCTCTTTGCCGCCGCGTTCGAGCCGTTCGACAGTGTCGAGCGTGACGTTGTCACGGAATGGTTGACGCTTCGAACACACGACTTCACCGATACAGACATGGTCGACCGGTGCTTCGTCGGCAATACGGGCATAGAAGTCGACCCAGCGGTCCGTCGGCCAGTTGAACAGCACGGGCCCAAGCGTCAGCGACAGGCGTGTGAGGATTTTACTCATCGCCAGGCTTTTTTGTAGGCGCCGGTGGTGTCGTGCTGGCCTTCCGCAAGCGCACGCAGCTCGCCGACGTCGACCTCACCACCTGTGGCTATACTGTCCACAGCACGCCGGAACGCCCGGACCACCGTTGCCACGTAAGCGCGTCCGCGCTGGCGGCCCTCGATCTTGAACGCCGAAACGCCGATCTCTGCCAGCCGCGGCAGAAGCTCGACTGCATTGAGGCTGACCGGGTCTTCGAACAGGTGAATGTCGGCGTCATTCGCCTGAAAGCGCCCTTTGCACAGCGTTGGATACCCGGCCGGCTCGCCGCGCGCGAAACGCTCGACAGTGAAGCCGCCGACGGAAGCGACCAGCGTGTCCTTGTCCTCGCGGTATTGGACATGACTCGGTGGTGAGCAAACACCGGTCATGTTTGGTGATTTGCCGGTGGCATAAGACGACAGTGAACAACGTCCCTCCGCCATGACGCACAAGCCGCCAAAAACGAAAACCTCAGTCTCGCATGGCGCGGCAGCGGCGGTCAGGCGGGCAATCTCCTCCAGAGTCAGCACGCGGGGCAGGACCACGCGTGCTATGCCGAACTTGTCGCGGTAGAACGCGATCGCTTCCGGCGTCGCCGCGGCCGCCTGGACCGACAGATGCAATCTTTGGTCTGGATGGGCTTTGCGTGCATAACTGACGAGCGCGACATCCGCGAGGATCAACGCATCGGCGCCCGCCTCTACGGCGTTGTCGACGCCGCGCTTCCACAAGTCGATGGATCCGGCCCGCATAAACGTGTTCAGGGCGATCAGAACCTTCGCGCCGTGGTCGTGGGCGTAGGCGATGCCGTCGCGCATCTCGGCGCGGTCGAAGTTGAGGCCGGGAAAATTACGGGCGTTCGTCTCGTCGCGGAATCCGCAATAGATCGCTTGTGCGCCGGCGTCGACCGCCGTACGCAGTCCAGTCGGCGTTCCAGCGGGACAGACCAGCTCCGGAGCGTGCAGAGAGGGCGATGCGGTCATGTCAGATAGGCCTTGCTGCCCAGCCCGCTGGGTTTCGGGGCGTCGAGCGTGCGGCGCAAACGATCCAGCAACAATTCTATCGCCCGGTTGAACGGATCGCGAAGGGGTTTCGGCATGCCGAGAACAGTGGAGGGATCGAGTTCGGCGTTCTCGATAGCGTTGCGTAGCGCCAGCACCGCGCCGGTGTCGCCGTCGATGACAAGGTCGCGCGAGAAGAACAGGGCGTCGCCGTCGTAGGTGCCGTCGAGCATGCCCAGTAGCATCAGCAGAGGTGCGGCGATACGCGCGTCGCAAGCGGCCGTCGAATGGTCCCGTACGACCCGGATCGGGCTGTGCTCGTCTCGCGGCGTGATCACGAAGGCGAAGGGGCAGTCTAGGGGATCGACTGCGAAACGACAGCCTCCGTGCTCTCCGAGCCGCCCCACGATCGACGGCCGCGCCTCCATGACATTGGCGAACAGCCGGCGCACGGCGAGCTCCAATGGGAACAGCGGAAGCGCGCGCGCGGCATTGGTTAGGACAGAGGGTAGTCTTCCGCTCATCAAATTCGCTCGGAAATCTCAGGCGGCGCCGGACACGACAGTCTCGTCGTCGCTATTTCCCGGCTTTTCGCTAAAATGCTCGGCGTACTTGTTGGGGACACCGTCCCACTTGGCTGCATCGGCCGGGGGCGTTCCCTTTCTCGAGATGTTGGGCCACTTCTTGGCGTAGTCGGCGTTCAGCGCTAGCCACCGCTCCAAACCGGACTCCGAGTCCGGCTTGATGGCCTCGGCAGGACATTCCGGTTCGCAGACCCCGCAATCGATACATTCTTCGGGATGGATGACGAGCATATTCTCGCCTTCGTAGAAGCAGTCCACAGGACAGACTTCCACGCAATCCATGTACTTGCATTTGATGCAAGCGTCGGTGACGACATAGGTCATGATGTGCCTTCGCAATATGGGCTTGACTCAGAGCGGGTTCCAATTTCGCTCCTCCGACAATATCAAGCACCACTGATACGTATTTTAGAGCTTAAACAAATATATGCAATATATCTTTTAGCCTATGATGCCACGAGCACGACCGCTATTCCCGCGGTGAGGTGCGACCGATGAATCCGGCGCAAATACCCAGGTAGCCAGATCCAGGTAGCCGGACCCAGAAGCGCGCTCGGTGGAGTGATCCCCGTCGCGTAGGCGACGAGCCAAATCGGAACTGCCAATACGGCCCATAGCGCGGCCACTAGAAAGAAGGGGCGAAATCCGGCCGAGAAAAGGGTGGACCTGTAATTTGCCGATAGCGAGGAATTGCAGCCATAGTCGATGAGGTTTCGTCATAGAGTGGTTCGGCATTCCTTTTTGTCGGATTCCCAGTGTATATTATATACCTAAAGTATCTCTTTAGGCGCAACAAGGCATTATCCGGACCTTCAGACAGCAAGGAACTAAAATGCGACTGACTCTGCACACTGACTATGCGTTGCGCGTGCTCATATTCGCGGGCGTGAGGGGCGACGAGCTTTCGACCATTGGCGAGATCGTCAAGCATTTCAACATCTCGAAGGGGCACCTCATGAAAGTCGTCCACGGGCTCGGCCAGAAAAGGTATCTGGAAACAGTCCGCGGCAAAAATGGGGGCGTGTGTCTGGCGCGAAACCCGTCCCAGATCAATGTCGGAGCCGTCGTCCGCGACATGGAGGAGGAACTGGGCGTGGTTGGCTGCCTTCAGGGCGAGCAGGATTTTTGCCGCATCGAAGATTGCTGTATTTTGAGAAGCGCTTTGCGTGACGCCACCAACGCCTTTCTGGCAGTGCTCGATCTCTACACGATCGAAGACCTACTGAAGCCGCGCCGCTCGCTAGCACGGTTGCTAGGCATCGACGGGCTCGACGTGAAGGGGGCTGCGCGGTGGACAGAACCACGAGCCTCGTAGCGGAGTTTCGGGCACGCGTTAAAGACCTGTCACCCGCCTACTTCGCCATGGTGATGGCGACCGGAATACTGTCGATTGGCGTCAGCCTGCTTGGTATGCGGGCGTTTGGTATCGACTTGTTCTACCTGAACGTCGGGGCCTACGTCGCGCTTGTGATGCTTTCCGCGCTGCGCATCGCGTGGTTCGCGCCCGACTTTTTCAGCGACATGATCGACCATCGGCGGGCTCCCGGATTTTTCACGGTCGTCGCTGCTACTTGCATACTCGGTAACCAGTTCCTGCTGATCGCCAACAGCCTGACGGCTGCGGTTATCTCTTGGGGGATCGCGCTCGCGCTTTGGATCGGCTCAACCTACACGGTCTTCGTCGCCCTGACGGTAAAGCAGCAGAAGCCGACCCTGGACGAAGGTATCACTGGCGCCTGGCTGCTCGCCATCGTAGCCACGCAGTCGGTGGCGTTGCTGAGCGCGCTGATTGCCGCGCACTGGCAACAGCCATACCGTCTCGAACTCAACTTCCTTGCCCTCTCCTTGTGGCTATGGGGTGGAATGTTCTACATTTGGATGATATCGCTCATCTTTTATCGCTACACGTTTTTCGCGTTCTCGCCAGGCGACCTTTCACCGCCATACTGGATCAATATGGGGGCGATGGCGATTTCGGTCTTGGTTGGCGCGACGCTGGTCGAAAACACCGAAGCGGCGCCATTTCTGTTGTCGCTACTGCCCTTCCTGAAGGGATTCACCGTGTTCTATTGGGCAACTGGAACCTGGTGGATCCCGATGCTGCTGCTGCTCGGCGTCTGGCGGCACATCTATCGCCACTTTCCGTTGCGCTACGACCCTTCATATTGGGGCGCGGTTTTCCCCCTCGGCATGTACACGGTCTGCACGCTTCAGATGGCAAAGGTGTTTGATCTCGATTTTCTCCTGTTCATCCCGCGTTACTTTATAATCGTTGCCGGTTCAGCTTGGTGCCTCACATTTGCAGGCTTGATTTATCACCTAACGACATGGCTTCTGAAACAGCATCGGAGCGCTGCGCACCACTACTGAGACTGGATTAATTTGACCTCATAGCGGTAGCGCGCATTGAACAGGAAAGTCCTACCCGAGAGGAGCTTTCAGATCATCCGCGGCAGCGGCTCCTGTGCCCAGCATCCACACTATCGCGGTGAGCAAGATAGTCCGGGCGCCGCCGTAGTTCGCTTTTCGACTTGTCGTCATTGCGGTTTTCCGTCTTGTAATATGCGCGTCCGGCTGCGTTGCGTGCTTGGCTTTGCCGGAACGTGTGACACGCTCGCAAAAGCCGCTAACCGTTCGACGGACGGTATCTCGATCGACACCCCCCGGCTTTTGACGCCGAATCGGCGCAGACGCCGCAATGAGCGCGAAAGCGTTTCGGGCGTAATACCGAGGCGGGCTGCAAGCTGACGCTTGGAGCTTGGTAGCGTGACAAGCGCCGAACCGGTCGATTTGCTCAGGCTATCCAGCAGATACTGCGCAAGCCGGGATTCGGCGTCACGCGTCTTGACCTGTTTCAGCTGCGTCAGCAAAAGCCGCCAGTGCATGGCGAGTGCGCGTGCGATCGCCTCAGCCAGAATCACTTCCGAACTCACGAGGTCACGAAACGCAGAAGCCGGGATGAGGAGTGCTAGAACCTCGGTCGTTGCCTTTCCCGATACCATGTAGGGGAGGTCAAGCAACGCCGGGGGGATCAAGACGATTTCCCCGGCGCCCATGAAATCCGCAATCGTCTGTGCACCGCCTTCGCCGCTGACCAGCGCCACATGACCTTCCACGATCGCGTAAACAAACTCCGCACCCTCGCCTTCGCGGAAGATAGTCGCCCCCGCTCCGATGCGCTGCACCCCAGCGGCGGAAGCCAAGTGCTGGCGAAGCGGCCTTGGTAGATTGGCGAAGGCCGGAATGGCACTCACCGCCTTCAACTTGTCCCACGCCATCTCACTGATATTCCCGTCTTTGGACGATCAATCTCGGGAAGAACCTATCGTCGCAGCCCCCAGCGAACCTTGATCTTTATCAAAGTCCTTCTTGCCCAAAAGCAATAAGGTCCGTGGCGACAAGATCGCGAGGGATGCGCACTGGTGACGGCAAAATCCGGACAAATTTCAGGAATCGGAACTCCATCGTATAATCTATCCGGGAGCCCCGCGGTCGGGTTGACCATGGGCACTTGGGGGTTCTTCATCGGCTTTGCGGCAGTCGCGCTCTATGGGCCGGCGGCGAAGTATTTTCAGGGGCAAATGCATCTCAGCGGTCTTGCGCTGGGCCTTCTGGTGGCCGCTCCGCAACTGACCGGTTCGTTGCTGCGCATACCGTTCGGAGCCTGGGTTGACCGCGTCGGAGGGCGTCTGCCGATGCTGACGCTGTTTGCCCTGTCGCTGGTCGGCATGTGGGGCCTGGTGTTCGTCTTGATCACCGTCAAGACGCTCACGGTTGCCGCTTATCCCATTATCATCATGTTTGGTTTTTTAAGCGGATGCGGTGTCGCATCGTTCTCCGTTGGTGTGCCTCAGGTGTCGTATTGGTTTCCGCAGAAACGACAAGGCACCGCACTTGGCGCCTATGGCGGCATCGGCAATCTCGCACCCGGCCTGTTCACGCTGCTCCTGCCATACGCGATCGCGATGTGGGGCTTGGCAGGTTCTTATTTTGCGTGGTTCAGCTTTCTCCTCTTGGGCGCCGCGATCTATGCCTTATTCGCGCGTGACGCCTTTGTATTCCAGCTCCGCAGGCAAGGCGTCGATCCCGACACAAGCCGCGAAATTGCGCGCGAAAAGGGACAGGAGCTGTTTCCGAAGGAAGCGGTCTGGCAGGCGGTTATCACAGCCGCCGAGGACCCGCGCACCTGGGGGCTTGTGGTGCTCTACTTCGTATCCTTCGGCGGGTTCCTTGCGCTGACGGTCTGGTTCCCGACCTATTGGATGAACTTCCATCACGTGGACGCCAAGACGGCAGGTGTGCTCGGAGGTCTCGGCTTTTCTCTGCTCGCCGCCGTCGTGCGCGTTTTTGGCGGCGTGCTGGCCGAACGTATCGGCGGCGAGCGCACGGCCATATTGGCGTTCATCGGTGTACTTTGCGGGGCATTGATCCTCACCTTCGTGCAGGATTTTTATCAAGCGCTGGGAGGAGAACTACTTATTGCCTTGGGCATGGGCGTCGGCAATGCTGCCGTCTTCAAGATGGTGCCAAAATACGTACCAAACGCGGTCGGCGGCGCGGCGGGTTTGGTCGGCGGACTCGGTGCGGCGGGCGGGTTCATCCTGCCGCCCTTCCTCGGTGCCGTCGTGGATGCGCTAGGCGGTCAGGGATACACCGGCGGTTTCTTCGCGTACGTCCTTCTCGCAATTGTGGCAATCGGTGTCTCCGTTTATTTCTGGGTACTCGACCGCAAAGCGAAACGATAAGCCAAGCACACACTCACTTGGCTATCTTGAACTTCGAAAGCAACACCGAATGAGCCACTTCCTTGATCGATTGACCTTCTTCAAGAAGTACGAAGGCGAATTCGCCGATGGGCATGGAGTGACCACACGCGAAGATCGCCGATGGGAAGATGCTTATCGTCAGCGCTGGTCGCACGACAAGATTGTGCGCTCGACCCATGGTGTGAACTGCACCGGCTCGTGCAGCTGGAAGATTTATGTCAAGGGTGGGATCGTTACCTGGGAAACGCAGCAGACCGATTATCCCCGCACGCGGCCGGAGCTGCCGAACCATGAGCCGCGTGGCTGCTCCAGGGGCGCCAGTTATTCCTGGTATCTCTACAGCGCCAACCGGCTCAAATATCCGATGGTGCGCGGCGCGCTGATAAAACTGTGGCGTGAGGCGCGCAAGACACTGCAACCTGTCGAAGCCTGGAAGTCCATCGTCGAGGACGCCGAAAAGCGCAAGTCGTATACGTCGCGGCGCGGGCTCGGTGGCTTTGTGCGGCTCGACTGGGACGAAGCCAACGAAATCATGGCGGCGGCGAACGCTTATACCATCCGCAAATACGGTCCGGACCGCATTGCGGGTTTTTCGCCCATTCCCGCCATGTCGATGGTGTCCTACGCGGCAGGCACCCGTTACCTGTCGTTGCTGGGAGGCGTCTGTCTCAGTTTCTACGATTGGTATTGCGATCTGCCGCCGTCGTCGCCTCAGACCTGGGGTGAACAGACCGACGTTCCGGAAAGCGCGGATTGGTACAATGCCGGTTTCCTGCTGCTGTGGGGCTCCAATGTGCCCCAGACGCGCACGCCGGATGCACATTTCTATACGGAGGCACGTTATCGCGGTGCCAAGAGCGTCGTCATCTCGCCGGATTACAGCGAGGCGTCAAAGTTCGGAGATATTTGGCTGCACCCCAAACAGGGCACCGATTCCGCGTTGGCGATGGCGTTTGGGCATGTGATCCTGAAGGAATTCCACGTCGACCGGCAGACGCCTTACTTTGCCGATTACTGCCGGCGCTACAGCGACATGCCGTTCCTGGTGCGAATCGTGAAGCAGGACGGGCGATATGTTCCGGAGCGTTTTCTTCGTGCGTCGGATTTCGAAGCAGCACTCTCTCAAGAAAACAATCCGGAATGGAAAACCGTCGCCTTCGACGAGAAAAGCGACCGCATTGTGGTGCCAAACGGCTCCATCGGATTTCGCTGGGGCCAGAAGGGCAAGTGGAATCTGGAAGAAAATGCTGGCGAAGCCGGTGTAACGCTGTCGCTCAGCACGCTCGAAAAACGCGATGACGTTTTCTCCGTGGCGTTTCCCTATTTCGGCGGCCGTCACCACGACTACTTCGCGGGCACGACGCACGACGAAGTGTTGATGCGCAATGTGCCTGTGCGCCGCGTGAAGCTGGCGGACGGCGAAGCATATGTCGCCACAGTTTTTGATCTACTCTGCGCAAATTACGGGGTTGATCGCGGCCTTGGCGGCACCGACGTCGCGTCATCCTTCGACGACGACGTGCCTTACACACCCGCTTGGCAGGAGCGCATCACCGGCGTGAAGCGTGATTCCGTGATCTCCGTGGCACGCGCCTTCGCCCGCAATGCCGAGAAGACCAACGGCAAGTCCATGGTCATCCTCGGGGCCGGTATCAATCATTGGTACCACATGGATATGACGTATCGCGGTATCATCAACCTTCTGGTGATGTGCGGCTGCGTTGGCCAGGAAGGCGGCGGCTGGGCGCATTATGTCGGACAGGAAAAACTCCGTCCCCAAACCGGCTGGCTGCCGCTGGCGTTTGCGCTCGATTGGGCACGTCCGCCGCGCCATATGAACGCGACATCCTACTGGTACGCGCACAGCGACCAGTGGCGGTACGAAACTCTCGGTCTTGAAGAAATTCTGTCGCCGCTTGCCAACAGGGATGAGTGGAAAGGCAGCCTGATCGATTTCAACGTTCGTGCCGAACGCATGGGGTGGCTGCCGTCGGCTCCGCAACTTCAGGCGAACCCATTGGAAGTCGCTCGTGCGGCTGGGGCCTCCGGCAAGGAGGCGAAGGATTATGTGCGCGACGAACTCGTCGCCGGCCGGCTGAAGCTGGCGTGCAACGATCCCGATAATCCCCTGAACTGGCCGCGCAATCTGTTTGTCTGGCGCTCGAACATTCTGGGCTCCAGCGGCAAGGGCCACGAGTATTTCCTCAAACATCTGCTCGGCACCACGCATGGCGTGCAGGGAAAGGACCTTGGCGAAACCGGTGAATGCAAGCCGGAAGATGTCGTGTGGCGGGACGAAGCGCCGGAGGGAAAGCTCGACCTGCTGGTCACACTCGATTTCCGGATGTCCACGACTTGCGTCTATTCCGACATCGTTCTGCCGACCGCGACTTGGTACGAGAAGAACGATCTCAACACCTCCGACATGCATCCCTTCATCCATCCGTTGAGCGCGGCGGTCGATCCGGTGTGGGAAAGTCGCAGCGACTGGGAAATCTACAAGGGACTCGCCAAGAAGTTCTCGGAAGTGGTGCCCGAAGTGCTCGGTGTGGAGAAAGACATTGTGCTCGTCCCCATGCAGCACGATACGCCCGGCGAATTGGCGCAGGCCGTATCCGTCAAGGATTGGACGAGAGGCGAGACTCAACCGATTCCCGGCAAGACGATGGCATCCATCGTTGTCGTCGAACGTGACTATCCGAACGTCTTCAAGCGGTTCACGGCGCTCGGCCCGCTGATGTCATCCATCGGCAATGGCGGCAAAGGCATCGCCTGGAAAACCGGCCATGAAGTCGAACTACTCGGCAGGTTGAACGGCACGGTCGCCGATGAGGGCCCGACAAAGGGTCTACCGCGCATCGAAACGGATATCGATGCCGCCGAGGTCGTCCTTTCGCTGGCGCCCGAGACCAATGGCGAGGTCGCGGTTCGTGCCTGGGGAGCGCTTAGCGAGATCACCGGCCGTGATCACAAGCACCTCGCCGAAGCCAAGGAAGACGAAAAGATTCGGTTCCGCGATATTCAGGCACAGCCACGAAAGATCATCTCGTCGCCTACATGGTCGGGGATTGAATCCGAGAAGGTCTGCTACAACGCCGGTTACACCAACGTGCATGAATTCATTCCTTGGCGCACGCTGACGGGTCGCCAGCAACTTTTCCAGGATCATCCCTGGATGCGCGCGTTCGGCGAGCAGATGGTGGTCTATCGCCCGCCAATCGACACCAAGACGATCAAGCCAATCATCGATGCGAAGGACAACGGCAATCGTCAAATCGTTTTGAATTTCATTACACCACACCAGAAGTGGGGCATTCATTCCACCTACACCGACAATCTCCTGATGCTCACGCTGTCGCGCGGCGGGCCCATCGTCTGGATTAGTGAGACCGACGCGAAAAAGGTCGGCATCGAGGATAACGACTGGATCGAAGCCTACAATCTCAATGGCGCGTTGGTGGCGCGCGCCGTCGTTTCCCAGCGCGTGCCGGAAGGCATGGTGATGATGTACCACGCGCAGGAAAAGATCGTGAACGTCCCTGGCTCGGAAATCACCGGTACGCGCGGGGGCATCCACAATTCTGTCACGCGCACGGTTCTGAAACCAACGCATATGATAGGCGGTTACGCGCAGCAGAGTTACGGCTTCAATTATTACGGCACCGTCGGATCCAACCGCGACGAATTCGTGATCGTGCGCAAGCAAGCGAAGGTCAACTGGCTCGAAGAGACCGAACCCCGCATCGCGGAGGTCGTGTCATGAAAGTCCGCGCGCAAATTGCGATGGTGCTGAACCTCGACAAGTGTATCGGGTGCCATACTTGTTCGGTGACCTGCAAGAATGTGTGGACCTCGCGCGAGGGCGTGGAATACGCCTGGTTCAACAATGTAGAGACTAAACCGGGCATCGGTTATCCCAAGGACTGGGAGAACCAGAAGCGCTGGAACGGCGGCTGGCTGGTCAAGAAGAACGGCAAGCTGCAGCCACGGATGGGCGCGAAATGGCGCATCCTCGCCAACATCTTCGCCAATCCCGATCTACCGGAGATCGATGATTACTACGAGCCTTTCACCTTCGACTACCAGCATCTGCACAACGCGCCGGACTCCAAGGCAATGCCAACGGCACGGCCGCGCTCCCTCATCACGGGCCAGCGCATGGAGAAGATCGAAGGCGGACCGAACTGGGAAGAGATTCTAGGCGGCGAGTTCTCCAAGCGCTCGAAGGACGCGAATTTCGAGGGCGTCCAGAAGGAAATTTACGGCCAGTTCGAAAACACCTTCATGATGTACTTGCCGCGGCTGTGCGAGCACTGCCTGAACCCGGCCTGTGTGTCGGTGTGTCCCTCCGGTGCCATCTACAAGCGCGAGGAGGACGGCGTCGTCCTGATCGACCAGGACAAATGCCGCGGCTGGCGGATGTGCGTGTCTGGCTGCCCCTACAAGAAGGTCTATTACAATTGGCAGTCCGGCAAATCCGAGAAGTGCATTCTCTGCTATCCGCGCCTTGAAGCAGGACAGCCGACTGTTTGCTCGGAAACCTGCGTCGGACGCATCCGGTATCTGGGCGTCGTGCTCTATGATGCCGACCGCATCGCCGAAGTCGCCGCAACGTCGGACGAGACAGACCTTTACGACGCTCAGCTCTCCATATTCCTCGATCCTTCGGACCCCAAAGTGCAGGCGCAGGCCGCCGCCGACGGTGTGCCGCACGCCTGGATCGAATCCGCGAAAAAGTCCCCCATCTGGAAAATGGCAATGGACTGGCGCGTCGCATTTCCGCTGCACCCAGAATACCGCACGCTGCCGATGGTTTGGTACGTACCGCCGCTTTCGCCGATCCAATCCGCGGCGGAGAAGGGACTGATCGATCTTGAAGGCGAGATGCCGGATGTTCGTTCGCTGCGTATTCCACTCAAATACCTCGCCAACCTGTTGACGGCCGGGAAGGAAGAACCCGTTGCGCAGGCGCTGGAGCGGATGATGGCGATGCGCGCCTATATGCGGTCGAAGACAGTGGACGGCGTCATCAACGAAGGCATCGCCGCACGCGTTGGCCTTGCGCCTGAGCAGATCGAGGATATGTATCGCACCATGGCGATTGCCAATTACGAGGATCGCTTCGTGATCCCCACAGCTCACCGTGAGAATTCCGAAGACACCTACAATTTGCGCGGCAGCTGCGGCTTCTCGTTCGGCAATGGCTGTTCCGACGGCACGAGCGAGGCGAACATCTTCAACGTGCCCAAGAAACACAAGATTCCCGAACCGGCGAGGAGCTGAGATGGAACAGACCTACAAAAGTCTCAGTGCCCTGCTTTCCTATCCGACGTACGAACTTCAGTGCGCGATGGGTGAGATGACAGCGATGCTCGCGAGTGATGGCCGCCTTCCTCCCGCGCAACGCGAAGCGCTCGTACGGCTTGGTGCTGAGATTTCGCAAGACGATTTAATCGACGTTCAGTCACGCTATGTCGACCTGTTCGACCGCACACGCTCGCTGTCGCTGCATTTGTTCGAGCACGTGCACGGGGAATCGCGTGATCGCGGACAGGCGATGGTGTCATTGCTGGAGCGTTACCGGGAAGCCGGTTTCGACATCGCCGCGAAACAGCTGCCCGACTATCTACCGCTCTTCTTGGAGTTTCTGTCGCTGCAATCCCCGGAAGAAGCACAGACGCTATTGGCCGAACCGTTACACATCTTGGCTGCGCTCGGTGAAAGGCTGAAAAGGCGTGAGTGCCCCTACGCTGCGGTATTCGATGCGCTCGTAACGCTCTCGCAGGCGCCGCCTGCCCGCGACGCGCTCGTCGTATTGCAGGAAACGGACATCGAAGACCCCAACGACCTGGTGGCCATCGACCGGGCCTGGGAGGAGTCCGAAGTGCGCTTCGGTCCCGATAATGCCACATCCGGCGATTGCCCGCGTGCCGCCGATCTGTTGCGGAGAATTGATGGGCCCGAGCCAAGCAAAACCGCAGAGCAGGGGAATATGTCGTGAGCGCCTGGGTCAATACGTTCTTATTCGGCATCTATCCCTACATCTGCTTTTCCGTATTCCTGATCGGCAGCGTTATCCGCTTCGACCGTGAGCAATACACATGGCGCAGCCAATCGAGCCAGCTGCTGCGCCGCCGCCAGCTTATCTGGGGCAGCAATTTGTTCCATGTCGGCATCCTGATGCTTCTGTTCGGCCATACCGGGGGCCTGCTTACGCCCGTCGCCGTGTTCGAAGCGTTGGGAATTTCGCATACGGCCAAGCAGCTGACGGCCATTGTGATCGGGGGCGTTGCCGGAACGATGTGCCTCGTCGGACTCGTGATGCTTCTCCATCGCCGGCTCATGGACCCGCGTATCCGACGCACTTCGTCTTTCGCGGATATCGCCGTGCTCGCCATTCTATTGGCGCAATTGTCCCTCGGCCTTGGTAGCATCCATGTTTCCCTCCACCACCTCGACGGGTCAGAGATGGTGGCCTTGATGAACTGGGCACAGCACGTCGTTACGCTGCGCAGCGGCGCTGCGGATTTCGTGGCTGGGGTGTCTCCGATCTTCAAGATTCACCTGGTGCTGGGCATGACGATCTTTCTGATCTTCCCGTTCACGCGGCTGGTGCACTTCCTGAGCGCACCGATCTGGTATCTCGGCCGCAAGGGCTATCAGATCGTGCGCCGCGCCGGAGCGTGAGAAATGTCCCAACGTACTGCGATCACCGTCAACGGAGTGGCCTTGACGCCACAAACTATCGCGGCCGAGGCGCAACATCATTCGGCGAAAACGCCTGCAGCCGCTTACGCAGCAGCGGCGCGCGCACTCGTCATCCGCACACTTATGCTTCAGGAATGCGAACGCCTTGGCGTTCATGCCGAGCCGGAGCTCGTCTCGCCGGGGAAGCGGGAGATCGATGACGAAGCGCGTATGCGTGTGATGCTCGAAACGAGTGTTCCTATAATTGAGGCCGAGGGAACGGCATGTCGCGCATATTATGATGCGAACAAAGACCGGTTTTGCGCGCCTGACCTTTTCGAAGCGTCGCATATCCTGTTTGCTGCCGACCCGGGCGACGAAAGTGGTTATCTCCAGGCCGTCACGCAGGCCATGGACGCCATCGGGACGTTGTCCCAGAACCCGGCCGTCTTCGAAACGCTGGCGCGGGAGAAGTCCGATTGCGACTCTCGTGGCAATGGAGGGCGGCTTGGACAGATCACGAGCGGCACAGTGGTGCCGGAATTCGAGACATTTCTTTATGCCTTGGACGAAGGGCAGATAGCAGCGGTGCCTGTGGAAACGCACTTTGGTGCGCATGTTTTGCGACTGGACAGGCGCGTCCTGGGGCAAATCTTGCCATTCGAATATGTTCGCGAGCGCATCGGCACATACTTAACGGAGCGTGATTGGCGCGGAAGGTTAACCGCATACATTGACAAGTTGGTGGAAGCCGCAACCATCGAAGGCATCGATCTATTGCGATATGAGGAGAATGCGATTTCGTGAGTACACTTGGCGTTGTGCTCGCTGGAGGCTCATCCTCGCGCTTCGGCGCCGATAAAGCCGCTGCAATTCTCGGCGGGCGGACCTTGCTGCAGCATGTTTGCGAACGTGCCGCACCTCAGGTCGACCGACTTGTGATCAACCGGAATACCAATTCTGAGACACCGACTCTCTCCGACTTTGTACGTTTGGAGGATGAATGGCCGGGCGAGGGGCCGCTTGCGGGCGTCCTCGCGGCACTCGAATACGCCCGTTCGGACGGATTTGCGCAGGTGGCGAGTTTTCCCTGCGATGCGCCGTTCTTCCCTGCCGACCTCGTGAGCCGTTTGCGCGATCAACTCACGCTGGCCAAGGCCGATTACTGCGTTGCGAGATGCGGGGAACAGGAACATCGCACCTTTGCTCTGTGGGATATGGCGTGTACTTCTGTTCTCAGGGCCAGTTTTCTAGCCGGAATGCGCAGCCTGCGGGACGTATCGGATGTCCTAACCAAGTCCGTCGCGGATTTCCTGCCCGCGGGAGAGCGCGGCATCGCCGACAGTTTCCTGAACATCAACACACAAGACGATCTGGCCGTTGCCGCACGATGGCTTGCTTCGCATCCGGCTACGTGATCATGGACAAAGACTCATCCGGCCAAGGGAATGACCCGTGCAAAGCGTACCGGCCGACGGTCTTTGGAATCATCGGATGGAAGAACTGCGGCAAGACGACACTGATTGAGCGACTCATCCGCGAATTCACAGCGCGGGGGCTATCCGTATCGACAATCAAGCATGCGCATCATGCCTTCGACATCGATATACCGGGCAAGGACAGTTATAGGCACCGCGAGGCTGGCGCTCACCAAGTCCTCATTGCGTCGTCCGAGAGGTGGGCGCTCATGCATGAGCTTCGCGGCGTGCCGCAGCCAAGCCTAAGCGACCTCGTTGCGTATCTTGCACCATGCGATCTCGTGTTGGTCGAAGGCTTCAAGTCCGACGCCCATCCCAAGCTCGAAGTATTGCGTCCTCTAGGTGACGAGGGCCGCATAGCCGATAAAGACGAAACGGTTTGTGCCATCGCTACCGACGATCCAGCACTGGCCGGGCGTCATCCACACCTTCCGTTGAGCGATACTACCGCAATTGCGGATTTTATTTGCCAGCGCTGCGATTTGGTACGTGCGCCCAGCGATATCTAGGATTTGCGCGATGATTTCCGCCGTGTGCTCTTCTGCTGCAAGATGTCATCCATCCAAGTCGTTGCGCGGACCGCGGCGGGCAATCCCAACGTGGGGATGGAAAGCACGGCAATATGGCGGATTTCGTCGACGCCTAGGCCTTCCGCAATGCCCCGCCGGACATGGGAATGCATCGCGCCTTCCAAGGCAGCACCCGCCGCAAGCGCGATTTTCACAAGACGACGCGTGCGCGCGTCGAGCGGGCCGGCTTCACCGCATTGTTCCCCTAATTCTGCATAACTTGCCCAGACTTTTGGATGACGTCGCGCCAACACGCCCGCACCAGCGGGCAATTTGGATGAAACTGTCTTCTTGCGAGCCATGTTTGGCGACCTCCTGCTGAGGATAAACCTTGAAAGTATTGGTAACGCGGATGAAACGCAGAGACCAGCCCGGCACCCGGCTATCTCATCGATGTGGAGGTTGAGATGCGGACGGAAATAATTGAGCAGGCGGCATCCAAGCCGGCAGCAACTCACCGACAGAATGAAGCGTTGATTTCTTTCGATGAGGCGATTGGTCGGGTAATCGAACTTGCCAAGCCGCTAGGGACCGAAAAGGTGGCGCTCGATCAAGCCGACGGCCGATATGTGGCGAGACAGGTCATCGCTCCATTTAACTCACCTGCCACTCCTATGTCCGCGATGGATGGCTACGCGGTTCGCGATACCGACGTCGCGCGCACCCCTGTCAGCCTTCAAATCGTTGGCAAATCATTTGCCGGACTAGGCTATTGCGGAGAATTCCCGCTAAGGAGCTGCGTGCGTGTTTTCACGGGCGCCTCAGTGCCGCGTGGAACGGATCGTGTCGTAATACAGGAAAAGGTACAGACGGACGGAAGCAAGGCAATTTTCGTTGAGTCACCCAGCGAACGCCGTCATATTCGTAACGTCGGTTCGGATTTTCTAGCCGGCGATGTGCTTGTTGCTGCAGGATGCCAACTCAGCCCTCAGCGCTTGGTTGCGGCTGCGGCGGCCGATGTGGCGGAACTTGAGGTGTTTCGCCAACCACGCGTATTCATAATCTGCTGCGGTGACGAGCTTTCTGAGCCAGGACAATCGAGAAACCGCCCCGGTTCAATTCCTGAAAGCATTTCCTTTGGAGTCGCTGCCCTGGCTCGCCGCTGGGGCGCTAATGTCGTTGGTAGGGCGCGAAAACCGGACGAACTCGAAGAACTGCAGGCAGTGGCCGCAAGCGCCGTGGAGCTCGCCGATGTGATCGTTGTGATTGGCGGTGCTTCAGTTGGAGAAAAGGACTTCGCCAAGGACATGTTCGCGCCGCTGGGATTGGAGTTTGTTTTCAATAAGGTGGCGATCAAACCAGGAAAACCTGTGTGGATGGGACGTCTCGGGGAACGAATTGTCATTGGTCTGCCCGGAAATCCGACCTCGGCTCTTGTCACAGCGAGGCTGTTTCTTGCGCCACTCTTGACGGGCATGGTGGGCGGCGACGCCAATGTGGTGCTTGCATGGCGCAAGTTGCCGCTTACGGTGCCAGTCGATGCTTGTGCCGAGCGGGAAACTTTTTTGAGGGCGAGAGCCGATGTTGGCGGGGTGAGACCCTTATCGAATCAGGATTCCGCCGCTCAGAAAGCAATCGCGGACTGTAATTTGCTAATTCGCCATCGGGCAGGCGCTCCGCCCGTCGCGGCAGGGACGCTTGTCGAGGCCGTCACATTCTAAACTTGAGCGAACCGACTTGCCGCGGCCGCATGCAAGCAAGCTCGCTGTTGGGAAATGGTCTAGGGAACTGGGAGGAGACCAGCCTCCCCATACCTTAGAGGGCGCGCCACACCGAACAAAAATCGACGCATTAGCCGAGCAGTACATAGATAACGAAGAACATCACAACTTTGGTTGCGACCCACAAAGACAAAGATTCTGTGTGCTCAACAGGAATTCAAGCCTTCGCCGGAGTTTCAGGAACAATCCGCGAAATAGTAATCTGAACAATATGTGATATTCTATATAATGCAGTTGTCTCCGTTTCACCGAGAAGTGTTTTTCTAGGAGTTATATGCTTTTGGGCACCGGGAAAATGTCGCGTGGGTCGGAGGATTCAAATGCTGTCGGAAGAGATTGTTCGCCAATTCATTGAGACACAGTTGCCCGACTCGGAGAATGTCGCACTGCGCAATGTGAGAGAGCACATTGAGAAGCTGAAAATTGACCACGAGGAAATCTTTCGTTCGCAGATCGATATTATCAGAACGTTGCTTGCGATCAGGCAGGCAGATTCCATTCTCGAACTTGGAACGTTTCTGGGTTACAGCACGTTAGTGTTTGCAGAGCACGCTACTGGCCGCAGTCCAAAGGGGCGCGTTGTCACCATAGAGAAGGAACTCTGGCGAACTAATGAGGCGAAAAAGCTAATTGATGCAACAGGCTTCGAAGATGTTGTTGAATTCAAGGTTGGGGATGCTGCCGAAGAATGTAAGGCCCTGATCGCCAATCACACATCGTTCGACTTCATCTTCCTGGATACGTTTGAGGGGACTTATCCCGAGATGTTCCCTTTCTGCCTGGAACTCCTCAATGTTTCGGGAATTCTACTGATTGACAATGTTCTTATGCCGATAGCTCGCGGCTGGGAAAACGGAGAAAATATTATTGAGAGGTCGGACGGTGTATTCGCAGCTCTTCGTAGGACGCTCCAGCTTGCGACGGCGGCTGCAAACTTCCGGACCTGTATAATTCCGTCCGGGAGCGGGTTGCTCTTGGGAGTCAAACTTTAGGAGGGTTGTATAGAGCTGCACGAGGTGTCCAGTGTGCGTCGAAACATTTGATTCACCGAATGAACTTGGACACGCAATGGCAGATTGTGTCATCCACAAGCTCTTCGACAAGCCAGGAAGCGGGGCAGCCAGTGATCGTTGTGCCAAGCCTCAGCGACGAATAGGCGAGTATGCGCCCCGCAGGTTGAGAAGCGTTCAAGCCTTATCTACGCTTGGTCCGGCTGTCGAAGTGAGGATTTCCGAAAAGGATTGATGATCATGGCTAAAGGGAAAGGACTTCGAACAATTGCGGCGGCGAACGGCATCGCGGCAGATCATGCGTACGGTGCTGTTGTGCCTCCTATCTATCTGTCGAGCACCTTTGCTTTCGACCGTCTTGGGCATACCCAAGGCTATGACTATAGCCGGACCGCCAACCCCAGCCGCGACATGCTCGCCGACACTCTCACTGAACTGGAGGGCGGCGCCGGTGCAGTCGTCGTTGCATCCGGCATGGCTGCCATCGATCTGGTTCTTGGACAATTACGGCGGGACGATTTCGTGATCGCACCCCATGATTGTTATGCTGGAACGCACCGTCTTCTCGCCGCTAGACGGGACCGGGGGCAATTCGATGTCATCTTCCTCGATCAGTCCGACAACGCAGCCCTCGCTGAGGCTCTGAAGAAGAAGCCATCGCTCGTGCTGATCGAGACGCCTAGCAACCCGCTCATGCGTGTTGTCGATATCCACACGATTGCCATGCAGGCTAAGGCCATTGGCGCGAAGGTTGCGGTGGACAACACGTTTCTCTCCCCGGCGCTGCAACAACCGATCGCGCTTGGCGCCGATTTTGTGATTCATTCGACCACGAAATATTTGAATGGGCACTCCGACGTGGTTGGTGGTGCTGTAATCGCCGCTAGTAAGCAGGACACCGAAGCTCTTGCTGCCTGGGCCAACACCACGGGCGTAACGGGCGCCCCTTTCGACGCGTATTTAACCCTGCGCGGGTTGCGCACTTTGTTCCCCCGCATCGAAAGCCAGCAAAGGACGGCGGCATCACTGGCAGTGTATCTTCAACGGCATCCGCTGGCAAAGGCCGTCCACTATCCAGGTCTCGAAAGTCATCCCGGCCACGCCGTCGCCAAGGTTCAGCAATCTGGGTTTGGCGCCATGCTGAGTTTCGAACTCGCCGGTGACATCAACGATGTTCGATGCTTCGTTGATGCGCTCCGGATATTTACGCTCGCGGAATCTCTCGGCGGGGTTGAAAGCCTCATCGCCCATCCCGCCACGATGACTCACGCAAGCATGGACGCCGCTGCGTTGCGCTCGGCGGGAATAAGCGACACGCTACTTCGGCTTTCCGTCGGTCTGGAAGCAGAAGAAGACCTTCTGAACGATCTCGAACAAGCGTTTTCTGCCGTCGTTACGGACGCAGCTGGGCGTGGCGGCTGATTTCCTGTCGCCTGCGGAAACCGGGGCATGCGATTCGTCTGCAGTCGAGGGCTATGGATAATTTGTCCGGCGCATGCGTCAGTCCACTTCGTCGAGGAGGCGGGCACCCGGCAGGCCGCATAGTGCCATCGGCAACGTGCCGCCCGCCGACTACGCCAAACTCAGCGATCCCGCAAAGCAACGGGACGGGTCGCTTGAGCTGCCGTGGGCTCCGCGCCCCGTCCCGTTGCATCACCGGCCTGCAAGGCTCAAATGAAGGATGGGCTCTACGGATGAAACAGGGGGCTCAGGTCACCTCTTACGAGGTTAGGTGCTCCCAAGAAGCGAGCCCTAGATATGCCACAAAATCTTCAGTACAGTTATAGAATAACACTAATGCAAAGTCGCAATTAGAGACAGTCTTAAGCAAAATTACCTTGTTGCCAGTGATTTATCGTTGTCGTGGCACGAGGTTTGGTACCTGCAGAGACTAATTTTATTGAAAATTGTCAGTGATGTTGGACTGTGTCACACTGATTATTAGACGCAATCAATAAGGACAAGGCTATCATGCATGAGTGGTTGCGGAAAGCCGGCAATGAAACGGTGATCGCCCGCATGCGTCAAGCGGGAATAAGACCGACGCGTCAGCGCAACGAATTGGCGAATTTGCTGTTTCGCAATGGCCATCGTCATCTGACCGCAGAAATGCTGCATGCCGAAGTCCTTGCCGAAGGCATCCAGATTTCGTTGGGTACGATTTACAACACGTTACGTCAGTTCACCCAGGCGGGACTTCTACTTGAGATAGTTGTGAACCCGACACGCAGCTACTTCGATACGAACACCGTCCAGCATCAGCACTTCTACTGTGAAGACGACGATATGCTGGTTGATATCTCCGGTACCAAAATCACCGTCACCGACTGGCCGACGCCACCTTCGGGAACCCAGGTCAAGCGCGTTGATGTCGTCGTGCATGTTCGTCGGCATTGAGCGTGCCCCTAACTGCAACTCAATGGCTTTATTGAAATTGAATCGGCCGGCTTACGTGAGACCTCGGTGTGACCGTCGGGAACCACGCCCGCAAATATCCAAGCAGATGCATGGGTTCGTCTGTGTGATGGGCGGCCCCGACATCCGGAAGGCGATCCCTGAACCACAATAGGGCAGACCGTCGCGGCCTGCGGCAAGTTAGCATTACAGTTGCTTTTTCCGTTTGAGGTGGGCCCGTCGTGCTTCGGCTTGGTGGGCGCGCCGCCAGAGTGACCAAGCGTTTGGGATCGTCCGTCCATTTCTTCGGCAGATAAAACGCCCGGTCGATGAATGCATGGCCGTGGCGCGATACATAGGAGGCGAACACGCCGATCTGGCAATTGGTGATCTTGCCCGCCGAGCCCGTGTACTAGCGCGCAACGCCGCACGACGCCTTGCCCTGCTTCAAAAAGCCAGTCTCGTCGACGACAAGAACGGCATCTTTGTCAGCGAGCGTTTCCAGCGCGTAATCGCGCACGATGTCGCGTAACGCATCCGCGTCCCAGCGGCCGCGGCCCAGGATGGCTTGCTGGCGCCATGGACCAGGATCACCCGCCGCCTCGGCGCGCATCCATCCGGTCTTGCGCCGCTCGTTCCCCAAGAGCCCGTCCAGGAACTTTCCCGCCGACGCCGCCACGCGTTCCTGACCGAACAAGGAACGTACCTATCACGTACTCGCACGCGCGTCCGCGATTGCCTCGCTCTGCGGCGGAGTTTTCGATGTCACCGTTGCACCGACACTGGTTGCGCGCGGAATTCTGCCTCGCCCCAACCATGCTCCCGACCCGGACGAGCTCGCGACCTGGCGCGACATCGTGTTGTTGCCGGACCTGCAGGTGTGCTTTCGCCGACCGCTCTGGATTGACCTGGGCGGTATTGCCAAGGGCTACGCCGTGGATCGCGCCATCGACGCGGCGATGGCCTATGCGCCAGCGCAGGTTTGTGCGAACGCGGGAGGCGACCTGCGAATTGCCGGGCCCGAGACTGAGAACGTCAGGCTTGCTGACGAGATTTGCGACCCTGATGCTGTTCCGGTGATCGAACTCACGAGCGGGAGCCTTGCAAGCTCTTGCGGCAGGATTGCGAGTCGTCACGAACCGCTCGCGGGGCCGTATGTCGATGCGCGCGATGGCCGCCATATGCTTCCTCGTCAATTTGTTTCCGTGGCCGCGCCGCGTTGCGTGGGCGCCGACGCATTAACGAAGGTCGTCATGGCGCTTGGAGCCTGTAGCGCGTCCATATTAGCGGCATCCTCGGCGCAAGCGATCGTTCACGATGCACAGTTTGGCTGGCGCACTATTCGGGAGGACGCCTGATGGGCATGCAGACCAGGACGAAGTCGGTCCCCATACCTCTGACGTCGGTACGGCGCTGGCTCATATATGGCATAGGTATCGGTGTCTGGACGTCGGGAATTTTATGGCTCCTCTTTCACTACTTCATGATGCGCGACACCAAATTCGACCCAGCGCCCGATCCGCTGGAGCCCTGGTGGCTTGCAATCCACGCGGGATTCGGATTCGTCGCAGTGTGGATGATGGGCCTCTTATGGGGTGTTCACATCGTTGGCGGTTGGAAGATGCGGCGGCATCGTGTCTCGGGCAGTAGTCTCTTGGCATCCCTCGTTCTACTCGTGGTGAGTGGGTATCTCCTCTATTACCTCGGCGGCGATCAATCGCGCGCAATCGTCAATCTGACGCATTGGGTCATCGGGCTCGCGCTTCCGGTCCCGTTCCTCGCGCACTTCCTTGTCCGCAATCGATGAAACAGGGATACCCTTGTGTTACCGAGTTGAACGGGCATAACTGGTTTATCGCTGACGGCGTGGAGGCGACAGGGTTCCGTGCACGGTTCGGCACGCGATCAATCACACAACTCTATGGTGCTGCCGCGAGATGCTCGTTTTTGGCGGCAGTCCAAACTTCACGGGCCGCGCCGGCATTCACGACGGCAATTCCGATGCCCACGATGATATCCGGCCAGGCTGACCTGCTGTAGGC
>JAGWNK010000013.1 GCA_028871345.1 Alphaproteobacteria bacterium | reverse complement strand
GGATCGAGGCCCGGCGGAATCGGGAAAATCATCCTCGAAATCGCAGGCTTCCAACTCTCAAACACGCCTTTCCCTGCAAAATCGAATACTCGCCGACGTTCTCAAAATCTCGCCGTGTCAACGCGTTCCGCGTTCTTCACAGACGACTGCCTACGCGGCCTTGGCCAGCGACGGTGGCGTTGCGGGAAGCGTCGGTTTGTGACGGTCCCTCGCCAAGGAACGGGCGCTCAGCGCGGCAGTGGCAACGGTGGCGGCGTACGGCAGGCTCTGCACGCAGACCATGACGATCCACAAGAGTGCTGCCGGATCGTCGGCACGGCCCGTGGACATTACCGAAAGCACGGCGAGAACGCAGAACACGAAGAGAGTTGTCTCTTGCCACACGCTGCGCAGTGCCTGGCTCAAAAGCGCCTGGTCGGCACACTTGGGCGTGCGCAGAAACGGTTTGCCGGATGTGAAGAGACCAGCCCACACAGCCTTGCCGACCGTATGCGTCAACGACAGGCCGGCTACGGACGCCATCACGGCGCCCTTCATGCCGGAACCGACCTTCTGCGGATACAGCAGCAGCGTCTTCAGGATCTTGGCCGCGAACAGTGCCAGCGCGGCCGCCGACAGCACCGGCATCGGCACATCGACATAGCGCGGTGCCGTCCACATGGCGAAGGTCCAGGCGAGCGCGATGAAGGTCACAACCATGCCAAGACCGTCCGAAATCCAAGGTAGCCAGCCCGACAGAAATTGATAGCGCTGCGCCCAACTCAGCTGCGTCCTGCCGGAGAAGATCGCGCCAGCGTGGCGCTTCAGGATCTGCATCGCGCCATAGACCCAGCGATAGCGCTGGCTCTGGAAGGCCTTCAGAGTGTCGGGGATCAACCCCTGCCCCATGCTCTGCGGAATGTAGGCGGCCCCGTAGCCTGCTTCGAACAGGCGCAGCCCGAGTTCCGTGTCCTCGGTGATGCACCAAGTGCTCCAACGGCCGACCTCTTCCAGGGCATCGCGGCGCACGATAGTCATCGTGCCGTGCTGGATGATGGCGTTGTGCTCGTTGCGCTCCACCATGCCGATGTGGAAGAAACCGCGATACTCCTCGTAGGCCATTGCCTTGAACAGGCTGCCCTGCGCGTCGCTGTAGTCCTGCGGCCCCTGCACCAGAGCGATGCCGGCGTCGGCGAACAGCGGCAGCGCAAGCCGGATCCAGTTCGGATCGACGCGATAGTCGCTGTCGATCACGGCCACGTAGCGCGCCTCGGGATCGGTCAGTTCGAGCGCGATGTTGAGCGCGCCTGCCTTGAAGCCTTGCACGCCCTCAAAATGGAAGAAGCGGAAACGTGGGCCAAGCGCCGCACAATGCGCCTCGACCGGTTTCCATGTCTCGGGCTCGGGCGTGTTGTTGTCGAGGACAATGACTTCAAAATTCTCGTAGTCCAGCATTGCCAGCGCGTTCAACGTGTCGATCACCATCGACGCAGGTTCGTTGTAGCATGGCACATGGATGGACACGCGCGGGCCGGCCTCAGGGATCGAGGCACGCACCGTGCGCCGATCGACGCGCCACAGGCTTGCCGCAAGCTCGATACCTTCCGTCAGAATGACAGCCGATGCCAGAAGAACCAGCGGCGACATCGCCAGAATCATTACGACGTCGGCCGGATCGATGTAATTGAGGGTCGTGGCGTCGATGAGAAGTAACAGCCCCGTCGTCACGAGCGCCACCAAGCCTCCCATCACGATGTAGCCCGCGCTACGTACCCTTGGCATGCTGCCCAGGATGAACAGTCCGAGGAACAGCGTCAGGACTGCGGCGACGAGCGTGTAGCTGCGCCACTGCGGGAAGGAGCGCAACATGCCGGTGAAAGGGAATTTCGGCTGACCGGAAGCATCGAACAGCCCCCAATGGGCACCGGCGCTGCCTCCGGCCTCTTCGACCGCCGCCTTCCAGGGCTGATCATAGGCTTCGATGATGTAGTAGTCGTAACCCTTGTCGAGCGCCATCTCGACGAAGCTGCGGATGAAATAGGCTTCGTTGGCGAGGGACGCTTCAGCACCATTGCGCGTGCGACCTTCCGAAGGCCAGCCCACTTCGCCGATAATGATCGGCTTGTCCGGGAATTCCTCCTGCACCATGTCAAAGTGCCGCCCCACGAAGCCCAGCGCATCCCGCACATCCGAGCCCTCCCAGTACGGCAACAGATGGACGAAAATCACGTCGCAATACTGGCCGATTTCAGGGTGCAGCAGCCAAGTGGACCAAGTCTCGGCGGTGGTGACCTTGATGCGCGCCGGCAAGGCGTCGCGCACGCGGCGTATATAGGCGTTCAATTGGTCCGAGGTGACGTCCCCCCGCATCACGGATTCGTTGCCGACGATCACACGATCGATCACCCGGCGATTGGCGAGAATGACCTTGAGGGCGGTATCGATCTCCTTCTCGTTCTGCTCGAGGTCAGCGCTGATCCAGATGCCGAGCGAAACTGAAAGGCCATGACGGCGCGCAATCTCGGGCACCTTCTCCATGCCGCCCGAGACGGTGTACGTGCGCACGTGGCCCGTGATCCGCGACAGCTGCGCCATGTCGGAGTCGATGCGTTCGGGCGAGATATGCTTGGATTGTCCTTGGGAATAGACGTGGCTGGGATTGTAGGTGACGCCCCGCACCAAGCCGTCCCAGTCGGGGGCTACGAGCGTGAAGTCACGGCTTGCCCAGAACAGCGCGCTGGCACCGACCACAAGACACAACGCCAGCGCGATCCGCAACGTTCCGCTGCTGAAGCGTCGCAGAATGGCAAACCGCAGGAATCTCAGCACCGCTTCCGCCGCCTCATCCGGCTCAATTGTCGCCGTCGTCGGGCCCGAGATCTTCGCCGGCGTGCTTGTCGTCCGGGTTGTTGGGATCGGCGGGGCGCAGTTTCGGCGGCACGACTTTCACGAGTTCGACGGTGAATATCAAAGTCTGGTTCGGCGGCACGGCGCCGTCGGGCGTACCTGCTTCGCCGTATGCCAGCGAAGACGGTATCACGACCTCCCACTTGTCGCCGACACGCATCAACGACAGGGCTTCGGACCAGCCGGCAATGAGACTGTTGACCTTGAAACGGCTCGGCATGCCTTCTTCGGTGCCGTCAAATACCTTCCCGTTGATCAACTTGCCGGTGTAGTAGACGGTTGCGTAGTCCTGCAGGCTCGGCCTCGAGCCGAAGCCGTTATGCAGTATCCTATATTCCAGCCCGTCGGGCCTGACCTGGACTCCCTGCTGCTTGGCGAAGTTCGCCAGGAAAGCCTTGTTGGCCGCCGCACTGAGGGCCGGATCCGGCGCCGCCTGCGCGGACGCGGCGGCCAGCACCATCAGTATGGTCATCAGAAATCCTCGGCGCATGTTCCTCCAGCTCCCTTTCAAAGTGGGGGTTTCTAGACAATACCTCATTCCCGGGCCAGTTGGCGCGGGATTTACCCTTAGTGTGCGGTGCATGTGGGTTCAACGGCCGCGGAATAGGCCAAGCCAGGAGCGGCGCAGCGGTTTGCCGATGGTCTGGCCAATGGACTGCAATTGGGGCCTTTCCTCGACCGGGACGGCACGATCCCGGATCTTGGGCGGTTCGCCCTGCCGGGCAAATGGAGCCTGGGGCAACGGAGGGTAGCAGACCGGCCCGATACAGTGCGTTGTGTACTTTCGGGCCCAGGCCTCTTCCGGGCTCAGGGTGTAGGTGTCGGATCCGGGGGCCAGCACCGGTGCGCCCGTCCGGGCGCGCTGGCTTTCCTTCACACTCCGAACGATGCGTGCGAAGCGTTCGGCTCCTTCTGCGAGCGGCGCGCGGGCCGTCTTCTCAGGCGCCAATTCAGCCTCCCTGCCTGGTGAACCATTGAAAGCCGGTTTCCCGGCTGATCGTCGCCACATCAATGGCGCCACCGACTGTCTGTTGCTGGGCCATGATGCGCTTCTTGAACACATTGAGCGCAATCAGTTCCCGCGCCGTCTCGGCCAGTTCCTGCCGCCCCGCGATCTCCAACACGCGCAGAATCGGGTTGATGTAAACTTGCTGCTGATAATCGCTGATCATGTTCTGGAAAGTCGAGAAATACTGGCCCAGATACTGTGAATGGAACCGTCGCCGCACAGCATCGCGTTGTGCAGCCTCGACATCCACAAAGGCGCCGACCACGTGGTCCACAAGGCCACGCATCATCGTCTGGATCGTGGTGTAGATCCGGCGCTCCAGCCCGTAATCGATGCCGCGGATGAAGGCGGTGGTCGCTTCGCAATCGGCAAAAACGCGAATCTTGGAGCGAACTTCGTTATCGATCGCATCGGTGCTGACCTCGGCCCGTTTGGCGATGCCGCCGACGACCGCCGACAGGAAGTACGTGCTGACGGCCGGGTAACGTTCGGCGGTTCCGAAGCCCGCGAAGACGAGACCGGTGACATCCTCCAGGAAAAGATCCTTCACCACGCACATCACTGCGATTTCGCGCAAGTGCTGCCGCGTAGCCGCATCCAGGGCAAAACCCGAGAAGCCGTAGTCGATCAATTCGTCGATGGTGGTGGCATACTCTCGCGCCACCTGCGCGCCGAAGCCTGGCGGAAAGCAAGGCAGGTCGCGGCGCGGACTGCCATCGTCCCGAAACTGATAGTCGCGCCAGATGAGGTCGATGGCCTCTTTCAGGATGACGCTGTCGGCCAACTGCGCCCGGTCACTTCCACCCAGATCCTTCAGGTACTGAGCCAGATGGAAGATATAGCGGAACACCGAGGCCAGCAGGCGTTTGTACTCGTCTTTCTGCCGTTCGCGCGGAAAGAACTCCTCGAGATGGTCGAGGATGGCCGTGAATGCGGCCGCGTGGTCACGGACATGCGGAAGCGGCGCGACTTTGCCCTGCGCCTGGAAGTGCTCGATCAGGCCTTCCCAGGGGTGGCCCATGAGGTCGGCCACGCCGAAAAACATCACGCCGACCGGCAACCCGGCGCCCAAATTGAACAGCTTGCGCTGATCATTGCGCACGACGACGGTACCCCCGTCGATCAAGGTGACGGCAGAATCGGCTGCCAGGGCCACGGCGCGCTGGTTCATCAACGCGATCTCGGACGTCATGATCCCCCCGCCCCAAGGGTCGCAACCCTCAGCCGTAAAAGGATGGCATAGCCTTGCGACGAATTGGAGCCGTGCCGCGACCTATGGTTACGGCCGCAATACACGCCGTGCGTGTAACAGCGGATCGCGCCCAATCAGCGGAAGATGTGGACCCAGATCAGGTGGCCCAAGACACCGATGCCGAACAGGACCACAAGGACTCCCGAGGCCTCATTGATTCGCCGGACGATCTTGTCATCGATCCTGGCATGGAGAAGACCCACCCCGGTTGTCAACGTCAGCCACCATGTCGCCGACCCCGCGAACACACCCGCCACGACGAAGGCCGCCTCGAGAAACGTCGGCGAGTCGCCGGCGAGCGCTGTGGCACTCGCGAACCAGGCAGAAAACCAGATCAAGGTCGCCGGATTCGTGATCGTCAGCGCAAACGTGGAGGCTATCGCTCGCACCGGCGACATTTTCGCTTTGGCCCCGCCATTGGTGGCCGAAAGGCTTTCGGTGAAGCGCGGCGGAGGCGGCGCATAGAACGTGCGGATGCCGATCGTAAGCAAAAGCAGGCCGCCGATTAGCTGAAGAATGACGGAGTAACCGGCGATAAGCTGCCGTATGGCGGTGAGGCCAAAGCCCGTCACGGCCGCGAACAAGCCATCCCCAACAGCCGCCCCCAGGCCGGAAATGAAACCCGTGAGCGAGCCCCCCTGCAACGTGCGGCGGATGCAGATCAAATTCACGGGGCCAATCGGGATTGCCGCAATCAGCCCGATCACAACCCCCCAGATGATGAGCACGATGTAGTCCATCAGGCGCGCATCCCGGCCGCCGCCCGGCCTGTCGTCGGAGATACCAGGATCATTGGCCCGATTTCCTCACGTCCCTGGGCCCTGCCCCGGGCCGCCGCCGCATATAGACGAATTTGGCCTCAAGAAGCGAGAGCGGTCCAACCGCCAGCCCGAATGCCCCGTCCGGCCCGCGCGAGACCTACGACGGTCTGCAGTGTCTTTAGTTGCCAGCCCGGCTCCATGCGACTCGACGACGCGATGGTTTTTTGCGGTCGCGAACGGCGCCTCGCACTGACGAGCGAGGCGCTCGTTGGACCCACGATACCTGTCAGTAGTTCGTCTACGGATTATTACGTGCCGCGCGATGTGTCCCGCCCTCTTGTTGGCACTAACGCGTGACGAGTGCTCATGCGTCGTCTCGAAATGAGTATCCGCGTACACGGATTGTCAAGGCTCGACAGCCACCATTTGTCACGCCAAGCTTTCCTCCACAACAGGCGAGCGGAGGAACGCCACTGGAGCGAGTTCCGTTATTTGGGTGGTGAGTGCGATGAGTAATCTTGAACTGAGACTGAGGGGCTACAGACTGACGACCGCGGAGATCCTGTACCACATGCCGGATCACCCGCGCGTTCTGCAGAGCTTCATCTGGCAGGACCTCGACATTGCGCCGGGTTTCCCGGTGCTCAACAAGTTCTTGAGATTCTGGGAGACGAGCATCGAAGGCCGCCTGCATTCGGTGCGCGTGGCCGCGCGCGGAATTATTTCAGATGCCGAACTCAGGATGCCGGGCGGCGAGTTCACGTTGAACTGAGAGTCTCGACGAAGCGGAGCGGACGGCCGCTAGCGGCGGCGACCATGGTGCCGTCGCGCATGATCGTCTGACCACGGATGATCGTGGCGACCGGCCAACCCGTGGTCTCCATGCCGTCAAACGGCGTCCAGGCGCATTTGGAGGCAATCCAGGCATTCTCGATGCGCCGCCGGGCATTCAGGTCGACGACCGTAAAGTCTGCGTCGTACCCGACGGCGATCCGCCCCTTTCCCGCGATTCCGAAGATGCGTGACGCTGCGGTACTCGTCAGGTCGACGAACCGTTCCAGCGTCAGGCGACCCGCATGGACGTGATCAAGAAGAACCGTGACCAGCGTTTGCACACCCGGCATACCCGATGGCGTGTCCGGATATATCTTCTCCTTCTCCGCCCGCGCATGCGGTGCATGATCCGAACCGATGACGTCGACGAGCCCCTCCCGGACCGCTTTCCACAGCGCATCGCGGTGATGCGGCTCGCGGATGGGCGGATTCATCTGCGCGTAAGTGCCCAGCCGCTCATAGCAGTCGGGCGCCGCAAGCGTCAGATGCTGGGGCGTGGTCTCGACCGTCGCCAGATCGCGGGCGTCCATCAGCAGCGGCAATTCTTCGGCCGTTGTCACATGCAGCACATGCAATCGCCGGCCGGCTTTCCGCGCCAGGCGCAGGACGCGTTCCGTCGAGGCGCGCGCCGCCTCCACATCGCGCCAAACGGGATGCGTCCGCACATCGCCCCTTGCCGCCAGGTTTCTGCGTTCGCGCAGCCGCGCCTCGTCCTCCGAATGCACCGCCAGGCGGCGCGTACCACCCTTGAGTGCCGCCAGAATGGCATCTTCATGATCCAGCAGCAGCGTGCCCGTGGACGAACCGAGGAAGGCCTTCACGCCGCACACCCCGGGAAGCCGTTCGAGCAGAGAGAGCGCACCGACATTGGCCGGCGTAGCGCCCACATAGAACGCGTAGTCGCAATGCATGCGGTTAGCCGCCCGGGCGAGCTTGTCATCGATCGCGGCCCGGCTCGTCGTCGGCGGATGCGTGTTCGGCATCTCGAAAACGGCCGTGACGCCGCCGAGCACCGCGGCACGGCTGCCGCTCTCCAGATCTTCCTTATGTTCGTTGCCAGGTTCGCGGAAATGGACCTGGCTGTCGATCACGCCCGGCAGGACGTGCAGCCCCTTGGCCTCGAAGACCGCCGCCGCCTTGGCGTGGCCGAGGGGCCCGATGGCCTGGATTCGTCCATACTTGATACCGACGTCAGCGGGGGCAATCCCATTTGGAGTCGCGCAGGTTCCACCGCGAATGACAAGGTCGTAGCTATCCATGACCAAAGGAGTAGGCCGGCCCGCCAACCTTGGCAACGGCCGCCACAGGCATTACTTCAGTACTCATGAACCAGCTGAGCGATCGTGCCGTCATCTCCCTGGTCGGACCCGAAGCCCGGCACTTCCTCCAGGGCCTGATCACCAATGACATCGGCACCGTGGCACCCGGCCGTCCGACTTATGCGGCGCTCTTAACCCCGCAAGGCAAGATCCTGTTCGACTTCCTGTTGTTCGAGTCGGACGATGTTCTGTTGATCGACTGCCCGCGAACGATGCGGGTCGCGCTGGTCAAGCTCCTGAGCCATTATAAGCTGCGTGCCAAGGTGGAGATCGCCGAGCGTGACGACCTCGCGGTATTTGTCGGCGACGGTCCCGCCGATCCGCGGCTGGCGGCTCTGGGACGGCGTAACGTCGGCGCCCTGGTCGCCACCGAGACGGCCGATGTGGCGTATCGCAACAGGCGCCTCGACCTCGGTGTCCCGGAAGGCGAAGACTTCGGGTCGGACAAGATCTTCGCGCTCGACGGGGGACTGGACGAGTTGCACGCCATTTCCTTCCGCAAAGGCTGCTACGTCGGCCAGGAACTGACCGCTCGAATGAAGCATCGCGGCACAGATCGCAAGCGCCTTCTGGCGGTCGATGCCGCCGATGGTACTCCCCTGCCCGCTGGCGCCGCCGTTTCCGCCGCCGGGCGTGACCTTGGCACGCTGACGTCAACCTACGGGGCACGGGGATTTGCGCTGATTCGGCTCGATCGCCTGGCCGAGACGGGCAAGGCGCCATGCCATGCCGGGGCGATACCGGTGCGCGTGGCAAAGCCCATGTGGCTTTTTGCTTGACCAATCCGGACGGCGGTTCACAGTAACGCCGTTCCGCAGAGGGAATTGCCATGTTGCACCATGTGTCGGTCGGTGTGCGCGATGTCGAACGTGCCGCGTTGTTCTATGACGCGGTCCTGGCGGCGCTTGGCTACAAGCGGGTCATGGAGTTCCTGCCGTACGCGGTTGCCTATGGCGTGACGCAGCCTTCATTCTGGATCCAGCTGCCGCACGACCAGCAGGTGGCCTCGCCGGGCAACGGAACGCATGTCAGCTTTGTCGGTCGCACCAGGAACGCCGTAAACCGCTTCCACAAGACTGCCCTCGAAAAAGGCGGCATCGACAATGGTTCACCCGGCCCCCGGCCCGATTACGGCCCGGACTATTACGGCGCCTTCGTGATCGATCTCGACGGCAACAAGATCGAGGCCACACTGCTACCGGAAGCGTCCCGGGAGAAATCCCCGAAAATGCCTGTCAGAAAAGCGGCAAGGAAGGCGGCCAAGAAAGCGCCGGCGAAGAAGAAGAAGGCGAAACGGCGTTGAGTTCGCCGATCCTGCGCTGTCCGTGGCCAGGAGAGGACGCGCTCTACCTCGCCTATCACGACGGCGAATGGGGTGTTCCGGAGTACGACCCTCGCGCACTCTACGAAAAGCTGGTCCTCGATGGATTTCAAGCGGGGCTTTCCTGGATCACGATCCTGCGCAAGCGAGAGAATTTTCGGGAGGCCTTTCACGGGTTTGACCCTAGCAAGATCGCCCGCTTCGGAAAGCGAGACTTCGCGCGGTTGATGAAGAACGAAGGCATCATCCGTTCGGAGATGAAGATCAGGGCGGCGATCAAGGGGGCGCAGCTCTGGCTGGACATCCAGGAGAAGGAGCCGGGAGGATTCACCGAGTTGATCTGGAAGCATGTCGACGGCAAGCCGCAGATCAACCGCTACAAGACGACGAAAGAAATCCCCCCCAAGACGGCCATGAGCGAGAAACTGGCCAAGGAGCTCAAGCAGCGCGGCTTCAATTTCTGCGGTCCGGTGATCGTTTACGCCTTCGCCCAGGCCATCGGCATGGTCAACGACCACATCGTTTCTTGCCACCGCCATCCCGCTTGCGAGAAACTGGCCTCGTCGGCAGGTCGGCGGGCCGCGCCTTGAGGTGCGACGTCCGACAGGGGAATCCGATGCGAACCAACTTTCCCATTGTTTTCGTTTTTCTCGCAGCTCTTGCCGTGGAGGCGGCCGCCGCGACGCCCGAACAGGCGTGGAAGGCCGACCACGCCACCGATAACGCGGAATATGCGACGGTGAAACATGCGATCCTCAAGATCAATGATGCCGCCTACGTCGCCGATGGGCAGTCCGTCTCCCTGGTTGGTGATCCGGCGAAGCCGACCAGCTGGCATTGGCTCAAGGGAGTACAGAAAGGCGCAGTCCTCGTTGCCGGTTGGGCCGGAGGACATGCGCACGCGACCCGGAACGGCAAGGCAGTCTCCGAGGCTGTTCTGGCCACCGGCGTCGACATCGTCCCTGGCATCGACGTCGTGGGCGCAGCCGCCCAGATTGCGCCGGGGCAGACCGGCCTGCGCGTTGCCGTGTTCAACCAACAGAGCGCGGCGGCGAAGGCGTTCAAGGGAGTAGATTATTTTCCCTATGATCCCGCCTACCGCATTTTGGCGCACTTCAAGCCCGATCCCAACATGACGCCGCACATCTTCCGCACCTCGCGCGGCTGGGACAAGCAGTTCTACCACGCGGGCGACGCCCTGTTCACGTTGCAGGGAAAATCCGTGGTGCTGCCGCTCTACACGGACGAGAAGACGCCAGCGAAGGTCTCCACGATGACATCATTCTTCACCGACGGGATGACGGGCAAAGGCGCCTACGCCGCGGGCCGCTACGTCGACGTTGAAAAATTCGCAAAGTTCCCGCCTGCGGCCGTCACGATCGACTTCAACTACGCCTACAACCCGAACTGCGCGCGTTCGCGATTCTACAATTGTCCATTTGCCGTGGATGATATCCCGCTCGCGATCAAAGCCGGCGAAAGAGATCCGCACGCGCACTGAGACAATCGGTTCAGCCCCGCCCGCGATAGGGCTCGACCTCGAGGTCCGGAAGCCAGACGCGGGCGGGCAGCTTGCCTGCCTGCCAGAAGACATCGATCGGCATGCCGCCGCGGGGATACCAGTATCCTGCCATGCGCAGGTATTTGGGCCTGATCGCCGCAACCAGGCGCTTGCCGATCAGTACGGTGGCGTCCTCGTGGAATGCTGCATGGTTGCGGAAGCCGTTGAGGAACAGCTTGAGCGACTTTGATTCCACCAGCGACTTGCCGGGACAATAGTCGATGACAAAATGCGCAAAATCGGGCTGGCCGGTAACCGGGCACAGGCAGGTGAACTCCGGCGCCGTAAAGCGCACGACGTAGTCACTGTCACGATGCGGGTTGGCCACCGCCTCCAGCACAGCGGCATCCGGCGATGCGGGAATTGTAACGCGACGGCCCAGTTGCGTGAGTTTGCGTGGCATGATGCCCCTTTCCAGGAGCGCTTTGTCGGCCTGCTTGCGCGCGGGGTCAAGGACTCGCAGAGGCCGACTTGGAGGACTTCCATTTCTTGACGGCCGCAAGCGTCAAAGCCACATGCTGATCAGGATCGAGGTTCGTATATGTGAACAGGACCTTGCCATCAGGTGAGATCACATAGGAAGTTCGGTCCGCATAAGCCGGATTCTTGGCCAGCACGGCGTCGTATTCCTTGATCACCACCTCCGTGGGATCGGCCACGACGGCAAACTTCTTGCGGCATTCGCTCACTGAGAACTTATCGAGCGTCGCAATATTGTCGTGGCTGACGCCGATGACGGCGGCGCCGAGGGCCTTGAACTTGGCTGTGGCCTCCGCAAAGTCGTGCGCCTCGATCGTGCACCCCTTGGTAAAGGCAGCAGGGTAGAAGTAAAGAACCACGGGCCCCTTTTTCAGGGCCGCGGACAAGCTGAAATCGAATTCCTTGCCTCCCAATGAAGCCTTGCCGACAAAATCCGGTGCCGCTGCGCCAATGGGAAGGGCGGCCAGCGCTTCGGACCCTGATACCGCGAACGCTGCAAGCGTCGCGGACATTGCTATGCTGGCGAAAACAGCTTTCATGGGGTACCTCCGTGGTTGAGATGAGTATGAAACGCGATCCTACCTGTCCGCAATTCTGCCCAGGGCTTGAAATCATTGCGGAAAACCACGAAATGCGTGGGGATAACGAAGGGACAACAGCCTGATGCAATCCGAGCCAAATCCTTGGTTCGCGCGCGCGCGCGACGAGGCAAAGTCCCTTCTTGCCCCGATCATTAGGTTCTTCGCCCGGGACGACGTCAAAGCCGCTTGGCAATGGCTAAAGGAACCGCTGCTCAGCGTCCTTGTTGTCTTCGCCCTGACGACGGTCATCGCTCAGCCCTTCTACGTGCCCTCAGGCTCCATGGAACCCACTTTGGCCATCGGTGACGCCGTCTTTGCAGCCAAGTTCCCCTACGGTTACTCGCGTTACTCGATCCCCTTTATGAACGGTCCCACGCCCAAAGGCCGCTTTCTCGGGCGTCTGCCGGAGGTCGGCGACGTCGTGGTCTTCCGCCTGCCGTCCAATACTTCGATCACGTATGTGAAGCGACTGATCGGACTTCCGGGTGACCGCATCCAGATGCGTAACGGCCGCCTCTGGATCAACGGCAAGAAACTGCCGCTACGGGAAGCCGGGATGGGCCAAGACGAGATGGGTGATGGTCGAGACCTGGAAGTGCAAAAGTATATTGAAACGCTTCCAAACGGTCGAGAACACATGATTTTCAAGTGGCAATGGGATGGACAATTGGACAACACACCGGTCTTCGTGGTCCCGAAGGACCATGTGTTCATGATGGGCGACAACCGGGACTATTCTTCTGACAGTCGCGTTCCCCCCGACGAGGGCGGTGTTGGTTACGTTCCCATCGGCGATCTCGTGGGAGAGCCGTTCATCGTCATCGGATCGGTTGACTTCGTGAAGGCTGACGGGCTGTGGGAATGGCCGCTTGAGTTCCGATTCTCCCGCATCTTCCACCTCGTGCACTAGGTTCAAAAAAGGCCGCGACACATGGCTTTAGCCATCGTGTTGCACGTGCTGCCTCCCGCGTGCTAAGGCCACCGCGCGCAAGCTGCAGGATTCGTTTGCGTCGTTGCTTTTCTTAACTGAATCAATGACTTATGCGGTTCGAAGGCCGACCCTTCCAAGACCCGCATGACACGGAGCACGCGTGGCAGACGAAGCACACCTTTCCAGTATCGCCGGTCGCTACGCCCTGGCCGTGTTCGAACTTGCCCTAGAGGAGCGATCGGTTGAAACAGTCGGCCGCGATCTCGCGGCTCTGAGGACCATGATTGCCGAGAGCGCGGACCTGTCCCGCCTCGTGCGCGCGCCCGTCTTCAGCCGGGAAGAACAGGCCAAGGGCATGCAGGCGCTGCTCGACAAAATGGGTGCGGCGCCGCTGACCACACGGTTCGTGCTGCTTCTGTGCGCCAAGGGCCGCTTGTTCGTTTTGGCCGATGCGATCCGCGACTACGACGCGCTGGTCGCCCGCCAGCGCAGCGAGATTCATGCCGAAGTCACGTCCGCGCGGACATTGACCGATCCCCAGACCGCGGAACTGAAGAGGGTCCTGAAAGAGAAGCTCGGGCGCGAACCGCGGCTTGTCACCAAAGTCGATCCTGCCCTGCTTGGCGGCCTGGTCGTGAAGATCGGTTCGCGCATGATCGACAGCTCGCTTCGCGCCAAGCTAAGCGCCCTTCGCTCAGCGATGCGCGGCGCTTGACAGATTCAAAATCCAGAACTCAGAAACCAGAAAGGAAAAGGGCGCGACGGAAACCAAAAAACAGCAAGTTCAGATATCTGGCTTCTGATTTCTGATTTCTGTCGTTCCGAAGGAACGAGCATGAACATCCAGCCCGCCGAAATCTCCGCCATCCTGAAGCGGGAAATCCAGAACTTCGGCGCCGAAGCGGAAGTCAGCGAAGTCGGCCAGGTCCTGTCGGTCGGCGACGGAATCGCGCGCGTCTACGGTCTCGACAACGTGCAGGCCGGCGAGATGGTCGCCTTTCCGGGGGGCATCAAGGGCATGGCCCTCAACCTCGAGAACGACAATGTCGGCGTGGTGATCTTCGGTTCCGACACGACGATCAAGGAGGGCGACACTGTCAAGCGGACCGGCGCCATCGTGGAAGTCCCGGTCGGCAAGGCCCTGCTCGGCCGCGTGGTCGACCCGCTGGGCGAGCCCATCGACGGCAAGGGCCCGATCACGGGCGCCGCGGAACGCCGCCGGGTGGACGTCAAGGCCCCGGGTATCATTCCGCGCCGCTCGGTGAACGAGCCCATGCAGACGGGCCTCAAGGCGATCGATACGTTGATCCCAGTCGGCCGCGGCCAGCGCGAGCTGATCATCGGCGACCGCCAGACCGGCAAGACCGCGATCATCGTCGACACCATCATCAATCAGAAGAATATCAACGCCTCGGGCGACGAGAAGAAGAAGCTATATTGCATCTACGTCGCCGTAGGTCAGAAGCGGTCCACCGTGGCGCAGATCGTCAAGACGCTCGAAGACGCCGGCGCCATGGAATACACCATTGTGGTGGCCGCCACGGCGTCGGAGCCGGCGCCTCTGCAGTACCTGGCGCCTTTCGCCGGCTGTGCCATGGGCGAGTGGTTCCGCGACAACGGCATGCATGCCGTGATCTTCTATGACGACCTCTCCAAGCAGGCCGTCGCCTACCGCCAGATGTCGCTGCTGCTGCGCCGTCCGCCGGGACGCGAAGCCTATCCGGGCGACGTGTTCTACCTCCATTCCCGACTGCTGGAACGCGCCGCGAAGATGAACGCCGACAACGGCGGCGGTTCGCTGACCGCCCTGCCCGTCATCGAGACCCAAGCGAACGACGTGTCAGCGTATATCCCGACCAACGTGATCTCGATCACCGACGGTCAGATCTTCCTGGAAACCGACCTGTTCTACCAGGGCATTCGTCCGGCGGTGAACGTCGGCATCTCGGTAAGCCGCGTCGGCTCGTCGGCCCAGGTCAAGGCGATGAAGCAAGTGGCGGGTTCCATCAAGCTCGACCTTGCGCAGTACCGCGAAATGGCGGCCTTCGCGCAGTTCGGCTCAGATCTCGACGCTTCCACACAGCGCCTCCTGAACCGCGGCGCGCGCCTCACCGAGTTGTTGAAACAACCCCAGTTCTCGCCGATGCCGGTTGAGGAGCAGGTGGTGGTCATCTATGCCGGCACCAAGGGCTATCTCGACAAGCTCGCCGTGCATGACGTCGGCCGCTTCGAGGCCGACTTCCTGAGGGCCATGCGCGGCAAGCATACCGACGTGCTGAACGCCATCCGCACCGGCGGCGTTCTGACTGCCGACATCGAAGGCAAGTTGAAAGCCATTCTGGACGCGTTTGCGAAAGACTTCGTCTGATGGCGTCGCTGAAGTCCCTGCGCAATCGCATCGCCTCGGTCAAGGCGACGCGGAAGATAACCAAGGCCCAGCAGATGGTGGCGGCCTCGAAATTCCGACGCGCACAGGATGCCACCGTTGCGGCGCGTCCATTTGCCGAGAAGATGGGCGCCGTGATCCAGAACCTGGCAGGCGGCTTGAAGGACAATCCAGGTGCCCCCAGGCTGCTGCGCGGCACGGGCAGGGACGAGGCGCACCTGCTGATCGTCTGTACCGCCGACCGCGGTCTGTGCGGCGCATTCAACACCAACATCGTCCGCCTGGCGCGCCAGAAGATCGAGGAACTCCAGTCCGCGGGAAAGAAGGTTTCCATCTTTTGCGTCGGCCGCAAGGGGCGCGAACAGCTCAAGCGGCAACACGGGCATCTGTTCGTCGAGACCTTTGAATTCACCGGCGTAAGGCGCATCGGCTTTGCCAATGCCCAAGCTATCGGGAAGCGGGTCCTCGAGATGTTCGACGAGGGCAAGTTCGACGTCGCGACGATCATCTATTCGAAATTCCGCTCCGTCATCAGCCAGAACCCGACAACCCGGCAGCTCATCCCGGCCCCAGTGGAAGAGCAGAAGGCGTCGGGCGGCACGGTCTACGAATACGAGCCTGACGAAAGCGAGATCCTGGCCGACTTGCTGCCCCGGAACGTGAGCGTGCAGATATTCCATGCGCTGCTGGAGAACGTCGCCGGCGAATTCGGCGCCAAGATGACCGCGATGGACGGCGCCACGCGCAACGCAGGCGAAGTCATCGACAAGTTGACGTTGCTCTACAACCGTACGCGGCAGGCGCAGATCACCAAGGAACTGATCGAGATCATCTCGGGGGCTGAAGCTCTGTGAGACAGGAGGCCTTACCATGGCTTACACGACCAAAGCGACGAGCAAGGGCGGCCGCGAAGGCCGCGCGCACCTGGACAACGGGGCGCTGGCTCTGTCGATGGCGTTCCCCAAGGAGCTGGGCGGCGCCGGCGACGGACACAATCCCGAGCAACTGTTCGCCATCGGCTATTCCGCATGCTTCAATCAGGCCGTGATCGCTCTTGGGCGCAAGCACGGCATCGACCCGGCCAAGGCCGAGGTGGGCGTGCAGGTAACCATCGACAAGGACGATGTGAGCTTCGCGCTCAAGGCGGACATCACGCTGCGCGTGCCGGGCGCCGACAAGGCCGCGGTACAGGCGCTGCTCGAAGACGCTCACAAGATTTGTCCCTACTCCCGCGCGACCCGCGGCAACGTGCCGGTCACGCTGACCGTCATCTGACCTGAATACCCAAGGAAAGACGCCATGAACGTAATGACGAGCAACAAGATGGGCCGCGTGACGCAAGTCACTGGCGCGGTGGTGGACGTACAGTTCGACGGCCACCTGCCCGAAATCATGAACGCGCTGGAGACCGACAACAATGGCCATCGGCTGGTGCTCGAAGTGGCGCAGCATCTTGGCGAGTCCACCGTGCGCACCATCGCGATGGATTCGACCGAGGGTCTCGTGCGCGGCCAGGCCGTCAACGACACCGGACTTGCCATCGCAGTTCCGGTCGGCGAAGGCACGCTGGGGCGCATCATGAATGTCATCGGCGAACCGGTCGACGAAGCCGGCCCGATCAAGGCTGCCGAGAAGCGGCCGATCCACGCCGAGGCGCCATCGTTTGTCGATCAGTCTACCGAAGCGCAGGTGCTGGTGACGGGCATCAAGGTCATCGATCTGCTGGCGCCCTACGCGCGTGGCGGCAAGATCGGGCTGTTCGGCGGCGCAGGCGTCGGCAAGACCGTGATCATCCAGGAACTCATCAACAACATCGCCAAGAAACACGGCGGCTATTCGGTGTTCGCCGGCGTCGGCGAACGCACCCGTGAAGGCAACGACCTCTACCACGAGATGATCGAGTCCGGCGTGAACAAGGACCCGAGGAAAGGTTCGGCCGAAGGCTCGAAGTGCTCGCTGGTGTTCGGCCAGATGAACGAGCCGCCAGGGGCCCGAGCCCGTGTGGGGCTGACCGGCCTTACGGTTGCCGAGTACTTCCGCGACCAGGGGCAGGACGTGCTGTTCTTCGTGGACAACATCTTCCGCTTCACCCAGGCGGGTTCCGAAGTGTCGGCCCTGCTCGGCCGCATCCCTTCGGCCGTGGGCTATCAGCCGACTCTCGCCACCGACATGGGCGAGTTGCAGGAGCGCATCACCACTACGACCAAGGGCTCGATCACCTCGGTGCAGGCGATCTACGTGCCTGCCGACGATCTGACCGATCCGGCCCCCGCCACGTCGTTCGCGCACCTCGATGCCACCACCGTGCTGTCGCGCCAGATCGCGGAAAAAGGCATCTACCCGGCCGTCGATCCGCTGGACTCCACCTCGCGCATTCTCGATCCGCGCGTCGTGGGCCTGGAGCACTACCAGATCGCCCGTCAGGTGCAGCAGACTCTGCAGCGCTACAAGAGCCTGCAGGACATCATTGCCATCCTGGGCATGGACGAGTTGTCGGAAGAGGACAAGATCACGGTGGCCCGCGCCCGAAAGCTCGAGCGTTTCCTTTCGCAGCCCTTCCATGTGGCCGAAGTATTCACCGGCTTTCCGGGAATCTTCGTCGATCTCAAGGACACGATCCGCAGCTTCAAGGCGGTCGTGAACGGCGAATACGATCACCTGCCCGAGGCCGCCTTCTTCATGGTCGGCACCATCGAGGATGCCGTGAAGAAGGCCGAGAAACTGGCGGCGGAAGCGGCTTAATGGACCATGCCTGACGTCACGGGGACAACGGCTTTGGCGCTGACGGCCTTTTTCGGGCTGTGCGTTCCCGGCGTCAGTAATGGAATCATCAAACAGACGTACCCCGCCGATTCCTTAGTTCCGCTAACAGCCGCCGAACGCACTGAATATGTACGTGCAATCGAAGGCGAAGATGCGACCTTCCGCATCAAATCGGATAAGTACCTCGTTCTGCTTACGACCAAGGCTGGCCACTGCCACGTGGTTACAACGGACGGCGACCCCAAATTTGCCGAGGAGGCATTTCTAGAGGCCCTGAGGGCCGCGGGCGGTAGCGAGGATAATTTGGATCAATCCGAGCAGCCCGGTCTGACAGTTACGGGAATCATTTGGACAAAGCCCTCGCACGACGGTGTCGCGGTTGGGTTTTCGGCCCAAAAGTCCGGCGACACGGGTTTCTATGCGTGGGCATTCGGAATACACAAGGACTGACATGACCGACAAAATCACCTTCGACCTCGTCACACCGGAGCGATTGTTGCTCTCCGAAGGCGCCGAGATGGTCACGATCCCCGGCCGCGAGGGCGACATGGGCGTGATGTCGGGGCACATGCCTCTGATCTCCACCCTGCGCCCGGGCACGATCGTAGTTTCCGGCGGCGACAAGGGCGATGGCACCTACTTCGTCGCCGGCGGCTTTGCCGAAGTCACCGGCGCCAAGCTGACTGTTCTGGCCGAGGACGCGGTCAACCTGTCGGAACTTGACGCTGCGGGCGTCGATGCCAGGCTCGCCATCGCGGAGAAAGACCTTTCACAGGCCAGAAATGACGGCGATCGGGCCAGAGCCCAGGAATTGATCGACCTCCTGCGGAACGTGCGCGCCCAGGCGTGACCTGGGCCTCCTGAAACTGGAGGTTCCTTCGCCCGTTTTGTTATTGTTATAATAAACCATTGCAAGGCGGCAGAGGCGGGAACCCTGACCCATGGCAGAAGGCGAGGTTTACAGACAGGGATGGACGCCGGACGAGATCTCGTGGTCGGCGTTCGATCCATCCGTGGTGGAATCGTGGCTCCTCGTTGCAGTCAAGGCGGCCGCGCTGGTGGAATACAACGCGCCGGACTACGTCACCTATCTGAAGCGCGTCTTCCACGACGCTGGACCCGAACTCCACGCCTACATCGAGGACTGGGGCCGCGAGGAGAGTCAGCACGGCAAGGTCCTTGGCCGCTGGGCCGAGATGGCCGATCCCGGCTTCAACCTCGAAGAAGCCATCGCTCGCTTCCGAAAGGGCTACAAGCCTGCTCATTTCGGCGAATCCGACAACACCATGTCGGTGCGCGGCTCGCGGCGCGGCGAGATGATCGCGCGCTGCGTGGTCGAGAGCGGGACGTCCTCGTACTATTCGGCCATCAAGGATGCCAGCAAGGAGCCGGTCCTCAGGGAGATCGCAGGGCGCATCGCAGCCGACGAATTCAGGCATTATAAGCTCTTCTTCGAAACCTTTCAGAAACAGGATGAACCGGATCTGCCGTTCTGGCGGAAACTCCTGATTGCGGCTTCGCGTGTCACCGAATCGGACGATGACGAAATCTCGTTCGCCTACTACTGCGCCACGGTTCGCCCGGATGAGGAGGCCAGCAAGCCTTACGATCGCGCGTACTGCTCCAAGCGCGCCTTCCAGATCAGCCTGCGGGTTTACCGGCGCCAGCACATCCAGAAGCTGACGCGGATGGTGGCCAAGGCCATCGGCGCGGACCCGAACGGGTCCCTGGCGAGGCTCGCAGGCGCGCTGATTTGGCGCATGATGCGGCTGCGGGCAGGAATTCTGACCACGGCCGAGGCCCCCGTCTGAGCCCGCCGTGAAGTCCTATACGCCGCGCTTGACCAGGAGCTGCTTGATCTCGCCGATCGCCCGTGCCGGGTTCAGACCCTTCGGGCACGTCGAGGCGCAATTCATGATCGTGTGGCACCGATAGAGCCGGAACGGGTCTTCGAGGAAGTCAAGCCGCTCGCCCGTCATTTCATCACGGCTGTCGATGATCCAACGGTACGCCTGCAGCAGCGCAGCCGGACCGAGATAGCGGTCGGAATTCCACCAGTAGCTCGGGCACGACGTCGAGCAACATGCACACAGGATGCATTCGTATAGCCCGTCCAGCTTGGCGCGGTCTTCCGGTGACTGCTTCCATTCCACCTCTGGTTCCGGCGTCTTGGTCTGCAGGAACGGTCCGATGGACGCGTATTGGGCGTAGAAGTTCGTCAAATCGGGCACCAAATCCTTCACGACCGACATGTGCGGCAGGGGGTAGACCTTGACCGGCCCGGAAATGTCCGTGATCGACTTCGTGCAGGCCAGCGTGTTGGTGCCCGCGATATTCATGGCGCAGGACCCGCACACGCCCTCGCGACATGAACGTCGGAATGTCAGCGTCGGATCGATCTCGTTCTTGATCTTGATGAGGGCGTCCAGGACCATCGGGCCGCAGCTCGAAAGGTCGACCTCGTAGGTGTCGATCCTCGGATTGCCGCCCGCCTCGGGGTCATAGCGGTAGACCCGGAATTCCTTCGTCCGCTTGGGCTTCTTGCCGTTCGCGCCCTTCGGTCCGTCCCAGGTCTTGCCCTTCTTGGGTTTGCTGCCTTTCGGCAGAGTGTACTGGACCATTTTGGCTCCCCGGGGTGACCGAATTCCCTACGGCACGTGCTTAGCAAAGGGCGCCCTTCCTCGCAACGCGTTTGGCCCCCGGAAGGGTCGCGATGGCCGCAGGGGTGTCGAGCGTCAGTCGCCTGGATTAGCGCCCCAGCGATGCAGTAGGCTCGGATTCAAATAACAGCCCAAGCCGGTGATGTCTTCCGTCGATCGATATCCTCGCTCACCGTACGCCGGCCGCTGCCAGCCGTGCGGCGTGAACGCGGGGGCTGTCGGCGTTCCATTGCCGAGGGCAACATAGAGTCGCGTCCCGGAACGGGCGCCGCAGGAGGTCACCGCCGATGGATCCACGCTATAGTCAACCTCTGGCGCGCGATACGATGGCCTACGTCCTGGCGGGGGGCCGCGGAGCCAGACTCAACGAACTGACCGACAAGCGCGCCAAGCCGGCGGTCTACTTCGGCGGCAAGTCCCGGATTATCGATTTTGCCCTTTCCAATGCCGTGAATTCCGGCATCCGCAGGATCGCCGTCGCCACCCAGTACAAGGCGCATTCGCTCATCAGGCATCTGCAGCAGGGCTGGGACTTCTTCCGGCCGGAACGCAACGAGAGTTTCGACATCCTGCCCGCGTCGCAACGCGTCTCGGAAGGCCAGTGGTATGTGGGCACGGCGGACGCCGTCTACCAGAACATCGATATCATCGACAGCTATCATCCCGAATACATGGTCGTTCTCGCCGGCGACCACATCTACAAGATGGATTACGAGCTGATGCTGCGCCAGCACGTGACCTCCGGCGCCGACATCACCATCGGCTGCATCGAGGTGCCGCGTGCCGAGGCGCGCGCCTTTGGCATCATGGCCGTGGACGAAAAGGACGTGGTCAAGGACTTCCTGGAGAAGCCGGCGGAGCCGCCGGCCATGCCGGGCAAGCCCGATACTTCGCTCGCCTCCATGGGGGTTTATGTGTTCCGCACGGCGCGCCTTTTCGAAGAGCTCCGCCGCGACGCCGCCGACACGACCTCGTCCCACGATTTCGGCAAGGACATCATTCCATACATGGTCCGGAACGCCAGGGCCGTCGCCCACCATTTCTCGCACTCCTGCGTCCGTTCCGACGGCGAGACGCACAGCTACTGGCGCGACGTCGGCACGATCGACGCATATTGGGAAGCCAACATCGATTTGACGGACGTGCTGCCCCAGCTCGACCTCTATGACCGCAGCTGGCCGCTCTGGACCTATGCGGAGATCACGCCTCCCGCGAAATTCGTGCACGACGAGGAAGGCCGCCGCGGCAGCGCGGTCTGCTCACTCGTGTCGGGCGACTGCATCATCTCGGGATCCCACCTGCGCCGCTGCCTGCTCTTCACCGGCGTGCGGGCCAACAGCTATTCCTACGTCGAGGAGTCGGTCATTCTGCCCTACTGCAAGATCGGCCGCGGCGCCCATCTGCGCCGCGTGGTGTTGGACCGCGGCGTCGTCATCCCTGAGAAGCTCGTGGTCGGCGAGAACCCCGAACTTGATGCCCAGCGCTTCCGGCGTACGGAAAAGGGCGTGTGCCTCATAACGCAAGCGATGATCGATCGTCTGCCGCGATGACGTTCCAGGCGCTGTCGGTCGTCTCCGAAGTCTATCCGCTGATCAAGACCGGCGGACTTGCCGACGTTGCGGGCGCCCTGCCCGCCGCCGTCGCGCCCCATGGTGTCGAACTCCTGACGCTGATTCCGGGCTACCCCCCGGTCATGAAGGCGCTGGCGCAACCACGGATCGTCCATCGCTTCAATGATCTGTTCGGCACCGAGGCATCGCTGGTGCGCGGCACCGCATCGGGGCTGGAGGTCATCGCGCTCGACGCGCCGTCTCTGTTCGCCCGCGAAGGCGGCCCGTACTCCGATGCTAAGGGCGCGGATTGGCCCGACAATTGGCGCCGCTTCGGCGCGCTGGGGCTTGCCGCCGCCGAAATCGCCCGCGGCATCCTGGCCGAGTACCGTCCGCAGCTGGTCCACGCGCACGACTGGCAAGGCGGAATGGCGCCGGCCTATCTGCGCTTTGGCGAGGGCCATCCCGTTCCCAGCGTGATGACGGTCCACAACATCGCCTTCCCCGGCTGGTTTCCGCCCGAGGTATTCCCTGCGCTCCTCCTGCCGCCCGAAGCCTTCACGATCGCGGGGATCGAATATTTCGGCGGCGTCGGCTTCCTGAAAGCGGGTCTGCAGACCGCCGACGCCATCACCACCGTAAGCCCGACTTATGCCCAGGAAATCCGCAGCAAGGAACTCGGCATGGGATTGGAGGGCGTGATCGTCGAGCGCCAGGACAGCGTCCACGGCATCCTGAATGGCATCGACACGTCGACATGGAATCCCTCCGCGGACACGCACCTTGCTGTCCCCTATGACGCCAAGGCGCTCGCCCAACGCGAACACAACAAGCGGGCGATCGAGTTGGGCTTCCGCCTGACCGCCCAGGGCGGTCCCATCTTCTGCGTCGTCAGCCGGCTGACGTCCCAAAAAGGCATGGACGTCCTGGTCGAGGCCGCCGATGCGCTGGTGGCAATGGGCGGACGCCTGGCCGTGCTGGGTTCCGGCGATCCCAAACTGGAAACCGCCTTCAAAGCCGCCGCCGCGCGCCATCCCGGTGGCATCGGCGTACGGATCGGCTATGACGAACCGCTGTCCCATCTGCTTCAGGGCGGATCGGATGCCATCATCATCCCGTCCCGTTTCGAGCCCTGCGGTCTGACGCAACTCTACGGCCTGCGTTACGGCTGCGTGCCCGTCGCCGCCCGTACCGGCGGCCTGGCCGACACGATCATCGATGCCAACGAAGCGGCCCTCGCCGCCGGCGTGGCCACCGGATTCCTGTTCAGCGAAGTCACGCCGGAGGGACTGATCGCCGCTCTCAAACGCGCCGTCGCGGCATACGGCCACCGCGAGGTCTGGCGGTCACTGCAAGTGCACGGCATGAAAGCCGACTTCTCGTGGAAGCGCAGCGGCCGTGCTTATGCGGAACTCTACAAAAGTCTCATCATGCCGCGCCGCAGCGGCCGTGCTTGAATGGACTTGTGGCGATATAACGGAAATGGCGACGGCAGCCCCACCTGTCAAGGGGTGCGACAAAATTGACCAGTTCACTGCCCAAACTCGAAATGCGGAAACGGATTCAAGGCCGTGCGATCGGGCGCGCTGCATCGCTCCGATTTCACCTTGGACGCAATCGCACTTAGGTCAAAGAATTATTTGATGCAGGAGCGGAAGGCCTTCGAACCGGGTCGTTCCGCTACTTGATCACGCCCAGTTTCCTGCCGACCTTCTCAAATCGCTCCAGGGCGAACGCCACCTGCGCGTCCGTCAGCGAGGCGCACATCTGGATTCGCAGCCGCGCCGTGCCTTCAGGCACCACGGGATAACCGAAGCCGGTGATGAAGATGCCCTCTGACAGCAGTTCCTGGCTCATGCGGATCGCAAAAGCCGTGTCGCCGACGATGATAGGCACGATGGCAGACTCGCCCTCCAGCGGCTTGAAGCCGCGCGCCTTCAGGCCGTTGCGCATGGTGCGCGCCAGCGTGTGCAGCCGCTCCACGCGGGATGGTTCGCGCTCCAGGATCTCTATGGCCTTCCTGGCGCTGGCCGCGATGGTTGCCGGCAGTGCGTTGGAGAACAGTTGCGGCCGCGAAACCTGGCTCAGGTAATCGGTCAGCGCCTTCGACCCGGCCACATAGCCGCCCGCCGCTCCGCCCAGCGCCTTGCCCAGAGTGCCCGTGATGATGTCGATCTGTCCCTCAAGTCCGAAGTGCTCGCAAGTGCCGCGGCCATGAGCCCCCATGACGCCGACGCCGTGCGAGTCATCGAGGATCACCGAGGCCCCCGCGTTCTGCGCCAGCGATACGATGTCCGGCAGACGCGCCAGATCGCCCTCCATGCTGAAGACGCCGTCCGTGACGACAAAAATCCGCCGTGCACCCTTGACCTCGGCCAGCTTGCTTTCGAGGTCACTCATGTCGGAATGCTTGTAGACGAGCCGTTGCGCCTTCGATGCCCGACAGCCATCGATCAGCGAAGCATGATTGAGTGCATCCGAGACCAGGGCGTCGCCTTCCCCCGCCACGGCCGGAACGAGGCCGGTATTGGCCGCCCAGCACGAGACGTAGGTCAACGCGCTCTCGGTGTGCGACAGGCGCGCTAAGGTCTTCTCGATCTCGTCATGGATCGAGAAGGTGCCGCAGATGAAGCGCACCGACGCCGTACCCGCGCCGAATTCGTCGAGCGCCTTCTTGCCGGCGGCCACGACCTCGGGATGATCGGCAAGCCCGAGATAGTTGTTCGACGACAGGACCAGAACGCGGCCCTGACGCTCGGCCATGGTGACTTCCGTGTCCATGGCCCCGGTGATGTGCCGGAACGTCTTGAGCGTTCCGGCCTTCTGCATGGCGGCAAGATCCGACCGCAGGGAGGCGTCCAGCTTCGCGCTCACAGCTCGCTCCAGTCCAGCACGACCTTCCCGGAATTGCCCGACCGCATCACGTCGAAGCCCTTCTGGAAATCCTTGTAGGGGAAGCGATGGGTGATGATGGGGCTGATGTCCATGCCAGACTGGATCATCGATGTGAGCTTGTACCAGGTCTCGCCGAACATGCGCCCGTAGATGCCGCGGATCGTGAGGCCCTTGAAGACCACCGTGTTCCAGTCGATGCCCGTCTGTTCGGACTGGATGCCCAACATGGCGATCTTGCCGCCATTGGCCATGGTCTCGAGCATCTGGCGGAAGCCCGCCGGGTTGCCCGACATCTCGAGGCCGACATCGAAGCCTTCCTGCATGCCCAGCCGCGACATGACCTCGCGCAGATCCTGCCTCTTCACATTGATGGCCGCCGTGGCGCCCATCTTCTCGGCCAGGCCCAGGCGGTAATCGTTGACGTCGGTCACCACCACGTAGCGGGCGCCCGCCTTCAGCGCCATCGGGACCGCCGAAACGCCGATGGGACCCGCGCCCGTGATCAGAACGTCTTCGCCCACCAGATCGAAGGACAATGCCGTGTGGGCGGCATTCCCCAGCGGGTCGTAGATTGCATAGAGCTCCAAGGGAATTTTGGCGTTGCAGTGCCAGATGTTGAGCGCCGGAACGGCGATCAACTCGGCAAAGGCGCCGTTGCGGTTGACGCCCACGCCCAGCGTGTTGGCGCACAGATGCCGCCGGCCGGCCAGGCAATTCCGGCAATGGCCGCAGACGATGTGGCCCTCCGCACTGACGAGATCGCCCACATTGTGGCCATGGACATTGGAGCCGACGGCAACGATGCGGCCGACGAACTCGTGGCCTATCACGGTGCCGGGCTTGATCGTCTTCTGGGCCCAGGCGTCCCAGTTGTAGATGTGAACGTCGGTGCCGCAGATGCCGGTCTTGAGGACCTTGATCAGGACGTCGTCGATGCCGCACTCAGGCTCCGGGACATCCTGGAGCCACAAGCCTTCCAAGGCGTTGGACTTGACGAGTGCCTTCATGGGAGCCTCCAGATTGCGGCACGACCGAAATAGCGTCGCGGAATTGGCGAGGCAAGTCAGGCAACTGGCCGCGGTCGATTCCGGCCGCAGGGCCGCATGATCTTGTCGTCTCCGGGGCCCGGCGTTTTGCGATCATGCGCATCGGACGCATCCTCCGCAATCTCGCTTTTCCTGCCTCCGGCGCGCAGCTACCCTGTTCCAGGCACAGTTCGGGAGACGAACGTGAGCTACTTCCTTGCCAAGACCCTGACCGGCTCGTTCGAAGATGCGGTTCAATGGACCACCGAAGCCCTCGCCCGCGAAGGATTCGGCGTCATCACCCAGATCGACGTGAAGGAGACCTTCCGCAAGAAGCTCGACATCGATTTCCGCAATTATCGCATTTTGGGCGCCTGCAATCCCTCCTACGCGCACGAGGCCATCCAGATCGAAGACAAGATTGGAACGATGCTGCCTTGCAACGTCGTGGTGCAGGAAACGGCAGCGGACGTGATCGAAGTCGCCGCCGTCGATCCCGTCGCATCGATGATGGCGATCGACAACCCCAGGCTCAAGGCGATGGCCGGCCATATCCGCGACAAGCTGCGCCGCGCCATCGAAAGCCTGTAACCCGTCAAGGCGCCAGGGCAATGCCAAGGGCGCGCAAATCGGCGCGCAAGGCCTCCGCGGTGGTGAACACCGCCGTCTTCATGCCGAGCCTGCGGGCGCCCTCGATGTTGCGGACATTGTCGTCGATGAAGGCAAGCTTGCCGGCTTCGAGCCCGATGCGGCCCAAGGCAATGCGGTAGAACTTCGCGTCGGGCTTGGTGCAGCCGTGATCGCCCGAAAGAAATATCTCCTCGAACAGGTCGAGTTCGGGAAATTCGTGGCGCACCTTCGGGAAGGTCTCGCCGCTCCAGTTCGACAGCGCGAAGACGCGAAGCCCCAGCGACTTCAGCTCGCGCAGGATGCCCGCGGTGCCGGGGATTGGTCCGCCGATCATCTCGACCCAGCGCCCGTAATAGGCGCGGATCTCCGCTTCGAATTCCGGGAAAAGAACGATGCGCTCCCGCGTCGCCTCGTCCAGGCCGCGGCCGGCGTCCTGCAATTCGTTCCAGTCCTGGGTGCAGATTCGTGCCAGGAAATCGGCGGCCCTTGCTTCGTCGCCGCGGAAAACGTCGCGGTAGACGCGCATCGGATCCCAGTCGATGAGCACGCCGCCCAGATCGAAGATGACGCCTTCCACGCTGCCCGCGGGCATGGCCGCTCCCGTGCCGGCGGCTATGCCGCACCGATCTGATCGAACATCCAGTTGATTTCAACGCTCTTATTCTTGACGGCGCCCGTCAGAACCAGCTGCTCGGTGCGGCGCACATTGTCGCCGCCGACATAGACGCTTTCCTCGACGTTCAGCGGCGCGTCGGCCCGGAAGCGCCATCCCTCTCCGTTCGGCAGCTTGAGGATGACGTCACCGCTTTGGGCCGTCGAGACGCGCACGTCGGGATGTATGTGGAACCGGATCGCGAAAACGATCCCCGTCTTGCGGTCCTCTTGCGGAACCAGACGATCGAGACCCGCCAGCGCCAGCCCCTGCGGCGAGAGCGTCAGCGACCGCTCGTGGCGGATCCCGAAGGCAGCTTCGTAGCCGTCATGCGCCGCCTCGACGGTCCAGCCTTTGTCCGTCTCCACCCGCCTGGTCTCGATTTTCGTCGGCCCACAAACCAAGCGCGGCCCCACCAGACGCCTGATCCAGCCGTCGCCCAGCACAAGCGCGCTCGAGGTATCGGCGACGGTCACGGTCGAATGTGCGGCGGTGGCCCGCAGCGCCTTCTGCCATTTGCGGTGGCCCGCCACGGCGGGCGTGCCGCAGTTGACCACGATCCGCTGGGCGGCGGCGCTCAGTTCGAACGACAAGCACCCGGCGTGGGCGTTGACCGAATAGGCGTTCGCCGGTGGTGTTCCGCACTCAACCAGCACCAGCGTGCGCCCGGCGGCCAGTCGTTGGTAGCCCGAATGCGGCGCAAAGGCGAAAGGCTGACCGCGTACTTCGTCACGGGTCAGCAGGCCCGCCACCATGCGGGAATCGCTTTCACCACCGCCATTGAACAGCGCGAGACCGCCGTCGGCGTGCCGGAAGAAACGAATCATCGGCGCCATGCGGTCATGGGCGCTGCGCAGATCCTGGGGAACCCGGTGTCCCGTGGCGGCGAGCGCATCCATCACCATGACGACATAGCGATAGGCGTCAACGAGCTCTTCCGGCGAGCGCGAGGCATGTCCGCCGTCCGGCAGGATCTGGCGGGCGATCTCCTGGTTCAATCGCACCAGACCGGCATCCAACCGCGCCGCGTCGGACAGGCAGGCACCCGACAGCGCCAGCGCAGTCGCCGCCTCGAACCTCGGCAAGCCTTCGGGCGCTTCGCTGATGATTCGCTGCAGCATGCGCGACTGCTCGCGCAGCGACACAAACACCTTCGACCGCCAGAGCATTTCGGAATTCAAGAGAATGAACCGGCCGTGGCAAAAGACCGCGATCAGCCGCCGGGCGATGACGTGGGGCAGCCAGGCCGGCTCGCGGTAGCGCGAACAGCGGCGCATCCATTGCGTCGTCAAGTTGGTGGCGAGGGTCCGGGCCGCGTCACCGCCCGCGGCGGCCAGCGGCGGCAGCCAGGCAAAACCGTGCAGCCCTTCGGCCCATTCCTGGGACGGCGCGGCCAAATCGAAAACGGAGCGGTCGCGCACTTCCACCGTCTCCCCTTCGAAGCGGAAGCGTCCCCGCAGCAGCGCGTCGGCATCTTCCAGGCGGCGCGGCAGCGCATCGTAGGGATGGAACGCGATCCGGTCGGAATGCGGCCCCACCAGCAGGCGCCGGTAAAGCCAAGTCCGCCGCGTCCAGCCGCGCAATCCCGTGCCCGACCGCCAGAGCGCTACGCCCAATGCTTCCGGGACCAGAGAAAGCGGCGTCGGCCGCGACGGCTTGCCCACCCTAGCCTCTCAACGCCGCGATGTTGGCGGCGTAGTTCTTCGCCCCGCCCTTGAACACCGCCGTCCCGGCCACGAGGACGTTGGCACCGGCCGAGACGGCCTGCCTGGCAGTCTTGGGCGTGATTCCCCCGTCGACTTCGAGCGCGATTTCCCGTCCCGACTTCGCGATCCGCTCAGCGGCGGCCTCGATCTTTCGCAATTGGGACGACAAGAAGGTCTGCCCGCCGAAGCCGGGATTGACCGTCATGATCAGGACCAGGTCGACCAGATCCAGCACACAATCGATGTGGTCCACCGGGGTACCCGGATTGAGCACGATCCCTGCCCGCTTTCCCAGGCTCTTGATCAGCTGCAGCGAGCGGTGGATGTGCGGACCGGCCTCCGGATGGACCGTGATGCCGTCGGCCCCCGCCTCAGCGAACGCCGGCACGTAAGGATCGACCGGCGAGATCATCAGATGCACGTCGAATGGCTTCTTGGTGTGCGCTCTCAGCGCCTTGACGATCGGAGGACCGATCGTGATATTCGGCACGAAGTGGCCGTCCATCACGTCGACGTGGATCATGTCCGCGCCGGCATCGGTGAGCGCTTCGATTTCCGCGCCAAGGCGCGAGAAATCCGCAGACAGGATCGACGGGGCGACGCGAACCGGAAGTGCCATCACAAGGCATTAAGGGCCGGATTCGCCGGCGCCCGCAAGGCACGTTCGAGCCTCGGACTGGTTGTCAACAACACTGTCAGCGTCGCGACCCACACGAGGCGCGACTGGTAACGGTCGTGCGGTCCCGAGAACATCCCGCAGACGAGCGCATTGCCGATGAAGGCGAGCAGAAGGAAGGCCGGCAGCACCGCCAGGTTCCAGCGCCGACGGCGCAGTGCGCGTATCAGTACGACCAGGAGCCAGACCTGCGAAAACACGGCAAGCGGGTAGTGGACGACATTGACGTCATTGAAGCGCAGGCTGCCGCGCTGCTGCCGGGCGGACATGTAATCCCGGTACTGCTTCGGCATGAAGTCGCGGAACATAGGGACCAGCACCCACTCCTGCGGCGCCACGCCGTCGCCAGTGCGGAACATCAGCAACTGGCGAAACGAGTCCCACAAGCCCGTGGCAATGCTCTGTATGGGGTGACGTTCGAGGCTCTCGCGGACAATGATGCCGTATTGCTTTTGGTCGCCGTAGAAGCGCCCAAGCTTGTTAAACGGGCTGTCCGGAGCCCAAAGATAGGCATCCGCGGACGGCGGCAGCCGGTCTTTGTAGGCGCACAGGTCCAAGGATTGCGCTGGGCAGATCTCGTCGAGGGTCTCCTTGACGACCCCGTCCCCCATCAGCCGCGCGGTCAGGAATATCGAGCCCGATTTGCTCACGAAAATCTTGTGGGTGATCGAATAGTTCGCGACGAGAACCGATCCCAGACCGAGGACGAAGACCAGGGCCGGGAGGACGATGTTGGGCTTTGGCAGCCGCTCGTAACGCCACACCATCCCGGCCAGCCGGACCAATGCCAGGCACATCACCAGACCCGCCGCCAGCCCGAGGTGCGACGGATGGGCGCCGATCGCAAAAGCGGCGACGGCGACAAGCAGCGCCGCCCTCGGCCACCCCACCTGCCGCAGCCGGAATGCCAGCGGGTACAGCGCCATCACCAGCACGGCCGTCATGCAGTCGGGCTCGATTTGCCCGACGTACCAAGCCACGCTCGTGAAGATCGACAGTGCCAGGCTGATGCCGAGAAGTTTCCAGATCGTGGTCTTCGGCCGCAACGCCCGTGCAAATTCGGTCACCACGAAGGCGGTCATCAGCGACTGTACGATGGCCACGTACCAGAGGTTCTGGCGGCCATGCACATAATGCAGGAACAGCGAATAAACCGCCGAGCGCTCCGGGACGAAGACCTTGGCGAAGCCCTCCAACACGTAGGCCCCGGTGTCGAAGAACACGAAGGGGAAGCGGTTCCAGGCCGCCATGTAGAGAAAGGCCGGGCACAGCAGCAGAATGGCGGACATTTCCGCGGCAACGCCGGACAGCGGCGCCCTTGCCAGAACCAAGCGCCAGTGCGCGACCAGACGGGGCCGGCGCAACGTCCCAACCTGCGAATCGCTCATGCCTGATACGAAAAAACCGCCACGACGGGTGCGACAATGGCTCAACGGCCCTGAAACCGCAAACTGCGTCTTGGCCGTGCCGCAACGCGTCACATCGGTTGACTTAGGGTCACACAAACCTACACTCCGGCCCGTTTCGCGCCCCTTATCTTCGAGGATCGGCATGGCGGATATCCCGCACAAGGTGGCCTCGCGCCCACTCTCCCCGTTTCTGACCATATTCCATTGGCCGATCACGATGGCGACGTCGATCGTCCATCGCATGACCGGCGTGGCGCTGGTCGGCGGCACCATCGTCGTCGCATGGTGGCTGATCGCCACGGCGACCGGCCCGGATGCGTTCGACTTCTTCAATCGAATGGTCGCCACGCCGATCGGCCAGATCATCCTATTCGGCTTCGTATGGTCCCTCGCCTACCACCTCGTGAACGGCATCCGCCATCTGAGCTGGGATTTCGGCTATGGCTTCGAGGTGCCGACCGCGAATCGGACCGGCATCCTGGTCTTCGTGCTCTCGCTCATCCTGGCCGGCGGCGCCTTCGCGCTCGCCTGGCTTGGCCAGGGAGGTTATTACCAATGAGTTCGCAAACGCCTCTGCACCGCGTGCAAGGTCTCGGCGCCGCCCATTCGGGCGTCGGACATTTCTGGCGCCAGCGGGTCAGCGCCGTTGTGCTCGTGCCCTTGTCGATCTGGTTTGCGGTATCCGCCCTCGGCCTCGTCGGCGCCCGCGAACCCGCCGTGCTCATCTTCCTTTCCAACCCGCTGAACGCCGTTCTGATGGGCACCTTCATGCTGGTCTCGATCTACCACATGGCGCTGGGCCTGCAGGAAGTGATTACCGATTACATCCACCATGAAGGCGTGAAGCTGCTGCTGAGGACCCTCAACTACGCGTTCGCGTTTGCCGTCGCGCTCGCCTGCGTGTTCGCGCTGCTCAGAATCGCGATCGGATAACGGATACTGACATGACTGCATACCCCATCACGGACCACAGCTTCGATGTCGTCGTCGTGGGCGCCGGAGGCGCCGGCCTTCGCGCCACACTGGAATGCGCCCGCGCCGGGCTGAAGACAGCCTGCGTGACGAAGGTGTTTCCCACCCGCAGCCACACGGTGGCGGCGCAAGGCGGGGTCGCCGCCGCGCTCGGTAACATGGGCGAAGACGACTGGCGCTGGCACATGTACGACACCGTCAAGGGTTCCGACTGGCTGGGCGACCAGGATGCGATCGAATACCTGTGCCGTAACGCACCTGAAGCCGTCTACGAGCTCGAGCATTTCGGCGTGCCCTTCTCGCGCACCGCCGACGGCAAGATCTACCAGCGCGCCTTCGGCGGCATGACTTCGCATTTCGGCAAGGGCGTCGCCCAGCGCACCGCGGCAGCGGCGGACCGCACCGGCCACGCCATGCTGCACACGCTCTACGGCCAATGCGTCAAGCACGAGGTGAACTTCTACGTCGAATATTTCGCGCTCGACCTCATCGTGGACGACGGAGCGGTCCGTGGCGTGATGGCCTGGTGCCTCGACGACGGCACGATCCACCGTTTCCGGGCCCACAAGATCATCCTGGCAACCGGCGGCTACGGCCGCATCTATTTCCAGTGCACCGGGGCTCACACCCAGACCGGCGACGGCAACGGCATGGTGCTGCGCGCCGGCCTGCCGCTGCAGGACATGGAGTTCATCCAGTTCCACCCGACCGGCATTTACGGGGTCGGTACGCTCATCACCGAAGGGGTGCGGGGTGAAGGCGGCTTCCTCACGAACTCCGAGGGCGAACGCTTCATGGAGCGCTACGCGCCCAACGCCAAGGATCTTGCCTCCCGCGACGTCGTCTCGCGCGCCATAACCGTCGAAATCCGCGAAGGCCGCGGCTGCGGGCCGGCGAAGGATCACGTGCATCTTCATCTGTCGCATCTCGACCCGAAGATCATTCACGAGCGTCTCCCCGGCATTACCGAGAGCGCGCGCATCTTCGCAGGCGTTGACGTCACCAAGGAGCCGATTCCGGTCCTGCCGACCGTGCACTACAACATGGGCGGCATCCCGACGAACTACATGGGCGAGGCCGTCACGCTGAGAGACGGCGATCCCGATGCGGTCATTCCCGGTCTGATGGCGGTCGGCGAAGGCGCCTGTGTATCGGTGCACGGCGCCAACCGGCTTGGTTCGAATTCGCTGATCGATCTCGTCGTCTTCGGCAAGGCCGTCGGCATACAGGCCGCCAAGACCATCGAGCACGGCGGCAAGCACCCCGAATTGGCGAAGGATGCCGGCGAACAGGCGATTGCGCGCCTCGATCGCTTGCGCCACGCCAAAGGCAGGACGCCAACGGCGGAGATGCGGCTGGCCATGCAGAAGGCGATGCAGGAAGACGCAGCCGTCTTTCGCACCGGTGACACGCTGGCCAAGGGCAAGGCGCGCATCCAGGAGATCTATCGTTCCTTCGGCGAAATCGGCGTCACCGACCGTACCATGGTGTGGAATACGGACCTCGTGGAGACGCTGGAATACGAGAATCTCATCGCCCAGGCATCCGTGGCGATTACCGGCGCCTTGAACCGCACCGAGAGCCGTGGAGCGCATGCGCGCGAGGATCATCCAAACCGCGACGACAAGAACTGGATGAAGCACACGATGTCGTGGTTCGACGCGACGACAGGCGACGTGCGCCTCGATTACAGGCCGGTGCACAGCTACACGCTATCGAACGATGTCGAATACATCGAGCCGAAGGCGCGCACGTACTGACCCTGTTGCCGTCGAAGCGGCCGTTCCTTCCGCGCGTTCTTCGCCTCACCATGCGACGATCGGGCCGCATCAGCGCTGGCCCGATCCGGCTATGATGCATTGCTCGGAGGCCATGCCATGAAAGCGCTTCTTGCTCTCGTGTTCGCGTTCTTGATGCCGGTGGCGGCGATTGCTGCGGACAACAGTCAGCCCGCTGTCGATGCGGCGAGCGCCTGGCTCAAGCTGATCGACGCCGGAAATTACGCGCAGAGCTGGACCGACGCCAGCACGCTGATGAAGTCGCGCGTCACGCAATCGGACTGGGCCAAGCAGCTGAAGCCCGTGCGGGAGTCTCTTGGGAGCGTCACCTCCCGCGATTTCGTCGACGCCGAAACGGCCACGTCGTTGCCCGGCGCGCCGGATGGACAGTACATCGTCATTCGCTTCCACACTCGATTTGCGAACAAGGCGGACGCAACAGAGACGATTACGATGATGATGGACGCCGGTAACTGGAAGGCGGCCGGTTACTTCATCCGCTGACGGACCCAAGATTGCCACAGAACTTGCGTGCCCGCGGGGACGTTGTCCTATCCGTCAAAAACACAGGGGATAGGAGATGTCCATCGGCACGATCCTTATCATCATCCTGATCCTCCTGCTGATCGGGGCAGTCCCCAGTTGGCCCTATTCCACCGGATGGGGCTACTACCCGTCCGGTCTCCTGGGCGTGGTACTGGTCGTCGTCATCATTCTGGTGCTGGCCGGCCGGTTCTGACGTTAACGATGCGTCATGTCAGAATGTTGCCCAATTCCATTCAGGACGCATTCATCCTCTGCTACACAAGCTGGGTTCCATGATTTGCCTCTCTAATGACAGAGGAGTGCCTTGGTATGAGGAAAGCGTTCATGGCGGCCTCGGCCGTCGCCCTGCTCTTCGGCGCGAATGCGTCCGCCCAACCCTATGGCGGCCCTCCCGAGGGTTCTGACCCTTACGGCTATTACAGCCAGTACGATCACGACGGCTATTACGACCGGAACGGCAATTACGTCCGCTATCGTGATCGCTACAATGAAGATGCTGCTCCCCCGCCGGAGGACGACCGCTATTACCGCGAAGGTCGATACGAAGAGAACTGCCGCCGAAACAACAATATTGCGGGCACCATCTTCGGTGCCTTGGCCGGTGGATTGATCGGCGGCGCAGCCAGCCACGGCAACGGCGGCGCCGTTGTCGGAGGCGTCGTACTCGGCGGACTGCTGGGCAATGCGCTCACCCGCGACATGCCCTGCGAAGACCACCCCTATGCCATGCGCGTCTACGCCGAAGGGCTCGATGGCGACCTGGGACGACGTTACGAGTGGCGCCACGGCGACGATTACGGCTATTTCGTTCCCGAGCGCGAATTCTACCGGGAAGGGTATACTTGCCGCTCCTGGAGCGAAACGACCTACGCCCGTGGACGCACATACACTCGTTCCGGCACGGCATGCCGCCAACGGGACGGCAACTGGCACTTCGACGACTGAAGGACTATCCGACGTCTTGGCAGGAACCTCGGACCCTAACGGGGCCGGGGTTCACTGTTACCAAGCCCTTACCGAAATGATTGCGTAACCTATCATCATTACGATTTCTGCGAGAGAGAGCAGGAATTAGTCGGCACGATGGTGGACACCTGGACGATCAGGGTCGACGACCGTAGCTACGGCCCTTACACGTTGGAGCAACTGCGAAGTTATGCCGGCCAAGGCCGGCTGGCGCCGCATTCCCTCGTCGCCAGGGCCGGCGACGGCACCGTCCATCGGGCGGCCGACGATCCGCATCTGGCGGCGCTCTTCCGCCCCGCTGCCCGACCGGTCTTCTTCACTGCGGATGGCGAAGGCGGCCGGCAGTCCTTCGGCCGCAATGAACGCGAAGTGTCGAGCGATGCCTGCCACTACATCATCATAGCCGACATGAAGTCGCGCTCGATTGCCGGGCTTGAAGAGGAAATCTTCAGTTGCGGGCCTGCCTTCGCGATCATGCCGCAGGCCTGGCTGGTCTCGAGCAGCATGACGATCAACGCCATGCGAAACGCCCTGGTGCAGAAGCTCGGACGCCTCGATGTGCTTTTCATCGTCGATGCCACGCACAACAAGGCGGCGTGGTTCAATTACGGCCCCGAGGCGGATTCCCGCATCCGACGCCTCTGGCAGAAATCCCTGGAACAGCTGACGGCCACGGGGGGCTGATCAGCGCGCCGCAAGATGGTCACGGAAGCGGCGCGAATTCGCTACGTAGACATCGGCCGAAACCTGCAACATCGCGATCTCCGCCTCCGTCAGCGGCCGCACGAGTCGCGCCGGTGATCCGACGATCAGGGAGCCGTCCGGAAATTCCTTTCCCTCCGGCACCAGCGAATTCGCGCCCACGATGCAATGCGAACCGATGCGGGATCGGTTGAGCAGGGTCGATCCCATGCCGATGAGGGCGTTGTCGCCCACCGTCGCCGAATGCAGGATGACGTTGTGGCCGACCGTGACGTTGGCACCCACCGTGGCCGGAAGACCGGGATCGGTGTGCACCACGCTGTTGTCCTGGATGTTCGAATTTTCCCCGATCACGATCGGATCGTTGTCCCCGCGCAGCACGGCGCCGAACCAAATACTGGCATTCTTCATCAGCCGGACACGGCCAATGACGGTCGCGGTGGGCGCAATCCAGTACTGGCCGTCAGATGGAAACTCCGGTGCAGCTCCCTCGATGGCGTAGATGGGCATTCGGAAACTCCGCATTCTGCCATGCCATTGTGACGGCCGATGTCGCGTTTGGCGATGAAAATTCCGGTCCGTCGCTTCACAGTTCTGGTATCCTGAAATCGGTCGGTCGATTCGGCCCAGGGGCACGATCATAGTGCGGCGTTGCACTTTGCAGATCTCCGGTTTCAGCGGCGTACCCCGCCTCCTCGCATCCACATCCATCGGCGTTTGTTCTTTGACCAGGGAGTATCCATGGCCAAGCGTTCCGCGCGTTACAAGAGCAGAGAGTCCATCGCAGCATCGGATGACGAAAATGTCCGCCCCCTGTTTCCCGGGCGATCGGGGTGGAGCCCTCGCGAAAGCGACGCGCGCGATCGAAAATACGTAAAGAACATCCGGGCCATGAGCCCGGGTCAGCAGCGGCTGCTGAATGCCATCGACGAGCGCGCGGTTTCGTTGGCGCTGGGGCCCGCCGGAACCGGAAAAACCTATCTCGCCGTGGCCAAGGCGGTCGAAGCCCTCGAAGCCGGACGCGTCGGCCGCATCGTCCTGTCGCGGCCGGCCGTGGAGGCCGGGGAAAGCCTCGGGTTCCTGCCGGGTGACCTTCAGGACAAGCTGGCACCCTATCTGCGGCCGCTCTACGACGCGTTGACCGAGCGGCTGGGCACCAAGCGGCTGAAGGCGCTCGTTGCCGAAGGCGTGATCGAGGTCGCGCCGGTCGCCTACATGCGCGGTCGAACCCTGAACGACTGCTTCGTCGTCATCGACGAGGCGCAGAACTGCACGTATGGCCAGCTCAAGATGCTGCTGACGCGCTTGGGCTGGCGTTCGACCATGGTTCTGACGGGCGATCCGGACCAGACCGACCTGCTGGCCGGGTTGTCGGGTCTGCGCGATGTCGCCGAGCGGCTGGAGAAGGTTCCTGATATCGCGGTGGTTCGGCTTGGGGAGGCCGACATTGTCCGCCACCCGCTGGTCGCAGGAATGCTTACCGTTCTCTGATGCTTAGAGGACGAGGCTGATATTCAGGACGAACAGGCCGATGACGAAGCTCCAATAGCCGGAGACGGCGGCGGCCAGCCAGAACGCGATCATCGAGCACTGCTTCGAACGCAAGCTGCGGGCGGCGTTCTCGAACAGCACGTTGGGCCCGGCCACGACCATTACGGCGATGTGGGCAGTCTTGCCGCTCGGCGATTGCGGCTCCTTGACCAGCAGACGATATGCGTTGGCGACGATCCCGGAAGCCGTGAAACCGACCACGATCGCAAACAGCATGACCGCCACAGAATGAAGCATGACCGCACCCGGGAAAGGTTCGAAGACCGGGAAATGCAGGGCCCGTGCCCGCACGGGAGGCCGGTTTCTGTGCCAGTCGGGGACGCTTGCCGTTTCGCCGACAACCTCCTGCGATGCAAGGTTACAACGCCGTCTCGAATTGACGCGCCGGGGCTCACGTTAAGGGGATTCTGGCCGTCCCATTGCGTTAATGTCGAGTCGGGTGGAATAGCTGCCGCGCATGGGCCGGGCTTCTGACGACGACGAGACGATCCGCAAGCGCTCCGCGTGGATAATTCCGCTCGGCGTGTTCATCGTCACCTTCCTGCTGTCGGCGATGTTTCTGCTGCTCTATCTGGCGCCGAGCGCTCCCAGCCTGTTCGAAGAGCAGATTGCGCCGACGTCGCGCACCGATCTCATCACGCTGTCGGTCAACCGCCACAAGTTCCGCATCCCCGCCAATTACCTCGAATATGAAAGCGAGCGGCAGGGCGGCGAGCGCCAGGCGATCGAGTTGTTCGCCCTGTGGCCCGACATGGCCGGCTGGTCGAATTGGGAGGCCCAGACCTTCGCCAGCAATGCCGCATCGTCGCCGATCATCTACATCCTGATCCGCGATGAAAAGCTGAACCTGACCGAGGCGGATCGCTTGCACCGTGTCTATCTCGGATACGTCGCGGATACGCGCGGCATCCCCGGGCCCTACGGTCTGCGGCAATACGCGTTCCGGGAAGATTCGGGCTACCACGAGGAAGATCTGTTCGTCGGCGACACGCCCAAGGGACCCGTGGTCATGCTTTGCGCGCGGTTGGGAGGAAACGTCACCAGTCCGGGCTGCCTGCGCGACTTGCTGATCAGGCCCGGCGTCTCGCTCTCCTATCGTTTCAAGCGATCGCATCTCGAGGATTGGAGCGATATTGCCAACGGCGTCGACGGGCTCTTGGCCTCCTTCGAATCGCGACGGAAATAGCTACCGCCGGCTGTAAAGCTCCTCGGCCGTGTGCCTGGGCGGGTACAGTATCTCCAGCGACATTGAAAACGCGGGGACAAAGACCACCGCCGCCAACCCCGCATATGCAAAGCCGGCCGGATAGGCGCCGCTCCCAGCGAGGACCACGGCAGGCAGAACGGCCACGACCGCCCCGGCCGCTGCAAAGAATTGACCTTCACCGGCGTCCTCCATGCCGACGGCATGGGCGTTGCCCCCATTGCAGCCCCGCTTGGCAGCGGATCGTGTCGAACGGCTCCCCAGGAACGCAAGAAGCGCGGCAAACATCGCAATTTGCAGAGCAGCCACGCCTGCGAGCGACGTTCCCCGCGCACACCACACGACGATCAAGGCGACCGTCAGCCCGGCCAAGGCAAGCGCAATGCCGTCCCGCCAACCGCCGAAGACCGCCGCCGCTGCAAGCATGATTCCCGCCGACACGGCACCGCGCAGCAGCGTAGCGCCTTCGATCCCGTCCGGCAGAGCACCAAACCAACCCAGAGCGAGGAAAACCAATCCGATGCCGGTGAAGCTCAATCCCCAGCGAGGAGCCGCGAAGGACGACACTCGCTCGAGCACCCTCTGCCGCCGCTCGCTTGCACGGTTGGCGCGGGTGATGAAGGCCTCGTCGAACACCAGGAAGGATGCCCCGATCCGCATCACGAATAGCGACGACCCTGTCGCCAACACCGTGTCCAACACCGACTGCGTTGCTGCTTCGCGCTGCACATCCTGCCAGAACCACAATGCGGCGAGCGCCGCCATCAGACCGAGGGCGACCACGATCGGCCTCTGTGGAGAGCAGGATGGCCTGCCCAGAATGCGCCCCAGGACGCTGCCGCCCTCCAGTACCGCCGCGCCAAAAGCGAAGGCATACGCCACGAGCGGCACGGCTCCGAAGGCGCCGCCGTCGCTCATCGGGGCGGCGCAGACCAGGCCCGGCAACGGCGCCGCGGCCATCAGGAACGCCAGCGACAGGTGGCGCGTCTGGATGAGCCCGAAAGCCGCAGCCAGCACAACCCCGGCAGTCACAACAAGCGCGTCACGCGGCGCGGCATTCTGGAGGATAGAAAGGGCGGCGGCGGCGCCCGCGACAACGCCGATCAGCGCCAGGGCGATTGACAGGAAGACGGTGCGATGACGGCGGCAGAATTGCGCGGCGGGAAACCGTCCGGCATCCCATGCCATGGCTCATCCCGCGCGGCTGGCCGGCGCTTCAGGCAGATCCATTTCAAGGATCGCCATGTTGAAGGCATAGGAGACCTCGCCGTCCTCCTCGTCCTTGAAAATGACGCCGATAAATTCCCCGTTGACCTGAACTTCCACGGAATCGGGCTGTTTCGGCCGTTCGATAAGAGTGATGGTGTCGAGGCGGAAAAGGTTCCGCAGATACTTCTCGACGCGCCAGATTTCGCTGCGGGTCAAAGTCATCTCCATATCGAGCCCGCCTGAACTCGCATGGCCGCCGGACGCGGTCAAGCACCATGGTCGAGGTGGCGGCCGGTCAAATTAGCCGATTGAGTCGCCTCCCGGGCGCGACTTTGCGCCACAAGGCATCAGCCATCGTCGTCGATCAACTGGTCCATCTCCTGCGACGGCCGTTCCGGACCATGGCAGTTGACGAGCTTGGCCGGAACGCCGACCGCCGTGCATCCGGCCGGGACCGACTTCAGCACAACCGATCCCGCGCCGATACGCGAGTATTCTCCAACTTCGATGTTGCCGAGAACTTTCGCGCCCATCGACAAGAGAACGCCGCGCCGGATCTTCGGGTGGCGGTCGCCCTCCTCCTTGCCAGTGCCGCCGAGGGTCACGCCGTGCAGCATGGACACGTCGTCCTCCACCACGGCGGTCTCTCCGATCACCACGCCGGTCGCGTGATCGATCATGATGCCGCGGCCGAGCACGGCGGCGGGATGGATGTCGACGTCGAAGAGTTCGGAGATGCGGCTCTGGAAGAACAACGCCATGCCTTCGCGCTTCGCCACCCATAACCAATGGGCGATGCGGTAGCATTGCAGCGCGTGGAAGCCTTTGAAAAAGAGGAATGCCTCGACATAGGAATGGCAAGCAGGGTCGCGCTCGAATACCGCCGACAGGTCGGCGCGCACCGCCGCGCCGATGCCGCCATCCGCAGCCATCGCCTCGTCGAAAATCTCGCGCGCCAGCATCGGACTCAGGTCGTCGCCGCCGACTTTCTTGGCGAGATGATAGGACAACGCGTCTTCGAGTTGTTGGTGCTTCAGGATGGTGGCGTGGACGAAACTCGCCAGAGCCGCTTCGCGGCCGGCCAATTCCTCCGCTTCCTTCCGCAGGGTGCTCCAGATCGGATCGACGCTGGCAACCTTTTCGACGTGGACAGCCATTTTCCTCTCCTGTGCTGCATCCTACTGTAGAGGCGGCTGTTCGCCAAAAGCCTCCCGCCAGTTAGACTTAGATAGGCTGCCGAAAGGCGGCTGCAAGCCTTGCCCAGAGGGTAAATGGACGCATGACCCCCGAGTTCAACCGGCCCGCGCCGGACGCGATCGACCTGTTGCTGAGCCGGCGCTCCGGCTCCGCCAAGACCATGACGGCTCCGGGGCCATCGCCCGACGAGCTGACGACAATATTGCAGGCGGCGGCCCGCGTCCCCGACCATGGCAAGCTCTTTCCCTGGCGCTTCATCGTGTTCGAAGGCGAGGCTCGGGCGCGCTTCGGTCTGCTGCTCGTCGACTGTCTGAAGGCCACAGAGGCCGTGACTGCGGAACGCGAGGCGCTCGAAGCGGCCCGCTTCCTGCGCGCGCCCGTCGTGGTCGCTGTGGTGAGCCGCATCCGCGAAGGGATCCCCATCCCCGAATGGGAGCAGCAGCTCTCGGCGGGTGCGGCGTGCCAGACGATGCTTATAGCGGCGCATGCCTTGGGCTACGTGGCGAACTGGCTGACCGAATGGTGCGCCTACCACCCGCTGGTGCAGGAAAGGCTGGGGCTGAAACCGGGCGAGCGCATCGCCGGTTTCATCTACATCGGCAAGCCTGCGCTCTCCTTGGAGGAGCGGGCGCGTCCCGACATGACCAAGATCGTGACGCGGTTCTAGGCGGCTTCGGCCTCGCGCCCGCCGGGCGGCGGAAAGCTCAAGCGTACGGTCGTGCCCCTATTGGGTGCGCTCGTGATGCTCAAGGTGCCGCCATGCGCTTCCGTCAGCGACTTGGCGAGCGAGAGGCCGAGCCCGGTACCTTCCGCTTGGCGCGACAGCGGCGAGTCGATCTGGCGGAACGGTTCGAGAGCGACCGGAATCAGTTCAGGCGCCATGCTGATGCCAGTGTCGGTTACACATATGTCGACCGCGCCCTCTTTTGAACGCGAGGCGACCATTTCTACGCTGCCGCCGGGTTCGGTGAATTTCACGGAATTGGACAGCAGGTTCAACAGGATCTGCTTCAGCCGCAGTTCGTCCGCCCGCACGGTCAGACCCCGCGGTGCGACCGAGGCCAGCTTGAGGCGGCGCTCCGAAGCCCGACCGCCGATCAGCCGGACGCAGCGCTGGAACAGCTCGGCAACGTCGATATCCTCCCGCTGCAATTCAAGACGCCCTGCTTCGCACTTCGAGAGATCCAGGATGTCGTTGATCAGGGCCAGAAGATGTTTACCGGCGCCGTGGATGTCGCGCGCGTATTCGCCGTATCGCGGCACACTGTGCGGCCCGTACAGCTCGCCGGCCAGAACCTCCGAAAACCCGATGATGGCATTCAGAGGTGTGCGGAGCTCATGGCTCATCAGCGCCAGAAAGTTACTCTTGGTACGGTCGGCATCTTCCGCCGCGGCCAGTGCAACGTTAAGGCGCTCTTGCCGCTCCATCAGCAGCGCCACTTTCGAGCGCACCAGCGCCTCACTGGTCCCGATTCCGAGATAGCGCCCCTGCCGGGTCACGACAAAACATTCGCGAAGGGCGTCGGGGCAGTCCAGCGCGATCATCGCTGCCAGGTCTTCCACCGTCATGGCCTCGTCCACGACGAGCGGTTTCACATTCGCGAGATGGAGAATCGGCCGCTTCTGGTACAGCTCCGGCACGAAGCGTTGGGCATACCGCGCCAGGAATCGCAAACGATTGACGATGCCGACGACCCGGTCTTCCTCGTCTACGATCGCCGCCGCGATTTGCGAGGTTTGTTCGCGGAAGCGCTCATAGACATCGGCACAATTCGTATTGGCGGCAAAGGCGGGAAGAGGGAGCGCCAGCGCGCCGGCCCGCCACTCGTCGGCTTTCTCATCAGTCAGATCGACAGCCACGCCCCGTCCGCCAAATGAACTCATGGCCCGCCCGATGAAATCGCGCGGGGAAGCTACCTATTGGCGGTTGTTGCCATGTTAACGGAACCGCGCAGAGCATATCGGCGCGCATGAAATTATTGTGACGCATCGACCCCGAAAGTGACGTCAGCGCATACCGATGAGCTTGTGCGTCTGCAGGCCGAGCCGCCAGCGCGGATGCGCCAGGCAATACGCCGCCGCCAACCGCGTGTTCTCGTCGCGCGCCGGCCCATCCATCGGCTGCAGGAAAAAATGGTCAAAGGCCAGATCAGCGTAGCACTCGGGCGCTGCGCCGGCCTGCGGATAGACGAGTTTCAATTCCTGGCCCTTGACCTGACGCAGTGCGGTATCGGCTTTCGGGCTGACGCAGATCCAGTCGATGTCCGCCGGCGCCGGCAACGTGCCGTTGGATTCGATGGCGACCTCGAAGCCCTTTCGATGCAGGGCGCCGATGAGCCCCTCGTCCAGCTGCAGAAGCGGCTCGCCGCCCGTGCAGACGACGTACGGCCGACCCGCCACACGCGTGGGCCAGTGCCCGGCCACGGCATCAGCTAGCGCTGCGGCGTCAGCGAATTTCCCGCCGCCCGGACCGTCGGTCCCCACGAAATCCGTGTCGCAGAACTTACAGACCGCATCGGACCGGTCGCGCTCCAGACCGCTCCACAGGTTGCAGCCGGCGAAGCGCAGGAACACCGCGGCCCGCCCGGTGCGGGCGCCCTCCCCTTGCAGCGTGTAGTAGATCTCCTTGACGGCGTACGTCATGCGCCTACGTATTTCCGGTAACCCTTGGCCCGCAAGTCGCAGGCCGGACAGACGCCGCAGCCATAGCCCCAGTCGTGACGGTGTTCTCGATCTCCCTGGTAGCAGGTGACCGTCTCTTCGCGGATGAGGTCCACCAGCGCCTTGCCACCCAGCTGGTCCGCAAGGCGCCACGTCTGGGCCTTGTCGACGGCCATGAGCGGCGTATGCACCGTGACGCGCCTTGCGAGCGCCAGAGTAAGAGCCTCCGCCACAGCGGCCACGGTCTTCTCCCGGCAGTCGGGATATCCCGAATAGTCGGTCTCGCACATGCCGCCGACGAGATCGGCGATGCCGCGCCGGTAGCCCAGCGCCGCGGCGGCGCTGAGGAACAGGACGTTGCGGCCGGGCACGAAGGTCGTCGGCAGCCCGTCCTTGCCCATTTCGATCGCCATGGATTCGGTCAACGCGCTGCCGCCGATTTGCCGCAACACGTCAAGATCGAGCATGTGATCGTCGCCGAGGCGGGCATCCCAGGCCGGAAACCATCGCCGCAGGATCGTCAGGATGCGGCCTCGCGCCTCCAGCTCGGTCCGGTGACGTTGGCCGTAGTTGAAGCCCACGGTTTCGACGACCGAAAACCGGGATAATGCCCACGCCAGGCAGGTGGTGGAATCCTGTCCGCCGGAGAACAGCACCAAGGCTTTGGTCTCACTCATGCGCCGGGTGTAGCGCGTTGTGTCCGTCGACGCGAGCGTTGAAGAATGGAGCGCTTGGGCGGGCGGCCGCAGTCTGCAGGCAGAAGCAACACACCCCGGCCTGCACGGCGCAGGCCTTAACGGCGCCGCAAGGCGACTCTCGGCCCGCCAACCGGAGCGCGGCGTTAAGACGGATTTGCAATACTTGCCTTCCGGTCATCCCTGCGTCAGTTTTGCCGTGGGAGAAGAAGAGGGGCTGCCAGTGACGGAATTGGCGATTTCCGGGACCGGGGTCTTCACACCTGCCCAGACGATAACCAACGACGAACTGGTTGCCTCCTTCAACGAGTACGTGCGGCGCTTCAACGACGCCCACGCCAAGGCAATCGCCGCCGGCTCCATGACGCCGCTGCTGGAATCGTCATCCGATTTCATCGTCAAGGCATCCGGCATCAAGCGCCGCTACGTCCTAGACAGGCAGGGTATCCTCGACCCGGACATCATGTGCCCGCGGATCCCGGAACGTCCCGACGACCAGATTTCCGTCATGGCCGAAATCGCGGTGGCGGCCGCCCGCGGGGCCCTGCGGGATGCCGATCGCAAGCCGGCGGACATCGGGGGCGTGATCGTCAGCTGCGCCAACCTGCAGCGCGCCTATCCGGCCGTCGCCATCGAGGTCCAGGATGCGCTCGGAATCGAGGGCTTCGGCTTCGACATGAATGTCGGCTGCTCATCGGCCACCTATGCTTTGCAGGTCGCCTGCGGCATGATCGAGCGCAATCACCTCAGCTCGATTTTGATCTGCAATCCCGAGATTCTCACCGCCCACGTCAATTTCCGCGACCGCGACAGCCACTTCATCTTCGGCGATGCCGCCTCGGCGTTCATCGTCGAGCGCGCCTCCACCGTACGCAGCAGGAATTGTTGGGAAGTCGTCTCGACCAGCCTCAAGTCGAAGTTCTCAAACAACATCCGCAACAATTTCGGATTTCTCAACCGGACGGCTCCGGAAGGTATCGGCAACCGCGACAAGCTGTTCGTCCAGCAGGGCCGCAAGGTCTTCAGGGAAGTCGTGCCGCTGGTCTCGGATTTCATTCACGAGCACCTCGAGGGCAACGGCCTCACGCCTCAATCGCTCAAGCGCATGTGGCTGCACCAGGCCAATCTGAGCATGAACCAGCTCATTGCCCATCGCGTGCTGGGCCGCGACGCGACGGCAACCGAGGCTCCGATCACGCTCGACGAATATGCCAACACCAGTTCCGCGGGCGCCATGATCGCTTTCAATCGCCACAGCGCCGACCTGAATCCCGGCGATTACGGATTGTTATGCACTTTCGGCGCCGGCTACTCCGCAGGCAGCGTGATCCTGCGCAAGATGGCTTCCTAACCGCCGAAGGGCGTGGAATACTTGCCGGTCTTGTCCGTGCGATCGGCTGATCGCATCCAATCACAAATCCAATCTGTGGAATGCATTTCCTAGCAGCCATCAACTGGGGGTTTGTCGCGTCTGGATTCGTCGTCGGTTCGCTGGTTGGTCTCACCGGCGTCGGCGGCGGTTCGCTGATGACGCCGGTGCTCATTCTGCTGTTCGGCGTCCAGCCCGTGGCGGCCGTGGGAACCGATCTGCTTTATGCGGCAGCGACGAAGACCGCCGGGTCGTTGATGCATGGCGTCAATCGCACGATCGAGTGGAAGGTTGTACGACGCCTTGCGCTCGGGAGCGTACCTGCCGCCACGCTGACCTTGGCAATCCTGCACGGACTGGGAATCGAAAGCGCTCGCGCCAACGTCCTCGTCTCGCACGTCCTGGCGATCGCCCTCCTCATCACGGCAGCGGCGCTCTTTTTCCGCAAGCGCCTCCTCGCGTTTTATGCCGATCGAGTGGGAGTCCTCGACGGGCGGAGAACGCGCAACTTCACGATCCTGACGGGCGCCATTCTGGGTGTTCTTGTCTCATCGACGTCGGTGGGCGCAGGGGCCTTGGGAGTGACCGCCCTCGTCATCCTCTATCCCGAATTGCCGGTCGCGCGCCTTGTGGGATCCGACATCGCGCATGCCGTCCCCTTGACCCTGGTCGCGGGTGCGGGCCATTGGCTCCTGGGCAACATCAATCCCGCCATGCTGGGAATGCTTCTGATGGGATCGGTACCGGGCATCATCCTGGGATCGACACTGGCGCCGCGCATACCCGAGCAGACCCTGCGGCGGCTGCTGGCGATCGTGCTGCTGCTGGCCGCCGTCAAGCTGGCATTGTGAGGTTGTCGTGGCGAGTGCGCCGCCCCGTGCCTGGCAGAGAATGTTGAGCGGTCGCCGCCTCGACCTGCTCGACCCTTCACCGCTCGACGTCGAAATCGAGGACATCGCCCACGGGCTTGCCCGCGTGGCGCGTTGGAACGGGCAGACCAAGGGCGCCCACGCCTTCTCGGTTGCACAGCACTGTGTGCTGGTCGAACGGCTGAGCTTCGAGCTCAATCCGCGGCTGGCGCGAGAGGCCCGGTTGATGGCCCTCCTGCACGACGCGCCGGAGTATGTTGTCGGTGACCTCATAAGCCCTTTCAAGGCGGCCGTAGGCATCAATTACAAGGACTTGGAACTCAAACTTCTAGCGGCGATACACCTTCGCTTCGGCCTTCCGGCGACGCCTCCGCCCCCCCTGCGGATGCTGTTCAAGAAGGCGGACACCATTGCCGCCTATTACGAGGCCACCCAGCTCGCCGGGTTCGAGCCGACGGAAGCGAAGAAGTATTTCGGCGTTCCGCCCAAGGCGTTGAAGACGCCGCGTCTCGTGCCCTTGGCGACCGCCGAGGCCCAGGCCCAGTTCCTGGAGCGCTTCTGCCGGCTGGCAAGCTGAGTCTGCGCGCCACTCGACCCGCTTGCGTGCCATAATGGCGGAAGACCAGAGTGTTCCGATGCCCCTGATTCTCGTTTCGCCTCTCTCAGCCATGCTGGACGCGTTGGACGAGTACCATCCGTCGCATCTCGTCACCCTCTTGTCGCCCGAGTTCATGATCACCACGCCGGAGGGCTTTCCCGCCGAGCGTCACCTGCGCCTGGCGCTGAACGATGTGGCCGATCCCGCCTTGGGTGGAACTCCGCCACTCGAAGACCACGTGCTCGATCTGATCGAATTCAGCCATGGCTGGACCGGAACCGCTCCACTCCTCGTTCATTGCTGGGCCGGAGTGAGCCGCTCGATGGCGGCGGCTTTCACGATTCTTTGCGAGCGTTCCTGGCCCGGCGCGGAACACCGCATTGCGCGTGAAATTCGCGCCCGCGCTCCACACGCCTCGCCCAACAGGCTACTGGTGCGCCTCGCGGACGATGCCCTGGGCCGCAAAGGCAGGATGGTCGAGGCGGTGGAAGCCATGGGACCGTGCAATACCGTGCAGGAAGGCGAGATCGTCGAATTTCCACTCGACGTCTTCGGGCTATGACCAGCGACAGACACGTCGTTTCGATCGGGCTGTCGGCCGCCATCGTCGCGGTGGCGGACGAGAACCCCGACGTCCTCATCGTGAAATCCGGCAGCGATGCCCTGCCCTTCGGCCCCTTCGATCCGATCGCGCACCGCACGCTCGAGAGCGGTTTGCGGACCTGGGTTGGCGAGCAGACCTATCTCGAACTCGGTTACGTGGAGCAGCTGTACACATTCGGCGACCGCGGCCGGCATACCTTCAAGCCGGGCGAAGGCCCACGCGTCGTTTCCGTCGGATATCTCGCCCTGACTCGTCCGACAGGCGAACCCAAGGCGCCGGACACGATCTGGCGCAGCTGGTATCGCTATTTTCCGTGGGAGGACTGGCGAACGGCAAGGCCAGCAGTCATTGCCGATGCGATCGTGCCGGCGCTGCAGGCCTTCGAGACAGCGGCCGACGCGCCGGCCCTCGCCGAGGCCCGGCGCGACCGTGCCCGTCTGTGCTTCGGACTCGACGGCTTGGCCTGGGACGAAGAGAAGGTTCTCGAGCGGTATGAGCTGCTCTATGAAGCCGGGCTCGTGGCCGAAAGCGCGCGGGATGGAAGGACGCCCGCGGATCATGCCGTGCGGCTCGGCGAACCGATGATGTTCGACCATCGACGCATTCTGGCCACGGCGATTGCCCGTCTGCGGGGCAAGATGAAATACCGCCCGGTCGTCTTCGAGCTGATGCCCGCTTCGTTCACCCTTCTGGAACTACAACGCACGGTTGAGGCCATCTCGGGCGTACGCCTCCACAAACAGAATTTCCGCCGGCTGGTCGAAGACCAGGGTCTTGTCGAAGGAACAGGCAAGATGTCGGCGCTCACCCGGGGCCGGCCGGCCGAACTCTTTCGTTTTCGTCGAGAGGTCCTCAGGGAGCGCCCAGCGCCTGGAGTGCGGCTGGCGCCGCGCCGGGTGGTCTGAATTCCCGACCCGCCACAGTCCCTTCTCAAGGCTGCTGTCGCTGGTTGCTCCTCAAACGCATCTGCTCTTGACCTCTTTGTGCTCATGTGCAGCATAAGGGGGTGAACCGGCCCTTGAAGGCCGGCGTTTTTGCCCTACATATATACTCATAATGAGTATTAATGGAAAGGCGGGGACCATGACGACGACCGGCAACAGCGACCCACTCCCCTTCACGCCCCAAATTGCCAGAGAGACCGCCGACGTGTACCGCAAGGTCGCCCATGTCGTGCCGGAGATCGAATGGCCGGTGCATGCGCCATATGTGCAGGCGATCAACGCGCTGAAGCGGGAGATGAACGCGGTCATCCTCGCCCACAACTACATGACTCCGGAAATTTTCCATTGCGTCGCAGATTTCGTCGGCGACTCGCTGCAGCTCGCCCGGGAAGCCGCGAAGACGGATGCAGCACTGATCGTGCAGGCAGGCGTGCACTTCATGGCGGAGACGTCGAAGATCCTTTCGCCGGAGAAGACGGTGCTGATCCCCGACCCGCAGGCCGGCTGCTCGCTCGCCGCCTCGATCACCGCCACCGACGTGCGGCTGCTGAGACCGAAGTATCCGCGGCTGCCGATCGTCACCTACGTGAACACCTCGGCGGACGTGAAGGCCGAATGCGACGTGTGCTGCACCTCCTCGAATGCCGTTGCCGTGGTCGAAGACATCGCGCGCGAATGGGGCGTCGACGAAGTGGTGATGGTGCCCGACGAATTCCTGGCCCAGAACGTGGCCGAGCAGACCGCGGTGAAGATCATCACCTGGAAAGGCCATTGCGAAGTCCATGAACGCTTTACCGCAGCCGACATCCGCGCCTTCCGCAGTTCCAGCCCCGGCGTGGTTGTTCTGGCCCATCCCGAATGTCCGCCCGAAGTCATTGCCGAAGCCGATTTCGCGGGATCGACGTCAGGCATGATCGGATACGTCGGAAAACACCGGCCGCATCGCGTCGTGCTGGTGACCGAATGCTCGATGAGCGACAACGTGGCGGCCGAATACCGCGACATCGAATTCGTGCGGCCCTGCAACCTGTGTCCGTACATGAAGCGCATCACGCTGCCGAAGATCCTGCACTCGTTGCAGAGCCTGACGGTGGAGGTGACGGTCGATCCGGCCGTCGCCGCGCGCGCCCGCGCCAGCGTTGAGCGCATGCTGGCGGTCGGCAGCGCCAGGCCCCGCGCCTCGGTGGCAGCATGACCCAGCAGATCGACAACATCATCGACACCAAAGGCGCCCTCATCCTGGGCGCCGGCGTCGCGGGCCTGTTCACGGCACTGAAGCTGGCGCCGTTCCCGGCGGTGATCCTGGCGGACGCCCATCCGGGCGTCTCCGGCTCAAGCGCGCGCGCCCAGGGCGGCATCGCCGCCTCCGTGGCCAAAGGAGACAGCTGGCAGTCGCATGCCGCCGACACGATTACGGCCGGCGCCGGCCTGTGCGATTCCGAGATTGCCGCACTGGTTGCGCGGGAAGCGCCGGACCGCATCGAAGACCTGATCCGCTACGGCGTACCCTTCGACCGGCGGGCGGACGGCTCGTTGGCCGTGGGCCGCGAAGCGGCGCATTCCACGGCGCGCATCGTGCATATTGGCGGGGACCGTGCCGGCGCCGAAGTCACGCGCGCGCTGGCCGAGCGCGCCCTGGAGACGCCGTCCATCACCGTCATGGAGGGCTTTCACGCCATCGAACTCGCCCTCGAGAACGGGCGCGTGGTCGGCATGTTCGCGCGAATTTCGGCGGGCAGCGTCCGCCGCCTCGTACTGCTGCGCGCATCGACCGTGATTCTGGCAACCGGCGGACTGGGAGCGCTCTATGCCGTTTCGACCAACCCGCCCGAGACGCGCGGCGAAGGCCTCGGCATGGCGGCGCGTGCCGGCGCCGTGATCGCCGATCCCGAGTTCGTGCAATTCCATCCCACCGCGATTGCGGTGCGTCGCGACCCGGCGCCTCTGGCCACCGAGGCTCTGCGCGGCCAGGGCGCAATCCTGGTCGACGAGACCGGTCGCCGCTTCATGCCGGCGGTGCATGCCGATGCCGAACTGGCGCCGCGCGATATTGTCGCCCGCGCCATTCATCGTGAGCTTGTCGCCGGACATTCGGTCTTCCTGGATTGCCGTCAGGCCGTCGGCGAACGTTTCGCCAAAGCGTTCCCCACGGTCTACGCGGCCTGCCGCGCCGAAGGCATTGATCCGGCCAGCCAGCCGATTCCTGTGGCGCCGGCGGCGCACTACCACATGGGAGGCATCGCCACCGACAAGCGCGGTCGCAGTTCTCTTAGCGGCCTATGGGCGGTGGGCGAATGTGCCGCCACCGGCCTGCACGGGGCGAATCGCCTAGCTTCGAACTCGCTCTTGGAAGCGCTGGTTTTTGGCGCTCGTGTCGCGGACGACGTGCGGGCCACTGTCGCTCCCCGCCCCGGTCACGGCGCCATTCCGGCGCCCGACCGCTACGCAGCCGCTCCGGTGCCACAGGTTCTGCGCGACACCATGACCAGGTTCGCCGGGCTCGAAAGGGACGCCCACGGGCTACGCCAGGCGCTGGGCACCATCGGTCAGATCGAACGAGCCGGCGGCCACGAAGCCTCGCTCCTCAACATGACGGTTACGGCCAAGATGGTCGTGACGGCAGCGCTGGCGCGCCGGGAAAGCCGCGGCGGTCACTATCGAAATGACTATCCCTCCACGAACGGGACGCCCGCGCGGACCTTCATGACTTTGGCCGACGCCGACAAAATCGCTGCCGGCCACAGTGCGCAAACTCCGCTGAAGAACCATGCCGTCCGCTGATTTCTCAGTGCTGCGCCCGCCGCACCGGTTGCTCGTCGAACCGTGCGTGCGTCGTGCGCTGGAAGAGGATCTCGGCCACGCCGGAGACTTGACGTCCGATCTGGTGATTCCGCCCGATCGGCGCGTGCAGGCCCGCCTGGTAGCGCGTCAGCCCGGCATCGTCGCGGGTTCTTGCGCCGCCGAGATCGCCTTCAGGCTCGTCGACGAAGCCATTGAATTGCGTGCCGGCGTCCAGGACGGCGAACGTGCACGCATCGGCGCCGTGCTTCTCTCGATCGACGGCCCTGCACGCGGTGTGCTGACGGCGGAGCGCGTGGCGCTGAATTTCGTCGGTCGCCTTTCGGGTATCGCCACCGCCACACGTGCCCTCGTGGATGCCGTGGCCGGCACCAAGGCGCGCGTCGTGTGCACGCGCAAGACGACGCCGGGCCTGCGCACGCTCGAGAAATACGCCGTGCGCTGCGGCGGCGGCTTCAATCACCGCTTCGGCCTGGACGACGCCGTGCTCATCAAGGACAACCACATCATCGCCGCCGGTGGCATCGCCGCGGCCGTCGCCGGTGTGCGCGCCGGGCTGGGCCACATGGCCAAGATCGAGGTGGAAGTGGATTCGCTGGAGCAGCTGGAAGAGGTCCTGGCGCTCGGTGTCGATACCATCCTGCTCGACAACATGCGCATCGAACACCTGAAGCGGGCGGTGGAGATGTCGGCGGGCCGCGCTGTGCTCGAAGCTTCCGGCGGCGTGACGCTCGACACCGTGCGGGCCATCGCCGAGACGGGCGTGGACTACATCTCGTCAGGCGCCATCACTCACAGCGCGCCATCACTCGACGTCGCGCTGGATTTCTGAGCCCTAATCAATAGGAAACGGCGGGCAAGCCTCGGCCCGCCGTCCGCAAACGTTGGCAACTTCACATCGGCCCGGAGCGCGGCGGATCCTTGTAGAAGACATGATTGCCGATCTGCACGGTCTTCTGCAGCTCCGGCGCCCAGTCCGGCGAGACGGAAACGGCGTGGAAACTCGTGGCGCCGCCGGTGGCGTCGTTCAGCCGCTCTTCGCCCGTCAGGATACGCGCGGCCACGACCTGGGCCTCCGTCCAGGCGCCGGGCGTCTTGTGCAGCGCCAACTCACCGTCGCAGGTGAACGAGAACTGGCAACCCGGCTGATTGGCGCCCTCGTAGACGACGGCGCAGATGGAATGCCCGTAATTGCCCGTCCGCATGCGGTGAAAGATCACTTCAGCGACGGCCTTCTGGCCCTTCAGGCCTTCGCCCCGCGCTTCATAGTACAGCGCCTCGGACAGGCAGCGGTGCTCCGCCATCAGCTTCTCGAGGATTGCCTTCTCCGAAGCCGAACGGGCGGCGACCAGAGCGGCGGGCAGAGCCCCATCGGACTCCTGCACCATCGCCACGGGGGCGGCAGGCTGGGCGATCACCACAGCCGTGCGCACTTCATTCGCATGCGGACGATATGCGGCAGCAGCGCCGACGGCGGCGCTCACGGCAGCGAGCACGACAATCAGTGCGCCGACCAGCACGCGATCCGAGCGTCGCAGGACGTCTGAAGATTTCTGGTGCATCGGGAATGACTCTCTTCGGATTTCGTTTCGTTTGTAGGCGGCGTTAATCTCGAATGGTCCCCATCTCCCCCTCAGCGGAAAGGTTCGGCCTTTTGGCCAAGAAAATCCGAATCGTCAAATGAAAAATTGCGAGTCCGTGACACAGCGTCACGGTTGAATATCAAAAAGCAAGGGAATCCCTGGATTTTTCCCGGGATTCCCTTCTTAACTCTGTGTACTGATAATAAGCCTTTTACACGTCCCGCTCGAACTTCTTGAGCGCGGCTTGCGCAGCGGCAAGGCGCGCCACCGGCACGCGGAACGGCGAACAGGACACGTAATTGAGGCCGACCGCGTGGCACAGCTCGATCGAATTCGGATCGCCGCCGTGCTCGCCGCAGATGCCGACATCCAGATCCGGACGCGTCTTGCGGCCCCGCTCGGCCGCGATCGCGATCAGCTCGCCGACACCGTCACGATCGATCGAGACGAACGGATCGCGCACCAGCAGCCCCTTCACCTGGTATTCCGTGAGGAACGGCCCGGCGTCGTCGCGACTGATGCCGCAGGTGGTCTGCGTCAGGTCGTTGGTGCCGAACGAGAAGAACTGCGCCGTCTGGGCGAGATCGCCGGCCCGCAAAGCCGCACGCGGCAGTTCGATCATGGTACCGATCTTGAAGTGCGGAAGCTTGCCCCGCTCCTTCTTGACCTGCTCGGCCACCTTGTTGATCACCTCGGCCGCGAAATCGAGCTCCTGCTTCCAGGCCACGACCGGGATCATGATCTCGGCTTCGACCTTTTTGCCTTCCGCCTCGATGTTGATGGCCGCTTCAAGGATGGCGCGGGCCTGCATCGCCGTGATTTCGGGATAGGTGATGCCTAGACGGCAGCCGCGATGGCCCAGCATCGGGTTCATCTCGTGCAGCAGCACGCTCTTGGCCTTCAGCTTCTGGGCCGAAACACCCGCCTGCTTGGCAACGGCTTCGTATTCCTCGTCCTTGTGGGGCAGGAATTCATGCAGCGGCGGGTCGAGCAGTCGGATGATGACGGGCAGGCCGTCCATCACCCGGAAGATCTCCTCGAAGTCGCCGCGTTGCATCGGCAGCAGCTTGGCCAGCGCCTTTTCGCGCTCTTCGACGGTGTCGGCCAGGATCATCTGGCGGACCGAGACGATGCGGTCGCCTTCGAAGAACATGTGTTCGGTGCGGCACAGCCCGATGCCCTGGGCGCCGAAGCTGCGCGCCGTGCGCGCATCGGTCGGCGTGTCGGCATTGGTGTAGACCTTAAGCTTGCGGATTTCGTCGGCCCACTGCATCAGCGTGTTGAAGTCGCCGGTGAGTTCGGGCTGCTGCATGGTAACGCGGCCCTTGTAGACGACGCCTGCGGAGCCGTCGATCGTGATGACGTCGCCGCGCTTGACGACGTTGTCGCCGACCGACATCAGGCCCTTGTCGGCGTCGATGCGGATGGAGCCGGCACCGGCCACGCAGGGCCGGCCCATGCCGCGGGCGACCACCGCCGCGTGGCTCGTCATGCCGCCGCGCGCCGTGACGATGCCTTTGGCGGCATGCATGCCGTGGATGTCCTCGGGGCTGGTTTCGGTGCGCACCAGGATGACATCATGACCCTCGTTGGCCATCTTCTCGGCTTCGTCGGCCGTGAAGGTGACTTCGCCGATGGCCGCTCCGGGAGATGCCGCCAGACCCGTTGCGAACTTGGTTTTCGCGGCCTTCGGATCGAGCGTCGGATGAAGGAGCTGGTCGAGCGCCGACGGATCGACACGCTGGACGGCCGTCTTCTTGTCGATCAGGCCCTCGTTGACGAGGTCGATGGCGATCTTGAGCGCCGCCTTGGCGGTACGCTTGCCGGCGCGGCATTGCAGCATCCAGAGCTTGCCTTCCTGGATGGTGAACTCGACGTCCTGCACTTCCTTGAAGTGCTGTTCGAGCTTGTCGCCGATGGCCTTCAGCTCTTTGTACATCTGCGGCATCGCCTCCTCCATGGAAGGCTTCTTGCCGCCCTGGCGTTCGCGCACCAGCTTGGTGATGGGTTGCGGCGTGCGGATGCCGGCCACCACGTCTTCACCCTGCGCGTTGATCAGGAATTCGCCGTACAGGTAATTTTCGCCGGTGCCGGGATCGCGCGTGAAGGCGACGCCGGTCGCCGAGGTGTCGCCGCGGTTGCCGAACACCATGGCCTGGACATTGACCGCCGTGCCCCAGTCGCCCGGGATCTTGTTTAGGCGGCGGTAGGTCTGCGCCCGCGTGCACATCCATGAGCCGAACACCGCGCCGATGCCGCCCCACAGCTGGTCCTGGACATTGTCGGGGAAGGGTTTGCCGAGCTTCTTGTTGACGAGCTCCTTGAACTTCATCGTGATCGTCTTGAGGTCGTTGGCGTCGAGTTCGGTGTCGAGCTCGACGCCCTTGGCTTCCTTGGCCTGCTCGAGGATCTCCTCGAAGTCGGCATGCTCCAGACCCAGCACGACGTTCGAATACATCTGGACGAAGCGACGGTAAGAGTCCCAGGCGAAGCGGGGATTGCCGGTCAGCTTGATGACGCCTTCAACGGTTTCGGGTGTGAGGCCGAGGTTGAGCACCGTGTCCATCATGCCTGGCATGGAGACGCGGGCGCCCGAGCGGACGGAGACCAGCAGCGGCCGCGCCGGGTCGCCGAGCTTGGAGTCCATCAGCCGGCCCATGCGTTCGACGGCGGCGTCCAACTGAGCCTTCAGATCCGACGGATAGGTCTGGCCGTTGGCGTAGTAGTACGTGCAGACTTCCGTGGTGCACGTGAAGCCCGGAGGCACGGGAAGCCCAAGATTGCTCATCTCGGCGAGATTTGCCCCCTTGCCGCCGAGCAGGTTTCTCATTTTGGCGTCGCCGTCCGCAGCGCCGTCTCCAAACGCGTAGACCCATTTCGTCATTGTTTCTCTACCCTTGCTGTGTTCATCGCCGTCGCATCCAACCGTCATGACCAGCGAATGAAGGCCGCGAGCATCTTTAACCTACTACGTCGCTCGATTTCTCGTGACGATTCGACGTCCAAAGAACCGAGAACGCCTGCATACGCGGGCCATGACCGTGCATGGCGTGAGGGACTCTACCCCTGGGCGGACATATGGTTGGTCGAAACTGGCGACGCAATGTGACACGCGGGCGCGAGAGGGCGCTATTTTATTTGCGTAAAATCAAATTCTTGCTGTCGGATTGTTGTGCCGAGCAGCAAATCGCCGGTGGTCCTAGCCCGTGATTTGACCAGCGCTGTCATGCCTCTCCGCGCGCCCGTAGTCGGTCAGGCGCATGGGTGATTTCGCCGTCCTGGTTCGGCTTCGAGCAACCGCCTCATGTCCGGGCCGCGACAATTATGCACATCTCATATTCGATTTGGCCGGGCGCCAGACTGTGATCGGGTTGAAGCGCTACCCCTCGATCTTCGAAAAGTCCGCCGCCAGATGCAGCGTGGCGCGCAGGCGGGAGAGCAGGAGCAGCCGGTTCTTGCGCAGCGCTGCGTCCTTGTCGTTGACCGTGACCTTGTCGAAGAAGGCATCCACGGGCTTGCGCAGGCGGCTCATCACGCCCATGGCTTCGACGAAGCGCTCGCGCCCGATTTCGGCGCGCACCAGTTCGCCCGCCGTCGCCAACTCGACGAACAGCGCCTTCTCCTCCGGGAGCACGAAGGCGTCGGGATCCGGCTCGCCCCCGTAGGATGCCTTGTCTTTCTTCTCCTCGATCTTGAGGATGTTCGCCGCGCGACGGTAGGCCACCAGCAGATTGGCGCCGTCGTCGGATTTGAGGAATTCCTGCAGCGCCTCCACCCGCGCCACCAGCCGCACCAGATCGTCCTCGTTGCCGAGCGAGAACACGGCATCGATCAGGTCGTGACGGGTACCTTTTTCCTTCAGCGCGACCTTCAGACGGTCGGCCAAGAACTCCAGCAACGAGGAAGCGCTGGCAACGTACGATTCGTAACCCTTGGCGAGCGCTTCCTCTGACATTTCCGTAGCCTGAGCAGTTTTCCAGATCTCACGGAACTGGCTCTCGTAACCATGACGCACCAACGTTCGCGCGGCGGGAGCTAGCTGTCTCTCAACTTTTACCACAGTTGCTCTTGATGCGTTTCGTAAGAAGGGGATCGCCCAGACTTGTTGAAGCTCCATCCGCAACGAATTTGCGAAGATGATACGGATCGCGCCAAGCGCAGCGCGACGAAGCGCAAACGGATCAGAAGAACCGCTTGGCTTTTCGTCAACCGCCCAGAACCCAACGAGCTGATCCAGCTTGTCCGCCAGCGCGACCGCGATAGAGACCTTGGACGTCGGCACGGCGTCGGACGGTCCCAGCGGCTTGTAGTGGTCGCGGATGGCGTCGGCGACTTCGGCGTCTTCGCCATCGTGCAGGGCGTAATAGCGGCCCATCACGCCCTGCAACTCGGGGAATTCGCCGACCACGCCGGTCGTCAAATCCGCCTTGCACAGCCGCGCGGCACGCTTGGCCTTCGCCACGTCGGCGCCGATTTTTTCCGCGATCTCGCCCGCCAGCGCCTCGATGCGCTCGACGCGTTCGTATTGCGTGCCGAGTTTGGCGTGGAAGACGATGCCTTTCAGCGCGTCCACCCGGCTGTCGAGGCGATGTTGGCGGTCCTGGTCCCAGAAGAACTTGGCGTCCGACAGCCGCGCCCGCAGCACGCGCTCGTTGCCGGCCACGATCTCCCGGCCGCCGTCCGCCGCCACCATATTGGAGACGACAGCGAAGCGGTGGGCGATGCCCCCATCCTTCGAGACGGCTTCTTCGCGTCGCAAAGAAGCCTCAGGATGAAGACTCGTCTTGGGGCTCGCCTTCCCCTGAGGAGTGAGCCGCCGCGAGCCTCTCGAAGGATCGCGCAGCGAGAAATACTTCTGATGCGTGCGCATGGATGTCTGCAGGATCTCCGCCGGCACGTCCATGAACTGGTCTTCGATGCGTCCGATCAGGACCGTCGGCCACTCGTTGAGGCCTGCGACTTCGTCGAGCAATCCCTCGTCCTCGATCAGCTCGAGGCCCAGCGCGAACGCCTTCTGCTTGGCCTGGTTGAGGATGATCGCCTTGCGTTCCGCCGCGTCGAGCACGACATGCGCATCCCGCAGCTTCTTGGCGTAATCGTCGAAGTGGCGCACTGCGATGCCGCCTTGCGACAGGAAGCGGTGGCCGCGCGTTTCGTTGCCGCTCTTCACGCCGGCGAATTCGAACGGCACGACCTCGCCGTCGAAGGTGCACAGGATGCTGTGGAGCGGCCTCACCCAGCGCGTCGCCTCGCCCGGCCGCCAGCGCATCGATTTCGGCCAGGGCAGCCTGGCGAAGCAGTCCGGCAGCACCTCCGCCAGCACCTCGGCGGTGGCCCGCCCCTTGCGCTGGATGACGGCGACATAGAATTCCCCCTTGCCGTCGTCGCGCTTCTGGCACTGTTCGAGCGTGACGCCTGCCGAGCGCAAAAAACCTTCCACAGCCTTCTCCGGCGCCGTGACGCGCGGCCCTTTCTTCTCCTCCGAGACGTCCGGCTGCTTTCCCGGCAGGCCGGCGATCACCAGCGCCAACCGCCGCGGCCCGGCAAATGCCTTGGCGCCTTCGAACAGCAGACCGCGATCCGACACGGCGCCGACCACGAGCCGTTCCAGGTCCTTCGCCGCCTGCGACTGCATGCGGGCGGGAATTTCTTCGGAGACGAGTTCGAGGAGAAGATCGGGCATGTCAGGCGAACCTCGGCGTATAGGCGCCCTGATCCGACGCCAGCCAGCTTTCGCAGCACAGTTTCGCCAGGGCTCGGACCCGCCCGATATACGCGGCGCGCTCGGTGACCGAGATCACGCCGCGCGCATCCAGCAGGTTGAAGCAGTGGCTCGCCTTGATGCATTGGTCGTAGGCCGGCAGCGCCAGCTTCTTGTCGTTGAGCGATTTGCATTCCTTCTCGGCGTCCGCGAAATGCTGGAAAAGGATCGCCGTGTCGGCGTGCTCGAAATCGAAGGCCGAGAATTCGCGTTCCGACTGGTGGAAGACTTCGCCATAGCGGAACTGCTCGTTGAACTTCAGGTCGTAGACGAACTCGACGCCCTGCACGTACATGGCCAGCCGTTCCAGGCCGTAGGTGATCTCGGCGCAGACCGGGTCGCAGTCGATGCCGCCGACCTGCTGGAAGTAGGTGAATTGGGTGATCTCCATGCCGTCGCACCACACTTCCCAGCCCAGGCCCCAGGCCCCCAGCGTCGGGCTCTCCCAGTCGTCCTCGACGAAGCGGATGTCGTGCTTCATGGGATCGAGACCGATGGCCTTGATCGAGCCCAGGTAAAGGTCCTGCACGTTGTCGGGCGTCGGCTTCAGGATCACCTGGTATTGGTAATAGTGCTGCAGCCGGTTGGGGTTCTCGCCATAGCGGCCGTCCTTTGGCCGGCGCGACGGCTGGACATAGGCGGCCCGCCACGGCCGCGGCCCCAGCGCGCGCAGCGTCGTCGCCGGATGGAAGGTCCCCGCCCCCATCTCCACGTCATAGGGCTGCAGGATGAGGCAGCCTTGCACCGCCCAGTAATTCTGCAGCGTCAAGATCAGGTCCTGGAAGGTCTTGGCCACGATTCGGTGTCTCCGGCGGCGGGCCGGAACCTATAGGCGGGCTGCCGTCCAAACAACAGCCTACCTTCTTGCCTCCTCCTCATGAGGACGCATCAACCCGCGATCGTCAGTCCTGATCCCCTCAAAACCGCATCCGCATCCGACGTATAGCGCCCGTCCGCCTCGTGCAGCACCAGGCCGGGGAGCATGTTCACGGGAGCCCGCGAACCCTGGTGCACCTGCATCAGGATTCTCTTGGCCGCCGCGCCGGCCCGCGGCCACAGCGGGAAGATATGGACGCCTCGCTCGGGAAGCGCCGCCAGCGCCTCGCCCAGCCGGTCGCCCCGTAGGATCAGTGTGAATGTCCCTCCCGACACCGTCCGTTTCATGCCGGCTGTGATCCATGCACCGAGGGTTCCGGCGTCGTGCAAGGCCACCGCCCGCGATGAGTCCGGCGACACCGCACCGTCATCGTTATGGAAAGGCGGGTTGCAGAAGACGTGGTCGAACTGGCGCCGCAACGACTCGGGCGGATTCAGAGCGTCGCCCGCCGCAAAGGACACCCGATCCCCCATGCCGTTGGCCATAGTGTTTTCTGCGGCGAGCCGCACCAATGCTGCATCGATTTCGACACCGGTCACGCAGGCGCCGTCGACCCGTCGTGCCAGGCAAAGGCTTGCGGTCCCCGCGCCTGATCCCAGTTCCAGCAGGGTCTCGCCCGCCACGGCGGGAACCGCCGCCGCCAGCATGACGGCATCCAACCCGGCGCGGAACCCGTGCGGCGTCTGTCGCACGATGACACGTCCTCCCAGGAACCGGTCCTCGGTCGTGGTCATCCCGCGGCACCAAGCCCTTCCCGCAGCACGGTCTCGGCCTTTGCGAAATCCTCGTCAGCCACCATCAGCCGCCGTGGCAGTATTCCCAGATTGCCGTCCATGATGCTCATCTCGGCGTCGAACACGACCGCCGCAATTTCCGCATCCCTCAGCAGGGCCTGCGCGAAATTCAACTTCACCGGGTCGTTGGTCTTGAGCACCGCGCGCATGGGTTCTCCCGTTCCTTGGGAGTACTGTACCACCACGCGCTTGACCGCGCGTGCCCGGCCTTCCAATGTCCGGGCTGGCAAATGTTGCCAAGGGGCTCGAATTTGATGCTGGCGCCGCAGGTGCTGAGGTCCGCCGATCAAGCCGGCATTTCGCCGGTCGAGCGGCTGCATGCCCTGGTGTCTCAGGACATGGCGGCGACGGACGCCCTGATTCACGAGCGCCTGTCGAGCGCCGTGGCCCTGATCCCCGACCTGGCCAAGCATCTGATCGATTCCGGCGGCAAGCGGCTGCGTCCCCTCCTTACGCTCGCCGCGGCGCGTATGGGCGGCTACGACGGGCGCAACCACGTGAAACTCGCTGCCGCGGTCGAGTTCATCCACACCGCCACGCTGCTGCACGACGATGTCGTGGATGAAAGCGCCCTGCGCCGCGGCAAGGTGTCCGCCAACATCGTCTGGGGCAACAAGCCGAGCGTGCTGGTCGGCGACTTCCTGTTCAGCCGCGCTTTCGAGTTGATGGTCGAGACGCGCGCCCAGGCCGTACTCGGCGTGCTCGCTCGCGCCTCGTCGATCATCGCTGAAGGCGAAGTGATGCAGCTGAAGTCGGCCAACAATCTGGCGGCCGACGAAGCCCATTATCTGCGCGTCGTGAGCGCGAAGACGGCGGCGCTCTTTGCCGCCGCAGCCGAATCCGGCGCCATGATCGCGTCCGTGTCCGACACGTTCGTCTCCGCCATGCGGGCTTATGGCGACAACCTCGGCATCGCCTTCCAGCTGGTGGACGACGCCCTCGATTATTCCGGACGACAGGCGTTGATGGGCAAGTCCGTCGGCGACGATTTCCGCGAAGGCAAGGTGACGCTGCCGGTGATCCTGGCCGTGGCGCGCGCCGACGACGCCGCGCGCAAGTTCTGGACCCGCACCATCGAGACCGGTCCCCAGAGCGAGAGCGATCTCGACCGGGCCATCACTCTGGTGGAAGAAACCGGTGCCATCTCGGATACCATGGCCCGCGCCCGCGCCTATGCCGCCAAGGCCTGCGATGCGCTCGAAGGCGTTCCCGCCAGCGAGCTGCGCGACGTTCTGGCCGCGGTTGCCGGCTTCTGCGTCGAACGCGCCTATTAGGCGAGCGCCGCCGAGAGGACCGGCGTCGTGGCCGTCGCCGAGACCCACCAGCTGGGATGCCCCTCGCCGATGGTCAGGGCCGCCCTGGCGGCGTCATCGGGATCGCCGAACAGCCCGAAGCACGTGGCTCCGCTGCCCGACATGCGCGTCAGCAGAACGCCCGGCTGCGCCGCAATTTCGCGCAGCACATCGGAGATCACCGGCGCCACAGCGCGGGCGGGCGCCTCCAGATCGTTCGTCGTATCCTTGAGGAAGGCGACGAGATCGCCCGTCGTGCGCATCGCAGGCGGCCGCGGCTGCCCCGTGCCGCGCCGGTCCTTGAGCGCCGCAAAGACGTCCTTCGTCGCCACGCCCACGCGCGGATTGACGAGCACGATCTGCACCGCAGGGACGCTCTCGACCTGCGCCAGCGTCTCGCCGCGTCCTTCCATCCACTGCGGCCGGCACGCGACGCATACCGGAACGTCGGAACCGAGCGTCTCTCCGATCTGGCGCAGCACGTCGTGCTCGACCTTCAAGTTCCACAATCGCGCCAGGCCGCGCAAGGCCGCGGCCGCATCCGCCGATCCGCCGCCGATGCCCGACGAGACCGGCAGGTTTTTCTTCAGCGAGATGTAGGCGCCGCGCGTAATGCCGGCATGTTGCGCCAATGCCCGCGCCGCCTTGTGCACCAGGTTTTGGCCCGCCGGCGGCAATCCCGCTGCAAACCGCCCCGAGGCCACGACCTTGATGTCGCGGTCGGGCGACAGCGCCAGTTCGTCGCCCATCCGCGCGAACACCACCAGGCTCTGCAGCGCATGGAAGCCGTCGGAGCGCTTGTCGCCGACATGGAGGAACAGATTGATCTTGGCCGGAGCGAGGACGCGCAGCGCTTCAGCTTCGATCGTCACGGTTCAGACCCGCCTGCAGCTTCTTCTCGATTTTCGACTTCTCGGCCGCTTCGGGACCGAAGGCAAGCGCGTGGTTCCACTGGAACTTGGCATCCAGCCTGCGCCCGATCCTCCAATAGGCGTCGCCCAGATGATCGTTGATGGTAGGATCGCCCGGCACGAGCTGGATGGCATCCTCGAGCGTATTGACGGCCTCCTTGTAGCGGCCCAGCCGGTAATAGGCCCAGCCGACGCTGTCGATGATGTAGCCGTCCTGCGGCGCCAGCTTGCGGGCCTTCTCAAGCATCCCCAGCGCTTCCTTGATGTTGCGCCCCTTGTCGACCCAGCTGTAGCCCAGATAGTTCAGCACCTGCGGTTGATCCGGGCTCAGCGTCAGTGCCTGCTTCAGGTCGGCTTCCGCCGCCGGCCAGTTGTCGGTCTGCTGCTCCGCGATGGCGCGGGCGTAGAACAGGGGCCACTCCTTCTTGTCCGGTGTTCCCGAAGCCTTGATCGCCGAGTCATAGGCCTTGACGGCGTCGGGGAAATTCTGCGCCTGCCGGTAGGTGTCGCCCAGGGCTGTCCAGGTCTCGATATCCTGCGGAAACTCGATCGTCAGCGCCTTGAGGTCGGCAATGGCTTCGTCCGTCTTGTCGAGACGCGCCAGATCGACGGCGACTTCCACGGCCGCCATCCGGTAATAGGGGCTGTCGTGAGCGACGCCGCGATAGGCCTCGATGGCATCGTCGTACTTCTCGAGACTCTCGAAACGGTCCGCCAAGAGGATGGTCGCCAGGTCGAGCTTCGGCTGCAGGTACAGCGCCAGACGCAGATAGAAGATCGAGACGTCCCGGCTGGTGTCGTCGTTGAGCGAAGCCCCGATGCCGAACAGTGCTTCCGCCGCGCCTCCCTCGGCGCTGGCGACCAGCGGCTCCGGCTTGGTGCCCGAGGCGATCCGGGCCAATGCCGGCCCTATGATCGGGGCAAATCCACCGTCGCTCGACAGCTTCATGTACAGGGCCCGGGCTTCTTCGGTGCGTCCGTTGCGTTCCAGGAAGCGGCCATAGGCGTCGATGACGCGCGGCGTCGGCCCCGAGGCTTTCAGCGCGGCCTGATAATCCGCGTCAGCGGTTGTCTTGTCGCCGAGGAGTTCGGCCACCATCGCTTCATTGAAATAGGCCAGGCCGTCGGCGGCTTGTTGCGCGTGAAGAGTCTTGAGGTCGGCGGCTGCGGTCTTGGCGTCATCCTGGCCCGCGGCGGCCCAGGCGTCGATCAGCGCCACTGTGAAGGAGGTGAACGGGCCTTGCGCCGACTTCGCGATCTGCGCGCGGGCATCCTTGTAGTCGTGCCGCTTGAGTGCCGTGACGGCGAGCACCAGGCGAGCCGCGCGGTTGTCGGGCACCGCGGCGACGACCCGCTCTGCCAACTTGGCCGCGCCAACCATGTCGCCTGCGCTCGCCGTATACGAGAATGCCGGCATGAGTAGGTCGGGATTGTTCGGGTCTTGATCCAGGGCCGCGTCGTAGAATCGAGCGGCCTCCGCGAAATCGTGGTGATCGGCGGCGAAGTGGGCCGAGAGATAGTCGCCGAAAATCTGCGTGTCGTCGGAAATCGCAATGGCCGCGACGCCGTGCGCTTGGGCGCAGCCGATGGAGCTTGCGGCCAGCAGGAATGCGCCGATCAGCCGAACAATACGCAATGGACTCTCCTACATGTTCGAATAATTGGGACCGCCGCCGCCCTCCGGCGTCACCCAAGTAATGTTCTGCGACGGATCCTTGATATCGCAGGTTTTGCAATGCACGCAGTTCTGCGCATTGATCTGAAATCGCGGTTCCGACCCGCCAACAATCTCATAAACGCCAGCCGGACAATAGCGCTGAGCCGGTTCATCATATTCGGGCAAATTCACCTTTACGGGAAGTGACGGATCGGAAAGCTTGAGGTGAACCGGCTGATCTTCCTCATGGTTCGTGTTGGAGAGGTAAACGCTCGACAGCTTGTCGAAGGTGATAACACCGTCGGGTTTGGGATAAGCGATCGGCCTGGACTGCGCCGCGCGCCGCAGGGTGGCATGATCCGGCCGGCCGTGGCGGAGGGTCCCGAAAAGGCTGAATCCCAGGATTTGGTTGGTCCACATGTCCAGGCCGCCCAAGGGGATGCCCAGCATTGTACCCAACTTCGACCACAGCGGCTTCACGTTCCGGACCCGCGCCAGATCATCGTAAACTTGGCTGTTGCGGAAGCCTGTCTCGTAGGCCTCAAGGACGTCGCCCGACCGTCCATGACCCAACGCAGCGAAAACCGACTCCGCCGCCAGCATCCCTGACTTCATGGCGTTGTGGGTACCCTTGATCCGCGGGACGTTCATGAAGCCGGCGGCACAACCGATGAGAGCACCTCCCGGAAAGGCAAGCTTGGGAACCGACTGCAGCCCGCCTTCGGTGACCGCCCTGGCGCCATAGCCGATCCGCTTGCCGCCTTCGAGAAAGCCGCGCAGCCGCGGGTGCAGCTTGGCCCGCTGGAACTCGTCGAAAGGCGATATGAACGGGTTCCGATAGTTGAGATGCAGCACAAGACCGACCGAACAGTACCGCTCTCCCCAGTGGTACATGAAGGTCCCGCCGCCGGTTTCGTTGTCGAGAGGCCAGCCCATGGTGTGGATCACGAGACCCTTGCGGTGCCTGGCCGGATCGAGCTCCCACAATTCCTTGATGCCGATGCCGAACTTCTGGAAGTCCCGCTCCTGCTGCAGCGCGTAGTGCGCGATCACTTCCTTCGCCAGGGAGCCTCGCGCGCCCTCTGCAAGCAACGTGTACTTGCCGAGGAGCTGCATGCCCGGTGTGTAAGTGTCCTTGTGGTGGCCGTCGCGGGCCACGCCGAAGTCGCCGGTGACCACGCCGCGGACTTCTCCGCCTTCGCCGTAGATCAGTTCAGCCGCGGGAAAGCCCGGGTAGATTTCGACGCCGAGGCCTTCTGCCCGTTGCGCGAGCCAGCGACACAGATTCCCCAAGCTGACGATGTAGTTTCCGTGGTTGCTCATCAGCGGCGGCATGGCGAAGCCCGGCATCCGGATGCTCAGGTTCTCCGTCAGGTAATAGAAGCGGTCCTCGCTGACCGGCGTGTCGAGCGGCGCTCCCTCCTCCTTCCAATCCGGCATCAGCTCGTTCAGAGCGACCGGATCGATCACCGCGCCCGACAGCACGTGCGCGCCGATTTCGGAGCCTTTTTCCAGGATGCAGACGCTGACGTCGCGACCGCCCTCGGCAGCGAGCTGCTTGAGCCGGATCGCGGCCGACAGGCCCGCCGGACCGCCGCCCACGATCACGACATCGTATTCCATGCTTTCGCGCTGTTCGGACATCGGAAAAATCCGCGATTCCCCCCAAGTTTATGGGCCTCGCCGGTTGTTGGGGTCAACCAACGCCATCGCATGACGGCCTTCCGTCCCGTATGGTTCGGCCATGCCCGATCCCGCCCTGTCACCTCTCGCGGCCTTGGCCTGGCTCGTCGAAAGCGGGGCCGATGAAGCCATTGCCGACGAGCCGGTGGACCGCTTCGCCAGGCCCGCGCCGACTCGTGAGGCGAGCGCGCCAAGCGCCATGCAGTTTGTGTCGCCGCCAGTCCCGGCGCCCAAGCCTGCCGCAAAATTCGTGTCGCAGAATCCCACTCTCCCGCTGCGCGGCGGCCAAAAGGGCGACGGCGACTCCATCGCCACGGCCCAGGCCCTCGCCCGCAGTGCCTGTTCGCTCGAGGAATTGCGAGCCGCTCTCGAAAGCTTCGATGGCTGCGCGCTGAAGAAAAGCTGCGCGAACACTGTTTTTGCCGACGGCAATCCCGCCTCGCGCATCATGTTCATCGGCGAAGCCCCTGGGCGCGAAGAAGACCGCCAGGGACTGCCATTCGTCGGTCGCGCCGGAAAGCTGCTCGATCAGATGATGGCCTCGATCCATCTCGACCGGACGCGCGCCTACATTACCAATGTGCTCAATTGGCGCCCGCCGGAGAACCGCGATCCCTCGCCCGAGGAAGCGGCCATGTGCCTGCCGTTCCTACGCCGCCACATAGAACTGGTGAATCCGGGCATCATCATCCTGCTCGGTGCCGTCGCGGCGCGCCACGTCATGGGCTTCTCGGAAGGCATCATGAAATTGCGCGGCCGCTGGCTCGAGTACCGCATCGGCGAGGCCATGGTACCGGTGCTGCCGACGCTGCATCCGGCCTATCTGCTGCGGCAGCCAGGGCACAAGAAACTGGCCTGGCGCGATCTCCAGGCGGCGGAAAACAGGATGTACGCACTTCACCTGCTTGAGGCAGAGCCCTCGCTCCGTTAAAGCTTCCGTCCGTGGACCCAAGGGCTGGGCATGATCCGACGCATCGCGTGCACATTGCTGCTGCTTGTCGCCGGTCGGGCGATGGCGCAGACACCTGTGGTACCGGGTGTGCTGACTCCCGAGGATGTGTCGCGATACCGCCATATCATCGACGATGAGCGCGCCGGCCGCTTTGCCAAAGCCCGTGAGCTCTTTGCCTCCGTCGATGACAAGTCTCTCGAAGGCTACGTGGAGGCGGAACGCTATCTGTCGCCGCATTCGGGACGCACGCGGGTGGCCGAACTGGTGCTGTGGCTCAAGACCTATGGCGATTTGCCGATCGCCGAGCGCATCCACAAGCTGGCGGTGAAGCGCGCCACCAAGAAGATCCACAAGCGGCATCATCGCGTCGTGACGGTGATGACGCGGTCCGTGCCTTGGCCGACGACGGCGCAGTACCGCGGCGGCGGTTACGAGGATGGCGATATGACCGATCCGCCGATCGTCTCCGACGCGGCGCGCGCGGTCCTGGAGCAGATCGCCTCGGACATCCACAGCGACCAGCCCGACCTCGCCTATGCGACGGTCCAGTCGCTGATGGCAGCCAACACGGTGCCGCAGTCCGATATCGTCGGGCTCTCTGAACGCGTCTGCATGTCGTACCTGGCCGAGGGCATGGACGACAAAGCCTTCGCGCTCGGGGATTCCATGGCGAGCACGGGCCGCCAATATGCGCCGAAACTGGACTGGTGCGCCGGTCTGGCCGCCTTCCGCCTGCAGAAGTACCCAGAGGCCGCCGCCCATTTCGAGGCGATGGCGCAGGTCACGACCATCCCGAACTGGAACCGCAGCGCTGCCGCCTTCTGGGCGGCCCGCGCCTATATGCGTGCGGGCGACCCCCGCCGCGTCGTCACCCTGCTCACATTCGCGGCGCGCAGCCAGCCGACTTTCTACGGACTCCTGGCGGAGCGCCTTCTCGGCGAGGACACCCAGACCGGCTTTGCCGATCCGGCCCTGCTGCCCGCCGATTTCTGGAAGATCATGTCGCTGGCTCCGGCGCACCGTGCGGTGGCCTTATGGCAGGTGGGCGGGGATGAAACGAAGTATGTCAACGCCGAGCTCAACAGGGCGTTCGGCGAGGCCGGCAAGATGCAGCTGGACGCGGCCTTTGCCGCGCTGGCGCGCGTTCTGGACGTTCCCAATCTCGAACTTCGCGCCAGCGAGACCAGTTACTCGCGCGGATTGCTGCTGACGGGCCTGTTCCCGATCCCGCAATACAAGCCGCTCGGCGATTACACGATCGACCCCGCGCTGGTGCTCGCCTTTGTGCGCATCGAGACCCGCTTTCAGGCCAACGCCGTGTCGCCTGCCGGTGCCGTGGGACTGATGCAGCTGATGCCCGGAACCGCCAGGCTGATCGGCGGCAACGGCGCCGAGGATCAGTTGCTCGACCCTCCCTACAACATGTCGCTCGGCCAGCGCTACATCGCGCAGCTTCTCAACCGCTACAATGGCAGCCTGATCCAGATGGCCGCCGCCTACAACGCCGGCCCCGGCAAGGTGGCGGCCTGGACCGCCGCGCGCGACGGCAAGGAAGACGATTCCCTGATGTTCATCGAGAGCATGCGCGCACCGGAAACCCGCAGCTACGTGAAGCGCCTGCTGACGTACTACTGGATGTATCATCGCCGCACCGACGCGTCGGCACCGAGCCTGGACGAGACCGCCCGGGGGGACTGGCCTATCTATCACCCGCCACAGCAGTCCGCGCCGCCGCCGCCGCCACCCTCTGACGAGGACAACGACGATGAAACCAACACCCCCGACGCCTCGAGTTGATGAGACCCGACCTTTCCGCCCGGTGCGCATCGCGCTCCTGACGGTGTCGGACACGCGCGACGCATCGAACGACACGTCCGGCGATATTCTGGCGGCGCGCATCGCAGAGGCCGGCCATGTCCTGGCGGCCCGCAACCTCCTTCGCGACGACGTGGAGCGCATCCGCGCGCAAGTGAAGGCCTGGATCGAGGATTCCGGCATCGACGTCGTGATCTCCACCGGCGGCACCGGGCTTACCGGCCGCGATGTGACCGTGGAGGCCATCCGGCCGCTGTTCGACAAGGAAATCGACGGCTTCTCGGCGCTCTTCCACCAGATCAGCTACGAGAAGATCGGTACCTCGACCATCCAGTCGCGCGCCTGCGGCGGTGTCGCCAAGGGCACCTATATTTTCGCGCTGCCTGGCTCAAACGGCGCGGTGAAGGACGGCTGGGACGGCATCCTGAAGGCGCAGCTCGACATCCGCCACCGCCCCTGCAATCTCGTCGAGATCATGCCGCGGCTGCAGGAACGCTGATCCCCGGCGCCCAGCCGCCGCATGACAAGACAAAGCAGGCGGAACATGAATCGCCCCATGAAAAGCCCGCCGACGGTCGCGGGAAGAGCCAGACGTCGCTGCGGACGGCATCAAGCGCCCGGCTCAGTCCGCGGTCGCCAGCCCTGTCGTCAGATCCGTGGCGGCGGGCGGATCCAAATTGGCGAGTGTCGCTACCACGAGATGCTGTTTGGGAAAGATCTTCAGCTCGCCGTTGGTGCCCGGCGCTCCGCCCGCAAAGCCGATCCAGGTCCGCCCCATTGCATCGGTTCCGCGCCCGAATCCGTAGGAGAACAGCCCGGCAGAAAGTTGGCCGGACAGCACGCGATCGAGCATGGCCGGCGATATCAGCCGTCCGTCGAGCAACGCCTGGGCAAAGCGGTTGAGATCACCCACGGTCGAAAAGCATCCTCCTGCAGGCGTTGCGCGGTACGGAAGCTCATCGAGCCCGACCCTGGTAAGAGGACCGCCGATGCGCACTCCGCCCGGCGCGAAGCTGGCGCGCGTGTAGCCGTTCGAGGGCGCCTGCGATAATTCTGCCTCCACCGGAAAGCTAGTCGACCTCATTCCCGCGACATCGAGGATATGGCGCTGAACGTAATTGTAGTAATCCTCGCCAGAGACGTTTTGGATCACCATGCCCAGCAGTATGTAGCCGTAGTTGCTGTATTCCTGCTTGCTTCCCGGCTCAAAGCTGAGTGGCCGTTTTCCGAACACCCGCACATAGTCGGCAAGCCGGCGAAGTTCGTGGCGATGAGCGAAGCCCTCCGGCCCGAAGATGTCCCCGGTTCCGCCGGTATGAGTCAGGAGGTGGCGTATCTTGACCTTTTCGGCGAGTTCCTTGTTGGGATAATCCGGAATGTAGCGTGCAAGCGGCGCATCCAGATCGATCTTGCCGGCCTCATAAAGCTGCAGGACGGCTGTCGTGGTGAATAGCTTGCCCATGGAGGCGATGCGCATCGGGGTGTCGGCGCGCATCGCGACTTTGTTCTCGCGGTCGGCAAGGCCGCACGCATAGGTCCATACGGGCCTGCCCGGTTTTGCCACCAGGACCGCGCCCGAGAACGTGTCGCTGGCGCACGCTTTCTCGATCCTGGCCTGTTGGTCCGCAAGCGAAGCCGCATGGGCGGCACAAAAAAACGCGACAGTTGCCGCGAGTGGAATTGACACGCGAATAGCGCTTGAACCTGCCACTGATCCTCCGATTGGCCGATGCCCCGCGAACGGTAGACGCGAAACTTCGACCGGCGCAATCGGTCGCGCGAAAACATGTCTTGCTGTGACGAATAATTAATCGATCCCTTCAGCCCAGGCGCGCCAGGACGCTCGTCGGAAAGCGCAGAGCGTGCAGCACGGTCAGCGGGCGCGTCCGCGGCGCCGCCTTGTTCACGGCGCGCGAGCGCAACATGACGATGCGGCGTCCGCCGATGCGCCGTACGAGGTCGATGTCCTCCATGGCGCAGTCACGGTAGCCGCCGACACTGCGATATTGCCGCTTCGAGACCAACAGTCCCTGCTCGCCGGACGGCAGCTTGAACAGGGCGCAACGCAGCCCCGCCACGATCTCCGCCCGCCTCGCTTCGGCGCTGAAATCGTCCAGGCTGAAACGGAACGCCGCGGCATGAGGATCCTCCAGCCTTGCACGCGACACGAAGGCTTCCGCTTCCACATCCCACCCCGGGTCAAGCGCCGTCTCCGGGCGCAGGAAGAGCATCCAGTCATGCCGGGCAGCCTTCGCCCCCGCCATGAGCTGAGAGCCTCGGCTCTTTCCGCCACTGGCGATACGCGCCCCCGCCCCGTCTGCGATGGCGAGCGTATCGTCCGTAGAGCCGCCGTCCGCCACGATGACCTCTCGCACGACGCCATGCACCGTCGCTGCGATCAGGCTGTCGAAGCAGCGCGGCAGGTAGTCCTGGGAATTGTATGTCGGGATGACGACACTGATCATGCGCTGCAATATGACGGATGAATGAGCGCTGCGGAATATCTTTCATGACGCACACCTTTTCGCGACAGTTTGTTTCAGCGCAGCGGATTGCGTCGCGGATTTTCCGGCATTTCTGACGGGTTTGCAGGCTCAATCGCCCCCCGTGCCGCGGCCTGCGTTGCACCTGGTCCTACTTGTTCCTCAGACAAATATACATATATTTGTACTTGCTTTGTTCTCTTTCTCGCCATACAGTCCTTGAGCCATGACGACGGTCCTAGACATTACGGCCGATCCACGGGTCCTGCGCGGGCGCGGCGCCATCTCCAACGCCGCGGGACGCTACGAGCGCTATGCCCGCGTCCTCCTGGACGACGGCTGGGCGCGTTCCGCCCCCGCACCCGCCGCGCGCGCCCTCTATGGAGCGGCCGTCGCGCAAGACGACGAGCTGCCTCCGCTGAAGACCGAATTCATCGTGGACTCCACGCGCACCATCATCGCTCGCAACCAGTCGCCCGACATCTCGTTCGACCGCTCGATCAATCCCTACCGCGGCTGCGAGCACGGCTGCGTCTACTGTTTCGCGCGGCCGACGCACGCCTATCTGGGCATGTCGCCGGGCATCGATTTCGAATCCAAACTCTTCGCCAAGCCGAACGCGGCCGAGTTGCTCGCCAAGGAGTTGTCGGCGCCGGGTTACGTGCCCAGGGTGATCGCCATCGGCACCAACACCGATCCCTATCAGCCGATCGAGAAGAAGCTGCGCATCATGCGCTCGGTGCTCGAGGTGTTGCGCGATTTCCGCCATCCCGTCGGCATTGTCACAAAATCGGCACTGGTGCTGCGCGACATCGACATCCTGGGCGAGATGGCCGACATGGGCTTGGCGCGTGTGGCGCTGTCCATCACCACGCTCGACCGCAAGCTGGCGCGCGCCATGGAGCCTCGGGCCGCCACGCCTCCGAAGCGGCTGGAGGCCCTGAAAGCACTGGCATCCGCGGGCATTCCGACCAGCGTGATGTTCGCACCGGTGATCCCGGCCTTGAACGATGACGAGATGGAGTCGGTGCTGGCGGCGGCCAAGGACGCGGGCGTCAGGGGCGCAGGCTATGTGCTCTTGCGCCTGCCGCTGGAGATCAAGGATCTCTTCCGCGAATGGCTGGAGGCTCAGCGGCCCCACAGGGCCAGGCATGTCATGTCGCTCATCAAGCAGATGCGAGGCGGCAAGGATTACGATTCCCAATGGCACACGCGCATGCGCGGCACCGGTCCTTATGCCGAGATGATTGCGCGCCGCTTCCGCATGGCAACGAAGCGTCTTGATTTGAACACACAGATGAAACCGCTTCGCACGGACTCGTTCAAACGTCCTCCGGCACCCGGCGAGCAGCTTGCATTATTTTGAACGCGGTGCATCCAAACGGGACCTACATTGCATCTGGTTGGCGACATGCCTTGGAGGGATCGAACATGTCGGATCAGCGGCAGGGCAACATCTGGTCGATCGTGATGGGCCTGATTATCGCTGCGGGCGTGCTGTACGCCCAGCACAATGATCCGCTGGCGGCGGACGCCGCCTTCCTGCAGCGGGCGGTGGCCGACAAGGAGGCCGTCGCCCAGGATATTCACATGATCGGCCTGCAGTTCGACCGGCTGTGGGCGGCATCGGGCCGCATCATACGGATCGATTGAAGGAATTTTCCAGCCGGCCTGCATCCAGACGGGGGCCTCGCTGCATCCAGTTGATAGCAGTCGATCAAGGGACGGCCGGTACGGCCGAGGAAGGAATTCACGTGATAGCGGGAACGGCAGTTTTCTGGATCGCGATCGCTTTGATCGTGCTGATCAGCAGCGTATTCCGCCATCTGACGCGCGCCAGCGAACAGCGGATGCTGGAGAAGCTGGCGGAAAAAGGCCAGACGTTCCGTGGCGGCCGGCAGCGGCCAGAGAGGACATGACATGTGGGGCTTTCATTACATCGACATGACGATCTTCTGGGGTGCGATCGTCCTGTTCGTGCTCATCGGCAATCTCTTCAGCTATCTGACGCGCGCCTCGCGGCATCGGATGATCGAACGTCTTGCCGAGAAGGGCCAGACAATATCCCCGGAGCTCCTTGCCAGCTTGGGCAGCAGCCATGGTGACGAGCGCAAGAACCCCGTCTCGGGCGCCATCATCCTGATGTTCATCGGCATTGCGATCGCGGTGTTCTTCTGGGCTCTGGGCGGCGGTGGCAACCTGTTCGAAAGCGAACATGTGCCCAACTGGCTTCCCGTGGTCGGCATCTTCCCGTTCGCCATTGGTCTGGGCCGGTTTATCGGCCTGATGTTCGAGAAGCGCACGCCGAAGTAGGTGCTATGCTGAATCGGGATGCAGGATGGCGAATCTTTGGCGCTGCTGGCGGCGGAAGGAGACACCGCAGCATTCGGCGCGCTGGTGCGGCTTCATCAATCGAAGCTGCGCGGATTCCTGTTGCGCATGACCAAGGGCAACGGCGCCCTGGCGGACGATCTGGCCCAAGAGACCTTCCTGGAAGCCTTTCGCAAGATCGAACAATACGGCACTGGCACTTTTTTTGGTTGGCTTTGCGCCATTGCCTACTCGCGTTACCTGATGGAAGCGCGCAAACGCAAGCTCGAGAGCCTCGAAGGCGCGCCCGATTTGGCCGAGGATGCGCCGGAGGCGCACACCGCGAGCGCGGCCCGGATCGATCTGGAGAGGGCCATGGCGCGCCTGGCGCCCCAGCAGCGCGCCGCCCTCACGCTGTGCTACGCGCTCGGTTTCTCGAACGAAGAGGCCGCGGCGGCGATGAAGATTCCGCTCGGTACCCTGAAGTCGCATGTCAATCGCGGCCGCGGCCAGCTGGCCGGCCTGCTTGCCGCTTGGAAGTCATGACATGAGTGACGAACTTGACCGGCTCCTGGGCCAGCCTCTTCCACCCGTCGCTGACGACGGATTCTCCGCCCGCCTCATGCGCCATGCCCTTTGGGAGCGGCGCTTCCATGCCGGGCTGCTGGCCGCGCTGGGGGCTGCCTGCCTTTTCCTGGCATTCGCGCTCGCGCCACTGCGTCATGCCAGCACCGACATTGCGGTCTTGTTGCCGCAGATCGCCGGTTCGGCGGCGGTGAACATGGCCGCGGCAATTCTTGTCCTCATCTTTCTGCTGGAGCGTCAGTTCTCGCGGCTCTAGCTCCGGCGCTATAACGCGTCATGCCCGGATTTTCCCACGAGCTGCGCATCCTCGCCCGCGTTGCGGGACATGTCGCAGGCGTGGATGAGGCCGGACGCGGTCCGCTGGCCGGCCCGGTGGTCGCCGCGGCCGTGATCTTCGAGCACAAGAAGTATCCGCGGGGCCTGGACGACTCCAAGAAGCTCGCGCCGGATGTGCGCGAGACGCTCTATCTGCGCATCATGGAGCGGGCGATCGCCGTGGGCGTCGGCGAAGCCAGCGTCGACGAAATCGACCTCGTCAACATCCGCCAGGCGACCCATCTGGCCATGGCACGCGCCGTGCGCGCCCTCAACCCCTCAGCGGTATTTGCGCTGGTCGATGGCAACGATGCGCCCGCGTTGCCCTGCCCCTGCGAGACCATCATCGGCGGCGACGGCCTGTCGGTCTCCATCGCGGCCGCCTCGATCATCGCCAAGGTCACGCGCGACCGGATGATGGTGGCACTGCACCAGCAGCACCCCCAATATTGCTGGGACGCCAATAAAGGCTACGGCACCGAACAGCACCTGGCGGCCCTGGCTGAGCATGGCTGCACCCAGCACCACCGCCGCAGCTTCGCCCCCATACACAACATCTTGTATGGTGGGAATCCTGAGGACTCAACTGTAACTCTTTGATTCACAAGACTCTTGACCTGTGGACTCCGACGAATCACTGTCACCGCCCTCTGTGGATGAATCGGGCGGGACATGTCGCAAATCGAATTGGAGAACGCACTCGACCGGGTGATCGAGGGCGATTGCGTGCAGACCATGCGGGCGCTGCCGGACGGCTCTGTCGATCTGGTGTTCGCCGACCCGCCCTACAACCTCCAACTCAAGAGCGAGCTGCGCCGGCCCGACAACTCGAAAGTCGACGCCGTCGACGATTCCTGGGACCAGTTCGACAGCTTCGCCGAGTATGACCGCTTCACGCGCGCCTGGCTGACCGAGGCGCGCCGGCTGCTCAAGGATACCGGCGCCCTGTGGGTCATCGGCTCCTACCACAACATCTTTCGCGTCGGAGCCATCCTGCAGGATTTGGGCTTCTGGGTGCTCAACGACGTGGTGTGGCGCAAGACCAACCCGATGCCCAATTTCCGCGGCCGGCGATTCACCAACGCGCACGAAACGCTCATCTGGGCCACCAGGAACCCCAACCAGAAGAACTACACGTTCAATTACGAAGCCATGAAGGCGCTGAACGACGACCTGCAGATGCGCTCCGACTGGACGCTGCCGATATGCTCGGGCGGCGAGCGTCTCAAGAACGGCAACGGCGAGAAGGCCCATTCGACGCAGAAGCCGGAAGGCCTGCTCCACCGGGTGATCGTCTCATCGACCAGGCCAGGCGACGTCGTGCTCGATCCCTTCTTCGGCTCCGGCACCACCGGTGCCGTCGCCAAGCGGCTGGGCCGCCATTTCATCGGTCTGGAGCGCGATAAGGATTACGCCAAGCTGGCGCGCTCGCGCATTGCCGGCGTCGAGCCTGCCGATCCGGAATGCATCGAGGTCACGAAATCCAAGCGTGCCGAGCCGCGCATACCCTTCGGGTGGGTGGTCGAACGGGGCCTGTTGCCGCCGGGCACCGTCTTGCAGGGAACGCAGAAACGGCATCGGGCGAGGGTGCGCGCCGACGGCACGCTGGTATGTGCCGACGCCACCGGCTCGATCCATCAGATCGCCGCCCACGTGCAGGGCCTCGACGCCTGCAACGGCTGGACCTTCTGGCAGTACGAGGAGAAGGGCCGGCTGATCCCCATCGATTATCTGCGGCAGCAGCTACGCGCCACGATTTCCTGACCGGAACAGTGGTCCTTCGTCCGGCAAGGCGTGCGCGATGATCTTGCGCATGACGGTCGGCAAGGCGAGCTTTCCAATCTTGTCGATCGGCACCCACTTTCCTCCCTTGCTCGTGGGGGTGGTGTCGAGCGAAGCGGCACGAAGGGGGCGCCTTCGGTGCGCCGCGCCGCCCTGCGCGGGAATGGGGACCGAGAGCCACACCTCGATCTCCAATTCGAAATGCGTGAAGCCATGGCGCACGACGCCCGGCAGCTTCTTCCAATCCGCAGGAAACGGCGCCTGTGCCAGCGCTTCCTTCTTCGCCGGAAATTTTTCGCCCCAAAGCCCCTGTGGCGGCTGCAGCATGCCGCCCAGCAGGCCTTTCTCCGCCCGCTTTTCCAGCAGCACGGCACCCGCCTTCAAGGCCACGAACGCCGCCCCGCGCTTGAGCGGGCGGACGGGCTTCGCCCCCTTGACCGGCAGCATCTCCGCGATCCCTTGCGGTCGCGCCTCGCAATCGTCCGCCAAGGGACACCGCTCGCAGGCCGGCCGCTTGACGGTGCAGATGGCCGCCCCCAGGTCCATCAATGCCTGCGCGAAATCGCCGGGGCGCCGTTCCGGCACCAGAGAGCGCCCCAGCGCCAGCAACCTCGGCTTCGCCGACGGCAGCGGTTCGCTCACGGCGAACAGCCGCGCGATCACGCGTTCGGCATTGGCGTCCATCGCCGCCTCGCGCGCTCCGAAGGCGATCGCTGCGATGGCCCCCGCCGTATACGTCCCCACGCCGGGCAGCTCGCGCAGCGCGGCCGCCGTCGCGGGGAAGCGTCCGCCCATCGCGGCCACGGCCTGCGCCGCCTTGTGCAGGTTGCGCGCCCGGGCGTAGTAGCCAAGCCCGGCCCACATCCCCAGCACCTCGTCGAGCGGCGCCACCGCCAGGGATTCCACGGTCGTCCAGCGCCGAAGGAACTTGCGATAATAGGTCGCCACGGCCTGGACCGTCGTCTGCTGCAGCATGATCTCCGACAACCACACATGGTACGGATCCGCCGCTTGTCCGGGCGGCGCGCGCCAGGGCAGGTGCCGCCGGTGGACGTCGTACCAGGCCAGCAGGCGTTGTGAGCGGTCCGTCGGCCGGCTTTGCGCCGAGGTGGGCGTCCCATGCATAATCCCCACATGACCAAATCCCGGCAGGATGAACAACCGCCCCGGCGCAACTGGGTGTCCCCGCTCGGCCCCGACGCCACCGCTGTCGGCCGTGCGGCATTCGACCGGGCGGGCTTTCCCGACCCGTCTCTGGTCCTGCGCTGGGCGGAGATCGCTGGCGACGAAACGGCGCGGCTGGCCCGCCCGGTCAAGTTCTCGCAAGGTCCGCACGGCGGCGTTCTCACCCTGCGCGCCGTTCCCGGTGCGGCGATCTTCCTCCAGCACGAAACCCGCGCCTTGTGTGAGCGCATCAACGGCTATCTCGGCCGCCCCGTGGTCGCCCGGCTGAAGTTCGTCCAGGGTGCGCTGGCTGCACGGCCCGCCCTGGCGTCGCGCCGGCCGGTACCCGCCCCCCTTCCGCCGGACGATCCGGCCCAGTCCTACCGGGGCCCGGAGCGACTCACCGAGGCCTTGCGCAAACTTGCCCAGGCGCGCAGAACGCGCCCTAATATGGGTTCCTGACACCTCGACCGACTCACACAAGCCTCTGGAGACGACAATGGCCCTCAAGGACCGGTTGACCGACGCGCTGAACGCGACCCCTTCCGACAATACCCGTCGGATCGAGACGATTCAGGAAGTTTTGGCGGCCTCCGGCGGCGGCACTGATGTCGAGGTCCAGGCGGCCCTGACCAAGATGATCGCCGACCGTGAGCAGAAGGCGGCAACCTTCAGCGCCGCCGGCCAGAGCGAGATGGCGAAGACCGAGCGTTTCGAGATCGACGCCTTGCGCGGCTTCTTGCGCTACGCCACGCCGGAAGCGCCCGCGGCAAAGGCGGCCAGGCCGCCCAAGGCTGCCGCTGTGGGAGCGGCTGCCAAGGCTCCCGCGGGCCCGGTGGTATCGCGCACCCAGATCATCATCGCGGCGGTGGCCGCCGTGATCGTCGTGGCGGCACTGCTCGTCTACAAATTCGTCCTGGTCCCGCCCAGCGATGAGAACATGCTCGCCAACGGGACCGGTGCGGTGCCCATGACCATCTACAAGGACGACCGCACCCTCGGTAATCCCAAAGCGCCTATCACCATGATCGAGTACGCGGCGCCCACATGTCCGCATTGCGCCCACTTCTCGATGACGGTGATGCCCCTGATCAAGCAGAACTATATCGACACGGGCAAGGTTTACTACGTTTTCCGCGTCTTCCCGCTCAATCCGGCCGACGGCGCCGTGGAGGCGATCGCCCGCTGTTTGCCTGCGGATAAGTATTTCCATTTCATTGACCTGATGTTCCGGAATCAGTCCAAATGGGACCCGGACGGCTACCAGATTGCGGATGTCCACGCTGCAATCGTCCAGATGGCCCGCACACAGGGCATGGACCAGGCACAGGTGGACCAGTGCATAACCAACAAGGATGAGCAGGACCGCATCAATCAAATCGCACTTGACGGCGAGACAAAATACAACATCCAGGGCACACCGACGTTCGTCATCAACGGAACGATCGTTCAGGTCGAAGAGGCGGATTGGCCGCAGTTGAAGGCCAGATTTGATTCCCTGCTGTCCAAGCACTGATGGGGACAGCGCAGCAGCGTAGGACGGCGCGTATCAGTTGAAATTCACCAGGCTCAGGCTTTCCGGGTTCAAGTCCTTCGTCGAACCGACGGAGCTTCATATCGAGCCCGGATTGACGGCGATCGTCGGTCCGAACGGCTGCGGCAAGTCGAATCTGTTCGACGCCCTGCGCTGGGTGATGGGCGAGACTCGTCCGACTTCCGTGCGCGGCACGGAAATGGACGACGTCATCTTCGCGGGTTCGTCCGGCCGCCCCGCGCGCAACATGGCGGAAGTGACGCTGTCCATCGACAATGCGGACCGCACGGCCAAGGTGCCGTACGAAGATTTCGAGTCCATCGAAGTGACGCGCCGCATCGAGCGCGAGGCCGGGTCCGTCTATCGCATCAACGGCCGCGACGTGCGCCAGCGCGATGTCCAGATATTCTTCGCCGATGCCTCGTCTGGCGCGTCCTCGACGGCCTTCGTGCGCCAGGGCCAGATCGGCATGCTGATCAGCCAGAAACCCTTGGCGCGCCGGGCCATCCTTGAAGAAGCCGCGGGCATCTCGGGCTTGCACCAGCGCCGCCACGAGGCGGAGCTGCGGTTGCGGGCGGCGGAAGGCAACCTGTCGCGCCTCGAAGATGTCATCAAAGAGGTCGAGGGCCAGGTCCAGAGCCTGAAACGCCAAGCTCGACAGGCTTCGCGCTACCGCAACCTCTCCGGCCACATCCGCCGCGCCGAGGCGCTCGCCCATTATCTACGCTGGACGGCGGCGGAGCTGCGGGCCCGCACAGCCGAGGAAGCACTGGCTACGGCCTCGTCGGTGGTTGCCGCATGCACAGATCAGGCGGCCGTGGCATCGACCGCCCAAGCCGAAGCCGCCGCGCTCCTGCCGCCGCTGCGGCAGGCGGAAGCCGAGCGCGCAGCCGCCTATCATCGTCTCGTCCAGGAGCGCGAGGCGCTCGATGCCGAAGAGGCGCGCGCTCGCGAGCTGGCCCAAGCGCTGCGCCAGCGCATCACCCAGACCGAACAGGATCTGGCGCGCGAGTGCGGCCTCGACCGCGATGCGCAGACGGCGCTCGAAACCCTGTCGGGTGAAGCGCACGAACTCGAAACCGCCCAGGAACGGGCGAGCGAAGACATCGCCGAATCCGAAATCCGCGCCGCCCGGCTCGCCGAAGCCCTGGCGGAAGCCGAACTCTTGCTGGAGCGCCTCACCTCTGAACTGGCGGAGCGCAACGCCCGGCAGGCGAGTCTGGAGCGTTCGCGGCAGCTCGCGGCGGAGCTGATCGAGACTTCGACCGCGCAACTCGCCGCGGCCGAGGCCCGCCTCGTTTCGGCGCAGCAAGGCGTCGCCATGGCGCCGGATGTCCTCGCCGCGGAAATGGCGGCAGAAGAGGCCGGCCGGGTCGCCGAAGCGGCGGCGGCTGCGACGCTGCAGGCACGGGCACTTCTTTCTGAAGCGGAACAGGCGGAGGTCGCCGCCAAGGCGCCGCTCGAAGCCATCGAGCGCGAGATCCAGGAGCTGTCCGCTGGGGCAAGGGCGCTTGCCGATCTGCTGACTCCGGAAGGTCAGAATTTGTGGCCGCCGCTGGTTGACGCCGTCACGGTGCAGCCCGGCTACGAAGGCGCTCTGGCCGCCGCGCTGGGCGACGACCTGCAGGCGCCGCTCGATGAAAGCGCGCCGCGACACTGGCGGGATTTGGGCGACACGGCGCCGCTGGCGCCGTTGCCCGACGGGGTTCAGCCGTTGTCGGAGTTCGTGACGGCGCCGCAGGCCCTGTCACGCCGCCTATCAATGACGGGCGTGGTATTCCCCGATCAGGGCCCCCTGTTGCATACCCAACTCGTGCCGGGCCAGCGCCTGGTCTCGCCGCGCGGCGACCTCTGGCGCTGGGACGGCTACCGGGCCTCCGCCGACGCGCCCTCTGCCGCCGCGGTGCGATTGGCGCAACGCAACCGTCTCGCCGAGCTCGAAGACCAGATCCGCCTCGCCAAGGAAGCGCAGGCTCCCGCCGCCGCCGACTATGCTTCGGCCAAGTCCGCGGCCCAGGTGGCGCGCGACACGTTGCGCCAGGCGGAAGGCTACGAGCGCCAGTGCAACCACGCCATCGTCGCAGCGCAGGAAGCTTCCGCCAAGGCGGCTCGTGCCGCCGTGGAGCGCGCCTCGCGGCTGGCCTCCCTCGAGGCCGAAATTCACCGCCTGCAGCAGTCGCGTGACACCGCGACGGAGGCCGAAGCGCAGGCGGCGCAGTCGCTCGCCGATCTGGGGGACGGCACCGCGCTGCAGCAGAGCGTCTCCAATGGCCGCGAACAGACGGCCGAAGCCCGTTTGGCCGCGAGTGATGCGCGCGCCGCTCTCGAAAGCCTCAAGCGCGAGGGCGAAAGCCGCTGCCGCCGCCTGTTAGTGATCGCTGACGAAAGCGCGCGCTGGGAAGGCCGCCGCGCCGCCGCGCAGGCGCAGACGGCGGAGCTTGAGCGCCGCCGCGGCGAGCTCGCCGAGGAACTCGTCGTGGCCGAAGCCGCGCCGCAGGCAATCCTCGAGAAGCGCAACGCCCTGCTCGACGCCATCACGGTTGCGGAAACCGCCCGTAACGAAGCGGGCCACGCCCGCGCCAAGGCGGAAGGCAGGCTCGCCGAGGCGGACAAGCTGGCAAAAACTGCCGATGCCGCCCTCTCCGCCGCCCGCGAGGAGCGTGCCCGCGAGGAAGCCTTGCTGGAAGGCGCCCAGGCGCGTCTTGCCGAACTGCGCGATCGTATCCGCGACGAACTCGAGATCAGGCCCGACGAACTCGCCGAGCGCGCCGAGATAAAGCCGGACGAAGAGCTGCCGCTGCTGGAACAGGCCGAGAAGCGCGTCGAGAAGCTCAAGCAGGAACGCGAACAGCTCGGGGGCGTGAACCTGCGCGCCGAAGAGGAAGCCGCAGAGGCCGAACAGCGCCTCGCCACGCTGATCGCCGACCGTGACGATCTGGTCGGCGCCATCGAGCGCTTGCGCCGCGGCATCCAGAATCTGAACCGCGAAGGCCGCGAACGCCTTCTGGAATCCTTCGAGAAGGTCAACGCCAACTTCCAGATGCTGTTCTCGAAGCTGTTCGAGGGCGGCGAAGCGAAGCTGACCTTCACCGAGTCCGAGGATCCCCTCGAAGCCGGGCTCGAGATTTTCGCCCGCCCGCCGGGCAAGCGGCTGCAGTCGCTGGGACTGCTGTCTGGCGGCGAGCAGGCGCTCACCGCGCTGTCTCTGATCTTCGCCGTGTTCCTGGTCAATCCGGCGCCGATCTGCGTGCTCGACGAAGTGGACGCCCCGCTCGACGACGCCAATGTCGAGCGCTTCTGCAACATGCTCGAGGAGATGACCCGCATCGCCGGGACGCGGTTCCTGGTGATCACGCACCACGCCCTCACCATGTCGCGCATGCACCGGCTGTTCGGCGTCACCATGGCCGAACGCGGCATCAGCCAGCTCGTGTCCGTTTCCCTGGCCGAGGCCGAGCGCGTGGCCGCGGAGTAGTCCGCTGCCTTCCTTCAACCCGTTTCATCGCGAAGCCGCCCTTCGCGACGCCGTGCGTTTCGTCATCGTTGCGAACCTTGCCTACTTCTTCGTCGAGTTCTCGGTCGCCTTGGCCATCCACTCCGTGGCGCTGTTCGCCGACGGCATCGACTTCCTGGAAGACGCGTCGGTCAATTCACTGATCCTGCTGGCGCTGGCTTGGCCTGCCAGGGCACGCGCGCGGGTGGGGATGGGGATGGCGGCCTTGCTCCTCGTGCCGGGCATCGCTGCGGCCTGGACCGCCTGGCAGAACTTCTCGGCGCATGTGATCCCCGCATCCCTGCCGCTCACCCTGACCGGTCTTGGGGCCCTGGCCGTGAACTTCACCTGCGCCGCGGCCCTTCTGCGGTTCCGCCACCACGGCGGCAGCCTGACCAAGGCCGCCTTCCTGTCGGCCCGCAACGACGTGCTCGTCAATGTCGCCGTCATCGCCGCCGGGGTGGCCACCGCCCTTTCCCGCTCTCTCTGGCCCGACCTGATCGTCGGGCTGGGAATCGCGGTCCTCAACGCCGGCTCGGCACGGGAAATCCTCGAAGCGGCCCTGGAAGAACATCGCACCCCGGAAAGCTGACACCGGGGCCCCGGCGCCTAATTTCGCCGCGGCCGCGAATCGGGCTGTTGTTCCAAGGCGTTGCAGGCTCTCCTGCGCGCTTGACGCCCATAGGTCGCGCCCCTATGGTCCGCGCGCTTTTCGAACCAAGCCGCGATGCGTTCAACGGCGGAATGGGGAGCCCTGCGTGCCTCCCGAACCCGATGACCTTAAGCGCCTGGGCGAGCGGATCGATGAGGCCAAACGGCAGCGGAGGGAGCAGACGGCTTCGCCGCCTACGCCGTTCGGCATCGCCCTCCGCTTCGGAACTGAGATGATTGCGGCCCTCGCCGTCGGCGGCGGCTTGGGCTGGGGGATTGATTGGGCGCTCGGGCATTGGGCCGGTGTCCAGTCGCGGCCCTGGGGAATGGTTGTGTTCGTTGTGTTGGGAGCGGCGGCGGGCATCCGCAACGTGATGCGCGCTGCAACCGAGATAAACGCCAGTCAGGCGTCGAAGGAGAAATAGCACCATGGCGATGAACCCCATGGAGCAGTTCGAGATCCACCGCATCGGGCCTGCGGTGCATCTGTTCGGCTACGACGTCTCCTTCACCAACCAGTCGCTGTTCATGTGCATCGTGGTGGGGGCGGTGACGCTGTTCTTCGCCATGGCGGTGTCGCGCACCAAGCTGGTGCCGGGACGCATGCAGTCGATGGCGGAGATCTCCTACGAGTTCGTCGCCAACATGATCAGGTCGACGGCCGGGGACGACGGCCTCGCCTTCTTCCCCTTCGTGTTCTCGATCTTCTTTTTCGTGCTGTTCTCGAACTTCCTGGGGCTGATCCCATTCGCATTTACGGTGACGAGCCAGATCATCGTCACTTTTGCGCTGACCGCCCTGGTGATGCTGACGGTCGTGCTCGTCGGGTTCGCCAAGCACGGCATCGGCTTCCTCAAGCTGTTCGTACCAAAGGCGCCGCTGCTGCTGCTGATCCTGCTGGTGCCGATCGAGATCATCTCGTTCCTGACGCGCCTCGTCAGCCTGTCGGTCCGCTTGTTCGCCAACATGCTGGCAGGCCACACCATGCTGGCCGTGTTCGCCGGCTTCGTGGTCGCTTTGGGCGCCGCCGGCTGGCTGGCTCCGGTTGCCATCGGCCCGATGCTGATGATCGTTTTCATCGGCGCGCTGGAGATGCTGGTCGCCTTCCTGCAGGCCTACGTCTTCGCCGTCCTCACCTGCATCTATCTCAACGAAGCCTTGCACCTGCACGGCGAGCATCACTGAAAACGAAGGGAGCTTTTTCACATGGATCTTCATGCAGCAAAAATGATCGGTGCGGGCCTTGCCTGTATTGCGCTCGCCGGCGCCGGCAACGGCATCGGCATCGTGTTCGGCAATTATCTGGCCGGCGCGCTGCGCAACCCGGCCGCGGCTTCCAGCCAGACCACGAACCTGCTGCTGGGCTTTGCGCTCTGCGAAGCCACCGGCCTGTACGGCCTGGTGATTGCCCTCATCATTCTCTTCACCTGATCAGCGATGGCAGAACCCACCACAGGAACGCAGGTTCCCACCCAGGGGGGCGGCGCCTTTCCGCCGTTCGACACGACGACGTTCCCCAGCCAGATCTTCTGGCTGGCGATCACCTTCGTCGTGCTGTTCGCGATCCTGTCGCGCTTCATCGGTCCCAAGCTAGGCAAGACCATCGGCGAACGGAAGGGTCGGGTCGCCAACGACCTGGAGGCAGCCGGCAGGCATAGAAGCGACGCCGAGGCTGCGCTGGCGGCCTACCAGCAGGCCCTGGCCGAGGCCCGGGCGCGGGCGCATGCGGCCTCCGAGGAAAACCGCCGCCAGATTGAGGCGGAGGTCGAAAAAGCCAAGGCCGAAGCGGAGGGCGAGGCCAAGGCGGCCGCAGCCAGGGCGGAAGCGGCGATTGCGGCCACGCGCGCGGAAGCTGCAAGACATGTCACAAAAGTGGCGCAAGATGCGGCGGCCGCCATCGTGACCCGGCTGATCGGTGAGTCCGTCTCTGCCGAAGAGGCCGAGACCGCCGTCAGGGCGACGGGGGCCTGACATGGGGAGGGGATATGTCCACGTTTCGCATCGCCGTGTCGTCGCTGACGGCAGGGTTCGTGGTTTATCTTCTCGTTCTCCATCGCTCTGAGGTACCGGGTATTTCGATGGCCCTTCTTCACAATCCTGAACTTTACGTCGCTGTCGGCCTGGCGGTCGTCATTGGCATCTTCCTGTGGAAGGGCGTGCCGTCGCTGCTTGCCCGCATGCTCGATGAGCGCGCCAAGGCGATCGCCGGCGAGTTGAACGAAGCCCAGCGACTGCGTGAAGAGGCGGCGGCCCTGCTCGCAGGCTACGTCCGGAAAGCGTCCCACGCGGAACAGGAAGCCGCCGCGATCATCGCCGACGCCAGGGCCGATGCCGAACGCTTCGCCAAGGAGATGCGCGCCCAGCTGCGCCTTCAGATCGACCGCCGCGCCCAGATGGCCCGGGAGAAGATCGAGCAGGCAGAGCACGCCGCCCTCGAGGAAATACGCGCCCTTGCCGCCGACAAGGCCGCGGCCGCCGCCGAGAAGCTGATTGCCGCGCGTCTCGACCCGGCACGCTCCGACAGCCTGGTCCAGGACAGCATCAAAGAGTTGCCCGACAAGCTGAACTGACGGGTCTCTCCCGCGGGAATGACCCGCCTGGCTGAAGGAGCAGATGAGCACGCAAAAGTGAAGCGGCGTGGCTCCGGCGTAGCGGCCGAGCCGTGCCGGCCTCCGGTCCGTCGTGTATGCTCTGGCCGAGGAGTTTCCCATGTTGCTGCCGCGCCTGATCACCATGCTCGCGCTCTTGGGCGTGCCCGCCCTGGCGCAAACCGCGCCGGCCACGATTCCGCTCAAGTCGCAGGAAGGCGACTACGTCGTGCGGAATTTCAGGTTCACCTCGGGCGAGGCGCTGCCTGAGCTGCGGCTGCACTACACCACACTCGGCCAACCGCTGCGCAATGCTTCGGGACAGGTGACGAATGCCGTTCTGATCCTGCACGGCACCGGCGGCGACGGCCACCAGTTCTTCCGTCCGCAATTCGCCAATGTCCTGTTCAAGCCCGGCGGACTGCTCGATCCGGCACGGATGTACGTCATCCTGCCCGACGACATCGGCCACGGAAAGTCCTCCAAGCCGAGCGACGGGCTGCACGCGCGCTTCCCGCATTACGGCTATGCCGACATGGTGGAGGGCGAATACCGCCTCGTCGCCGACGGTCTGAAGGTGAACCATCTGCGGCTGGTCATGGGCACGTCGATGGGGTGTATGCACAGCTTCATGTGGGGCGAGGAACATCCGAATTTCGAGGATGCGTTGATGCCGCTCGCCTGCCTTCCGGTGCAGATTGCCGGGCGCAATCGCATGTGGCGCAAGATGATCATCGACGCCATCGAGAAGGATCCCGCCTGGAACGGCGGCGAATACAAGACCGAGCCGCAGACGGCACTGCGCACGGCGGCCGACATCCTGATCATCGCCGGCAGCGCGCCGCTGCCGATGCAGAACGAATTCCCCACCGCCACCGCCGCGGACAAGGCGCTGGACTCCATGACCGGCAGGATCATGGGCGAACTCGACGCCAACGACCTGCTCTACCAGGTCGCCGCCTCGCGCGACTACGACCCTTCCAAGGACCTCGGCAGGATCACCGCCCGCGTCATGTGGGTGAATTCCGGTGACGATTTCATCAACCCGCCGGAGCTCGCCATCGCCCGGCAGGAGGTGAAGAAAATCCCGCACGGCCGCTTCGTTCTCATCCCAGCCGGCGCACAGACCCACGGTCACGGCACCCATACCTGGGCGGCCCTGTGGCAGGATTATCTTGCGGAGCTGTTGAAGACGGCACCGGTTCGATAGGGCTTCGCCGCCCCTCTGGCGACCTCTCGGAGGGCGTGGCATCGTCCAGCCATGGCGATCTGCGATGCCGGCTTGGTGGCGGGACGGACGTGCGGGGAGTGCACCGTCTGCTGCACGGTGATGGCCATCGACAAGCCGGAAATCCAGAAAGAGGCCGGCGTAACCTGCCGGCATTGCCGCGGCGGTTGCCGCATCTACGAGACGCGCCCTGCCCTGTGCCGCGATTATTACTGCGGCTGGCGACAACTGCCGATCCTGGACGACGCCTGGCGGCCCGACCGGTCCGGCGTCTTCGTCGAGCTGGAGATGGTCGACGGCCGGACGGGCCTGAGCCTGGTGCTCGTGGGCAATCCGCTCAAGACCGTGCGCCAGTCCTGGTTCATCGATTTCGTTATCACGGGCGTGCGCGGCGGCCTCCCCCTGGAACTCGGGATTCCGGGACCGAAGGGCTTCCAGGGCGCCTCGCTGCCGCTCAACACCAGGGAAATGCATGCCGCGGGCAGTTCGCGGGTCCGCGTGAAAGAGCTGCTGGAGCTGGAATTGAAGCGCCTGAACGCCCACGCCTTCGAGCCGCGCATCATCGCCAACGCGGGCAACGACGTGGGGCAGCCCTGACCGGGCCCGCTGGCGCCCGTCAGGCACACGCGTCCCAGTCGGTCAGCCGACCGTCTCGTGGTCGCGCCTGACACCCGGTTCTGCGCCTGCTTCCGCCTCGGCCGGCACGGCGGGCTCCTCGGACGCCTCCGCAACCTGCACAGCCGCGTCTTCGACGCTCATCTCCGGGGCCGGCGCTTCGCCTTCAAACGGTCGAGCCTCTTCCATAACCATCTCGGGGGTGTCCCCAGCCATGGGTTCCGGCGCCGCCCGGATCTCCTGTGCCGGTACGGTCTGCGCATCCGCATGGCTCGAGGCCGGCGGATAGTGCGGCTCATCGACGTCCTGTACCTGCGGCGCCCTCACGAGGCCCGACAGAGCCTCGAGATAGATCTCCGCCAGCGCGCCGAACCAGAACTTCACGTATTCCCGGGTGGCCATCCGCAGGAACAGGTCGGCCTGCAGGACGAGGTCGCCCTGCCCGCTCAGATAGGCCCTGACGAAACGCAATTCCCTGTTGCAGGCCTGGGCGAACACGGCCGCAGACCGCGCGTTCAGTTCGCCGGCCGGGACTTTGGCGACCACGGCGATGTTGGAGTAGCCGCGGTCTTTCGGGCCTTTCGACATCACGACGGTGAAGGGAATTCCGCTGGCCACGTATGCGCCTGTGGCCGGGACGAGTCCTTTGAACACGGCGTGTATCACCGGTGCGCCTTCAGCGGAGTCCGTGCCCTCGACGCCGATCAAGCCTGTCTCGGCCATCACCGCCGACATGTCCGAAGGCGATATGAATTCGATTATTTTGCGGTCGCGCCCCATTGTACCCTTCCCAACTCTCAGTTCTCGTCCACTTCGTTCTTATGCTGTCAGCCCATATCCCGCAGCAGCCGCATCGCGTCCGAGCTTGTCGAAACGGCCTGTATCGGCAGCGCGTCGACGTCGAAATTCCGGACCACGCTCGGTTCTGCGAAATACTCCAGTCTCAGGCTGCGCAGCGCTTGCGCGCGGGCGCGCATTGCATTCGTCTCCTTCTCGAGCGCCGCCTCCCGGCGGGCCGGCATGATCTGGCACAGGATCGATCCGCGCCCCGCCGACAGCTTGTCTCTGGCAGCCCGGTTCTTTTCTATGGCCTGTTCGAGACGTTTGGCGTTGCGGATATAATCGGAAAAACGCGGTCCAGGCATCTCAACCCTCTGTTCTTCTGTGACGGCTCGCCGGGAAATGCCCGGCCGACCAACCGACAAAGTTAGCTTACAACCGTGACACAACGGCAATGCCAGGCAAACTGCCACACATTCACCTCTTCCCAATTTGGCGTCATGGATATCGCGACCGGAAAGTTCACGTTCTAAGGCCAACACTGATGTCCGCCTTTGGTCCAACGCAGAAGGTGCATCTCGTGCGTGGGTGTCCTGATCGGAATGTAGAGGCGACAGCGGAATGTCCCATTCTCCGGTCGCGGTGATTTCCCTCTTCCGGCGCCGTGCGCTGGAAATTATGCAACCGCTCCTTCGTCACGCTTTCAATCCTAAAATTATGATTAAATACACGTGTTAGGTCTTGAAACCGATTTTGGCGACCCCATTTCTCGGTCGTGACCAGAGGAGTGACCGCCAAGAGCGGCTGCGGCTGCGAGGACTTTTTCCACTGCAAGGCAAGTCA
>JAGWNK010000079.1 GCA_028871345.1 Alphaproteobacteria bacterium | reverse complement strand
GGGGTTCTGGTGGTCCTTGTTTTCTGCGCTCGTGGCCATAGCGGCGGGCGCAGCCCTCGTCGGCTGGCCGGGGGGTGGGGTGATCTCGCTCACCTTTGTGCTGACGGCATTCCTGATCGCCGATGGCATTCTGACGATGCTGTTCGCCGTCGAGCATCGCCGCGGGCTGTCGCAGCGCTGGGGCTTTCTGTTCCTAAATGGGGTTCTCGACCTCGTGCTCGCCGGGCTCATCATTTGGGCCTTGCCGGGGTCGGCGATCTGGGCGTTGGGACTGATTGTGGGGATCGACCTGATATTCGGCGGATGGTCCCTGGTCGCAATGGCGATGGCCGTGCGCAAGGCGGCTTAGTAGAAGGTGCCCGCACCGGAGTGTCAGTCGGTTCAAGCTCAGTGGCGCGTAGAGCCAAACCTGCAAGTGAAACCGAATTAGAATCTGTAAAGACTGTAATGAAAACGACCACTAATAACGGCGCAACCAAACTGTCACAGCAACGTCAACCGCAAACGTGTCGGTTTTCGATGTCTCAGGTCAGCGCTTCAACAGGATTACGGCTGGATCGGGACCGACGAAAGCCATAATCTCGCCCGCTGGTGCAAACCCTGCAGGCGCCCACCGTCCATGCTATCTGCTGATCTCATCCATCACCTGCTCGAACAGTACGGCTATCTCGTCCTCTTCCTCGTCGTGATCGTCGAAGGTCCGATTGCCACAATCATTGGTGCGTTCGTGGCAAGCCAGGGCTATTTCGATATTTATGTCGTCTATGCAATCGCTGTCGTCGGCGATCTCTTCGGCGATCTTGCTTATTACGGCATTGGTCGGCTTGGGCGCGTTGGAACGCCCGCCCGAATATGGCCCCTGCTAGGGATCACCGAAGACCGTCTTGCGCGCGCAGCGCGCTATTTCGAGCGGCACGGCGCGAAGATGCTGTTATTCGCCAAATACACGCAGACCGGAATTGTCATCCTGCCGGCATCTGGTGCGGCGCGCATGCCGGTTGGAAAATTCCTCTGGTACAATGTTCTCGGCACGATTCCCAAGGCCCTCGCTCTCCTACTCGTCGGCTATTTCTTTGGTTATGCCTACAACAGCATCGATAATGATCTGACAAGAGCATCTTTCCTTCTTGTTGGGATACTTTTCTTGACGGCGCTCTATTTGCTCGGCCGTCGCTATTTTCGTGTGCGCTATGACAACTGTTAGCTGCATCATTCCCGCTTACAACGAGGCCTGCCGCATTGGTGACGTGCTTGCAGTCACCACCACCCATCCGCTCATCGACGAAGTCATTGCCGTCGATGACGGCTCGACAGACCACACCGCCAGTGTAATTGCTCGCTTCGAGAAAGCGCGCTTGGTCGCCCTGGAACAAAACGTCGGGAAGAGTGGTGCGATTTGCGCAGGTGTCCAGCGATCGACCGGTGAGTTCCTGCTGTTTCTCGATGCCGATCTGATCGGGCTGACGGCCCACGACGTGACAGAACTTCTCCTGCCCGTGTTGAGTGGCTTTGCCGACGCCAGCATCAGCCTGCGACGGGACGCACTCCTACCATGGCGAACGATCGGTCTCGATTATCTCTCCGGCGAACGTGTGCTGCGGCGGGATATGCTTGCCGAGCATCTCGATATCATCGCGCGCCTGCCGGGGTTCGGGCTGGAGACCTATCTCAATGACCTGTTCGTCCAGCGCAGGGCCCGAGTCAAGATTATCTGGTGGGACGGTGTGGGCCACGTCTACAAAGCGCGAAAGCGTGGACTCTGGAACGGTATCACCGGCGAAGCGCGCATGCTGATGAACATCGCCGAAACAATCTCGCTTGCGGGAACTGCACACCAGATTGTTGCACTGCACAGACTGCGGGTATGAGATGCGTGCAGACGGGCAATCATAAGGGTAATCTAACGTTCCGGCCTTTTATCTTTCTCAGTCGAATGCTCATCCACACGCTTCGGCGCGCGCTATAATCGGTAATCATTTTTCTGATTCTTTTCCCGACACCAAAATTCCCGCTTTGGTAGCCGCTTAGGCCATAGCTGGCCGGGTGTTGCGTGGCTTGCCTCGGAAGGGAGAAACCTTGATTTCGCCTTCTCGCTTGCGCGTTTGGGCGATGTCATAGCTGTTCTGCATCCGCATGAGGGTGTCCATGGACACACCAAATGCCTTCTCGACGCGCAGCGCCATTTCCGGCGACAGATGGGCGCGCTCATTGAGGAGCGTCGAAAGAGTCGCCCGCGTCACGCCCAGCACTTCCGCAGCGCCCGTCACCGACAGGCCCAGCGGTTCAATGATTTCATGCTTGATGAAGCCGCCGGGATGGGCCGGGTTCTTCAAGCGGATTGCGGTCTTTGCGCTCATGGCCACCTCCTAGTGGTAATCCTCATAGTCGAGGTCGATAATCTCGATTTCGTCACTGTCAATCCGAAACGTCATCCGCCAGTTCTTGGTGACGAACAGGCTCCATGTCCCCTTACGGTCGCCGGTCAGCAGATGCGCCTTCCAGCTCGGCACCGCACGCAACTCATCTTCTTTCTCCATGTCTTGGAGGAAGGAGACCATGCGTCGGATTTTGGCGACGACAGCAGGCTGAAGCCCGCTTGCATCATCGTTTTCGATGAATCGTCGCAATCCTTTGTGGATCACGTTCCTGATCTTCATGGCGAAGCCTATCATGGGCGCCCGTTCGGTGTCAAGTGACACAATACGGATATGGACAGATCGTCGAAGAGGACGTCGCGCCCGCGCGCCGATGACGTGCCCCATGCGCAAATTGTCCCCGGATGGTCGTTAGAGCTTTGTCAGACCTGCGGCGGCAGTCGAGGCCAGCAGGAACAGGCGCCTCGGCCGCGACGGAAATGACCGGAACCCATATCGCTTGTAGAAGGTGACTGCGCGGTTGTCCGTCGCATCGACAACAATGACGAAGACGGCGAGCGTGCGTCCGGCACCAAGGACGCGCTTGATCGCATCGGCGAGAAGAAGCGCGCCAATGCCTTGGCCGCGGACCCGCTCAGCGCGCGCCAGCCGGCCAATCAGGCCGGCGGGAATTGCATCGTAGCGCGGCAGCTTGCGGGCGAGATCTTCGGGGATGTCGGTGAACGACAGCGTGAAGGCGCTGAGGCTGTAGAAGCCGGCGATGTCCTTATCATGGACCGCCACGAAGATCCGGGCGACATTGCGCTTGTCGTCCTGGGTCGCCCGCTCGCGAAACCAATCGTCGAGCAGAGGCGCGCCCGAGGCAAAGGCCGCCCGGTCGTGGTGCTTGCCGAGGGGCTCGATGCGGAAGGCCAAGGCGGGGTTATCCCAAAAGATCGCGATGGCGCTTCAAGGCGGCGATCAATTTTGCCGTGGGGGCAGGGGGATTGCGTACGGCCTCCAGAAACGCATGCCTGTTGGCACCCGTCAGCATCATGCGCTCATGCTCGTCGAGCACCCGGCGCGCGCCTTCATAGGCGAGGTCGCCTGCCGTCAGGCCCGAGACGGCCATGGCGCGCTGGATCAGCTCTTTTGCCGAAGGGGCGACGCGCAATTCCATGCGCTCCCGCTTCAATTCGCTTGCCAGCGGATGTTTGCGCCGTGCCGAATTTGCCATGATGGTCTCCTGCATCCCGCAGGTACGGCAAATCGCCGTGCAATGCAAAGGGCGCGTCCCGCCACGGCTCAACGGGCGCGGTCAATTCCAGCCGGCCGGTGCGGCTCGACCATGGGCGTCATCAGGCGCATGCCGGCCGTGCCGCCAATGACGGCGGCGCCGGCAATGGCCAAGATGTGCTGCCAGAGCACGGAGGGTACGCCCCACGCTGCGATTTCGAAGAGCGCGCTATAGCCTGCGATCACGGCCGGGATGGCGAAGGCGAGCACGACGGCGAAGCGCAGGATGTCCGACCGCGTGGTGGCGAAAACGAACTGGCCCAGCGCGAAGGTCAGTCCGCCGGCCAGAAACCCGACGCCGATGCCGCCGACCGAGCCGGCCCCGGCATGGATCGCCCAGAAGCCCACTTCGATTCCAACCGTCACGGGCAGCGCGTAAACGACGGCGTTGTAGAGCAGCATGCAGAACGCACCGACCCCGACGACCATGAGCAGAAGCGAAAAGACCATCGGTCCTCTCCTCAACACCAATAACGTGGCTGCGCGTGAACCCAAGTGTAACGCGGCCGACTCATCGATGCCACGGATTTGTCCGCCTCGCGCACTGTTTTTGCGGGGCAAAAGCATAGCAGAGCGCAAACAAGCGTAGCAGAGCGCAAACAAAGGCTATTTGCGAAGGACCGTGTGAGACGCATCATCGTCACCCTTGCGCAGGAGGTGGCGCGTGACGCCCACAAGACTCCTTGTCGGTCAGATCATTGCGGTTTTCGCGGTCGCGATCGCTGGCGTCTGGTTCGCCACGCAGTGGGTAGCGGCGGCCCTGGCCTTTCAGCCACGCCTCGGTGTGCCGTGGTTCACGCTCTTCTCCTATCCCGTCTACCAGCCCTGGCGCCTCTTCGAGTGGTGGTACGACTACGATGCCTACGCCCCTTCGCTGTTCAATCACGCCGGCATGATCGCAGCCGGTGGCAGTTTTGCCGGGATTGCCGTTGCCGTTATCGGGTCTCT